>NZ_JBEPDH010000007.1:0-275853 GCF_040300245.1 Nocardioides sp. NPDC000445 | reverse complement strand
GCTAGTGCTATGCTTGGCCGCCCTCCACCGCTGCCTGGCCCTCTGCTGCGTGCCCGTCGGCGCCCCGGTCCCTCCCGTGGGTGAGTGTTGTGTGGGGCGACGAAACCACAGTTTCGTCGCCCACTTCTACAGATTCGGCGGAAGGGTTCGCCCGGAGGCTCAGGACTTGTAGTCCTTGAGCAGCGAGCGGCCGATGATCATCTTCTGGATGTCGCTGGTGCCCTCACCGATGAGCATGAACTTGACCTCGCGCATGAGCCGCTCGATCTCGTACTCCTTGGAGTAGCCGTAGCCGCCGTGGATGCGGAAGGAGTCCTCCACGACCTCGTTGGCGTACTCGGAGGCGACCATCTTGGCCATGCCGGCCTCGACGTCCATCCGCTTGCCGGTGTCCTTGAGACGCGCGGCGCGGACCATCATGTTGTGGGAGACCTCGACCTTGGTGCCCATCTCCGCCAGGCGGAACAGGATGGCCTGGTGCTCGGCGATCTTCTTGCCGAAGGTCTGACGCTGCTGGGAGTAGGCGATGCCGAGCTCGAAGCCACGGATCGCCAGGCCGCAGGCGCGGGCGGCGACGTTGACCCGGCCGACCTCGACACCGTCCATCATCTGGAAGAAGCCCTTGCCCGGAGCCCCACCGAGGATCTGGTCGGCCGAGATCTTGTGACCCTCGAAGATCATCTCGGTCGTGTCGATGCCCTTGTAGCCCATCTTGTCGATCTTGCCGGGCACGGTCACGCCCTGCGCGGTCTCGCCGAAGCCCGGGGTCTTCTCGACCAGGAAGGTGGTCATGTTCTTGTAGACCGACTCGGCACCCTCGTCGGTCTTGGTCAGCACCGCGACCAGGGTGGAGGAGCCACCGTTGGTCAGCCACATCTTCTGGCCGGTGATGCTGTAGGACCCGTCCTCGAGCTTGGTCGCCTTGGTCGACACCGCGCTCACATCCGAGCCGAGACCGGGCTCGGACATCGAGAACGCGCCACGTACCTCACCTGTGGCCATCTTCGGCAGGTACTTCTGCTTCTGCTCCTCGGTGCCGTGCTGCATCAGCATGTAGGCCACGATGAAGTGGGTGTTGATGACGCCGGAGACCGACATCCAACCGCGCGCGATCTCCTCGACACACAGCGCGTAGGTCAGCAGCGACTCACCCAGCCCGCCGTACTCCTCCGGGATCATCAGACCGAAGATGCCGAGCTCCTTGAGACCTTCGACGATCTCGGTCGGATACTCGTCGGCGTGCTCCAGCTCCTGGGCCACCGGAATGACCTTCTCGTCCACGAACTGACGGACGGTCTTCAGGATCTCTTCCTGAATATCGGTGAGACCTTCGGTCTCGGCAAGGCGACCCATGCTTCACTCCTACTCTCGGTGGTCGAGCCTGTCGAGACCACCACGACGTGTCACTGCGGCAGGTTACCAATCAGTAACCATCAGTGACAGGGTGACTCCCACCACATCGCGATCCTACGACGCTCAGACCCGCCGTCCGACTGCCGAGAAGAACGGCTTGAAGAGCTTGTCGTACGACGCCCTGGTGACGCTCACGTAGCCCGACCGTTTCCCGGAGCCGGCCGAGGTGGACATCTGGGTGCTGGAGCTGAAGGCGAACGCCGGGGTGGCACCGGTCCTGCTGATCAGCAGCACGGTCGCCCGCAGGCCGGCGCGGTCATAGCCGCTCGGGCGCCGTACGGCCCAGCTCTCCTTGTTCACGTCCTTGCCGAGGACCCGCTGCAGCGAGCGCATCTCGGCGGTCGTGGTCCCTTCCGCGGTGACGACCTGGACCTGCGCACCACGGGACTTGGCCCGCTTCAGCGCCCGGAGCACCTTGGCGTTGCTCAGCGCACGGGTGGCCAGGTGGACGACCTGACCCCGCTTGGTGCTGTTGATCGACTTCAGGACCGTACGCAGCACGCTCTGCTCCTCGGCGGTGCTCAGTCCCGGGTCGGTGACCACGACACCCGGCCCGAACCTGACCCGCGAGGAGCCCTCGGTGGAGGTGACCGGCAGCGGCGAGAAGTCGACGCGTACCGCGTGGTGGTCGGACTCGAGCCCGAAGGCGCGCTGGTTGCCGGTGGCGAACCGCGCGATCCCACGGGCCAGCACGTAGTCGATGGTCGAGGCCCGGCCGTGCGTCACCGGTACCTGCTGAGTGACGTCGTAGCTCGGGGCCAGGTGCTGCGCGGCGAAGATGTCGCTCGGGTAGCGAGAGCCCTCGTACTGCACGTTCAGGTCGCCGCCCACCATCACCGGGCCGCGTCTGGCCAGCGCCTTGACGAGCACGTTGAGCGCGCGGGCCGAGGGACGGACCAGGTCGCCGTAGTACTTGGACTTGGGCGCGAAGTGCACCGCCACCACCGAGACGTTCCGGCCGGTCGCCCGGTTCTCGAGGGTGACCCAGTTGGCGAACCTGATGCCCCAGTGCAGCCGCTGGTCGGCCGGCTTGCCACGCTTGTCGCTGATCTGGTGGATGCCCTTCGAGGTCGCCGCCCACTCGTCGTTGTCCCAGGCCACCGCCGTGGCCGACCGGTACGGGTCGCCGCCCTTGCGCCACACGCGGTAGCGCCCCGGCTCGAGGTCCGCGGTCCGGCGGCCGTTCACCTCGTTGTAGGTGATGAAGTCGGGCGCCGTGTCGACGACCTCGCGCACGTCCTTCTTGAACCTCGCCGTACCCATGCTGGCCCTGATGTTGGCCTGCACCATCCGATAACGCGGTGGCGAGTAGGCGACGGTCTCCAGATCCGTCGTCGCCGGAGCGGACGAGTCGCGCACGGCGACGAGCGCGCCGCCGAAGAGGCCGATGACAAGCCCCGCGGAGAGCAGGGCCTTGGCCACCCGACCCCCGCGAGATGGCACCTGAGGTTGTGTACGCATCCGTCCGGGCCCCTCTCGCAGCATTCGTGACCGGTCACTCTGGTCACATTGAAACCATTTGTAACACAAGCCTCAGCAAGATCCCGGACCCCGTTCCGGCGCGGTCGGATAGCTCATCGAATATGTGGTCCGTGCCACCGCGTGAGCGTCGAAGCGCCCCGCTGGGGGCTATGTCATAACGTTGGCCTGTGAGCGAGCGTCAGCGAGTGAACCAAACGATCATCACGCCGCCACCTCCGTATTCTGGCGCCTGCGCTACGGAGGTGGCGGCGTGAGCACCTCGCCCAACCGCGTCTACGCGGCACGCCTGGTCGGCCTTCCGATCTTCGACCCGCTCGGTGAGCAGGTCGGCAAGGTGCGAGATCTCGTGGTCACGGTCAGATCCGACGCCCGGCAGCCCCGCGTGCTGGGCCTGGTGGTCGAGGTCTTCGGGCGCCGGCGCATCTTCGTGCCGATGACCCGGGTGACCAGCATCGACGCCGGCCAGATCTACACCACCGGCCTGCTCAACATGCGCCGCTTCCAGCAGCGTTCGACCGAGACTTTGGTGATCGGCCAGATGTTCGACCGCCAGGTCACCATCCGCCCCACAGGCGTCGTCGGCACCGTCTACGACGTCGGCATGGAGCAGGCCCGCAACCGCGACTGGCTGCTCTCGCGGGTCGCCGTGCAGGAGCTCGCCAAGGGCCTGCGCCGTCGCGGCCAGACGCACGTGGTCGAGTGGAACGACGCCGAGGGGCTGGCCAGCCGCTCCCCCACCCAGGCCGCGACCCACCTGGTCCAGGCGATCCACGACATGCGCCCGGCCGATGCCGCGACGATGATCCACGAGCTCCCGCCCGAGCGTCAGCGTCAGGTCGTCGCCGCCCTCGACGACGAGCGCCTGGCCGAGGTGCTCGAGGAGCTGCCCGAGGACGACCAGGTCGCCATCGTGCGGGCCCTGGACTCCGAGCGTGCCGCCGACGTGCTCGAGGAGATGTCGCCCGATGACGCCGCCGACCTCATCGCGGAGCTGCCCGAGGAGACCGCCACCCTGCTGCTCGACCTGATGCAGCCCGAGGACGCCAAGGACGTACTCCGGCTGATGTCCTACGAGGAGGACACCGCCGGCTCGATGATGACGCCCGAGCCGGTCATCGTCGGCCCCGACGCGACCATCGCCGACGCGCTCGCTCTCGTACGCAACCCCGACCTCACCCCGGCCCAGGCGGCCCTCGTCTACGTCTGCCGTCCTCCGCTGGAGACGCCGACCGGCAAGTTCCTCGGCATCGCCCATATCCAGCGACTGCTGCGCGAGCCACCGTCCACGCTGGTCGCGGGCGCGCTCGACGAGTCCCTGGAGCCGCTGCGCCCCGAGGACAGCACCGAGCAGGTCGCGGCCCACCTGGCGACGTACAACCTGGTCGCCGCTCCCGTCGTCGACGAGAACGGCCATCTGGCCGGTGCGGTCACCGTCGACGACCTGCTCGACCACCTGCTCCCGGAGAACTGGCGCGAGAACCTCGCCCGCCAGGAGTCGGCCACCGAGCCGCGTCCCGACACCAGGCCCGACACCCGCCCCAACAAGGTGATCACTCCGGAGATGGTGCGCCGTGGCTGACACCCGAGCCGCCCGCGGCCGCCTCGACACCCCGCGCGAGCTGCGCCGTCCGCTCGTCCGGCGGCCCACCTTCCGCGCCGATGCCTTCGGCTCCTTCGCCGAGGCCTTCGCCCGCTACATGGGCACCGCCCGGTTCCTCGCCTGGATGACGATGGTCGTGTTCATCTGGGTCGCCTGGAACGCCCTGGCTCCCCGCGAGTGGCGCTTCGACGAGTTCCCGTTCATCTTCCTGACCCTGGCGCTGAGTCTGCAGGCCTCGTACGCCGCGCCGCTGATCCTGCTCGCGCAGAACCGCCAGGAGGACCGCGACCGGGCCATCGCCGAGCAGGATCGTCGCATCGCCTCGCAGTCCAAGGCCGACATGGAGTTCCTCGCCCGCGAGACCGCGTCGCTGCGGATGGCCCTCGGCGAGGTCGCCACCCGCGACTACCTCCGCTCCGAGCTCCGGCTGCTCCTCGAGGAGCTCGACGAGCGCGACCGTCACCGCGGTCCGATCGACCAGCCCTCGGGCGATGCTGGAGACTCCCCACGCACGACGTAGGCTTGCATACCGTGAGTAGCCCGCTTCTCGACCGTGTCAACGCAGCCCTGGCGACCGTTCAGGACCCGGAGATCAAACGTCCCATCACCGAGTTGGGGATGGTCGACTCCGTCTCGATCGACGACGCAGGTGTCGTCAGCGTCAAGGTGCTGCTGACCGTCGCCGGCTGCCCGCTCAAGGACACCATCAACCGCGACACCACCGCGGCGCTCGAGAAGGTCGACGGCGTCACCGGCGTCGACCTCGAGCTGGGTGTGATGACCAACGAGCAGCGCACCGAGATGCGCAACGGCCTCACCGGCGGTCAGGCGCAGCGGGAGATCCCCTTCGCCCAGCCGGGCTCGCTGACCAAGGTCTTCGCGATCGCGTCGGGCAAGGGCGGTGTCGGCAAGTCGTCGGTCACGGTCAACCTCGCCGTCGCGCTCGCCCAGCAGGGTCTCAAGGTCGGCATCGTCGACGCCGACATCTACGGACACTCGGTGCCCGCGATGCTGGGCGTGGCCGACTCCCGGCCGACCCAGGTCGATGACCTGATCATGCCGGTCCCGACCGCCTCGGGCGTCTCGGTGATCTCGATCGGGATGCTCAAGCCCCGCCGCGACCAGGTCGTCGCCTGGCGCGGACCGATGCTCGACCGGGCCCTGGTCCAGATGCTCTCCGACGTCTACTGGGGAGACCTCGACGCGCTGCTGCTCGACCTGCCCCCGGGCACCGGCGACGTGGCGATCTCGCTGGGCCAGCACCTGCCCAACGCCGAGATTGTCGTGGTCACCACCCCGCAGGAGGCCGCCGCCGAGGTGGCCGAGCGGGCCGGCACGATGGCCGAGATGATGCACCAGCGCGTCGTCGGCGTCGTGGAGAACATGTCCTGGCTCGTCCTGCCCGACGGCTCCAAGATGGAGGTCTTCGGCTCCGGCGGTGGCCAGCGGGTCGCCGACACCCTCTCCCAGCGCTTCGGCTCGAAGGTCCCGTTGCTCGGCCAGATCCCGCTGGAGCAGACTCTGCGCGAGGCCGGCGACGCCGGGAAGCCGATCGTCGAGTCCGACCCGACCGCCGAGTCGGCCAAGGTGCTGGCCGAGGTGGCGCGTACGATCTCGGGCCGCGGCCGCGGGCTCGCGGGCATGCAACTGGGCCTCACTCCCACCTCCAAGCTCTGAGCCTGTAGGTTCACCTCCGTGTTCGGCATCGGCTTCGCGGAGCTTGCCGTCATCGTCGTGATCGCCATCCTGGTCTTCGGCCCGGACAAGATCCCCGACATGGCACGGCAGATCGCCCGCCTCCTCCACCAGGTGCGCAACCTGGCCAACAACGCGCGCGACGATCTGCGCGGAGAGCTCGGGCCCGCCTACCAGGACCTCGAGCTGCGCGACCTCGACCCGCGTCGCATCGTCAGCAGACAGATCCAGGAAGCTCTCGCCGACATCGAGGAGGAAGAGGCGCGCGCCAAGGCGCCCAAGCCTCTTCTGGCCGGCGAGAAGCCGCCCTACGACGACCAGGCCACATAGCCCGTCCCTCCAGTCTCCTTCGTCACAGGAGAACCTTCTGTTACTCGCCGGTTTAGAACCACGAATAACGGGTAAGAGAAGGTTGCCTGCGTAGAAAAGAGTTTGCGCCCATGAGCGCTCTACCATCTCGGGACCCTGATCCTGCGGAGCCGGATCCGCAACGCCCCGCCGAGGTGCCCCTGGCCGATGTCCAGGGCACGCTCGCCTTCGACCTACAGCCACGCCTGGACCCGCCGCAGCCGGACCGGAGCGGGCAGGATGACGCACTGCTGGCCGAGCCGATCCCCATCGTCCCCGCCCGCGGCCATCTGAACGCGTGGATCCCACAGTTCGCCCAGAAGATCGCCGAGGTCGTCGGCGGGGACCGTCCGGCGAGCCAGCTGGTCCGCTGGACGACCAAGGAGGTCGTCTCCGATCTTCGCTACCGCGCCGCCCTCACCGCCCGTAGCGGGGCGTACGAGCCCGGCCTGGGCCGCCACCAGCCGGTCCGTCCCCGCGTCTATCGTTGGCACCTTCACGTGGTCACCGACACCATCGTCGAGGCCACCGCCACGATCAAGTACGGCCACGGCTACCGCGCGATGGCCCTCCGCTTCGAGCAGAGCGGGGAGAACTGGATCTGCACGGTCCTCAACTTCGGTCCGTACGAATGAACCCGTGGAGCGCTGTACGTACCTGCTACGTACAGCGCTCCACGGGTGGTGAGCTGAGGTGTCCTCAGCCGTTGACGCGGGTGGTGAGGCCGGTCGGGCCGCCGGGGCGACCGTGGCACTGCTTGAACTTCTTGCCCGAGCCACAGGGGCACTGCTCGTTGCGGCCGATCTTGGCGTAGGGGTCGTCGGCGTTGCTGACGGTGTTGCCCTGCGCCTCGGCCTGACCCTGCTCGTCCGGACCGGAGAAGGCCATGTGCTTGGGAGCGGCAGGCTTCTGCAGACCCGGCGCGACGATGTGGGGCGACCCACTCGGCGCCTGGCCGGCGGGCTGTGCCTTCAGGGCGGCGGAGATGTCCTGGAGACCACCGGCCTGACCGACACCGACCGGCGGCTCGGCGAGCGCGCCCTCGTGCATCGGACCGGCGTGACGGGTGCCGTCGGGGTGGTAGTGGAACTCCGGCTCCGCCTGCTCGACCTGGACCTCCAGGTTGAACAGGTAGCCGACCGCGGCCTCCTTGATGCCGTCCATCATCGCGGTGAACATGTCGAAGCCCTCGCGCTGGTACTCCACCAGCGGGTCGCGCTGCGAGTAGGCCCGCAGACCGATGCCCTCACGCAGGTAGTCCATCTCGTAGAGGTGCTCGCGCCACTTGCGGTCCAGCACCGAGAGGACGACCTGGCGCTCGACCTCGCGCATGCCCTCGGAGCCGATCTCCTCCTCGCGGCGGTCGTACGCCTCCTGGGCATCCTTCTTGAGGATCTCGATCAGCTCGTTGCGGTCGAGGTCGTCCTTGCTGCCGCCGGCGTCCGCGATCAGCTTCTCGGGCTCGACCGATACCGGCCACATCTGCTTGAGGTCGGTCCACAGCTGGTCGAGGTCCCACTCCTCGGCGTAGTCCTGGGTCGCGCCGGTGACGACGCCGGTGACGACGTCGTCGATGAAGGTGCGGATCTGGTCCTCGAGGTCGGCGCCCTCGAGCACCTCGCGGCGCTCGGCGTAGATCACCTTGCGCTGGCGGTCCATGACGTCGTCGTACTTGAGGACGTTCTTGCGGGACTCGAAGTTCTGACCCTCGACCTGGGTCTGCGCGTTGGCGATCGACTTGGTCACCGACTTGGCCTCGATCGGCACGTCGTCGGGGATCTTCAGCGTGGTCAGGATGCGGTCGACCCACTCGCCCTTGAACAGGCGCATCAGGTCATCCTCCAGCGACAGGTAGAAGCGGGACTCGCCCGGGTCGCCCTGACGGCCGGAACGACCACGCAGCTGGTTGTCGATGCGGCGGGACTCGTGGCGCTCGGTGCCGAGGACGTAGAGACCACCCAGCTTGGTGACCTCCTCGTGCTCCGCGGCGACCTGCTCCTTGATCCGCTCGACCGTCGGCGCCCAGTTCTGCTCGTACGCCTCGGCCGTCTCGCCTGCGGGCTCCAGGCCCTGCTTGCGGAGCTCCTGGTCGGCCAGGAAGTCGACGGAGCCACCGAGCATGATGTCGGTGCCTCGACCGGCCATGTTGGTGGCGACCGTGACCGCGCCCTTGTGGCCGGCCAGCGCGACGATCTTGGCCTCGTCGGCGTGGTACTTCGCGTTGAGGACGGTGTGCGGGACGCCGCGCTTCTTGAGGATGTTGCCGAGGTACTCGGACTTCTCCACCGAGACGGTGCCGACCAGCACCGGCTGGCCCTTCTTGTGGCGCTCGACGATGTCGTCGGCGACGGCCTCGTACTTCGCCTCCTCGGTGCGGTAGACGAGGTCGGGCTGGTCCTTGCGGATCATCGGCTTGTTGGTCGGGATCGGGACCACGCCGAGCTTGTAGATCTTGTCGAACTCCGACTCCTCGGTCATCGCCGTACCGGTCATGCCGGAGAGCTTCTCGTAGAGGCGGAAGTAGTTCTGCAGGGTGATGCTCGCCAGGGTCTGGTACTCCTCGCGGACCTTCACACCCTCCTTGGCCTCGATCGCCTGGTGCAGGCCGTCGTTGTAGCGGCGGCCGGCGAGCATGCGGCCGGTGTGCTCGTCGACGATCAGGACCTCGTCGTTGGCGACGACGTACTCCTTGTCGCGGCGGAAGAGCTCCTTGGCCTTGATCGAGTTGTTCATGAACGAGATCAGCGGGGTGTTGACCGCCTCGTAGAGGTTCTCGATGCCGAGGTGGTCCTCGACCCGGGTGATGCCCCGCTCGAGAACGGCGATGGTGCGCTTCTTCTCGTCGACCTCGTAGTCGACGTCCTTGGTCAGCGTCTTGGCGATCGTGGCGAACTCGTCGTACCACTTCACGTCGTCCTCGGTCGGACCCGAGATGATCAGCGGGGTGCGGGCCTCGTCGATGAGGATCGAGTCGACCTCGTCGACGATCGCGAAGAAGTGGCCGCGCTGAACCAGGTCGGCCATGGAGGAGGCCATGTTGTCGCGCAGGTAGTCGAAGCCGAGCTCGTTGTTGGTGCCGTAGGTGATGTCGCAGTTGTAGGCCTCGCGGCGCTGCGCCGGGGTCATCTGCGGCAGGATCACGCCGACGGTGAGGCCGAGGAAGCCGTAGATGCGGCCCATCATCTCGGCCTGGAACTTGGCCAGGTAGTCGTTGACCGTGACGACGTGGACGCCCTTGCCGGCCAGCGCGTTCAGGTAGGCCGGGAGCACCGCGGTCTGGGTCTTGCCCTCACCGGTCTTCATCTCGGCGATGTTGCCGAGGTGGAGCGCCGCACCGCCCTGGATCTGCACGTCGTAGTGACGCTGGCCCAGGACGCGCTTGGTGACCTCGCGGACCGTGGCGAACGCCTCGGCCATGATGTCGTCGAGATCCTCGCCGTTCTCCAGGCGTTGCTTGAACTCGTCGGTCATCCCGCGCAGCTCGTCATCGCTCATCGCGACGAACTCGTCCTCGATCGCGTTGACGGCCTTCGAGATGGCCTCGAGCTCGCGAAGGATCTTGCCTTCGCCGAGGCGAAGGATCTTGTCGAGAATTGCCACGGTGGCGGGCTCCTACTAGCGGCAGACAGATAGCACGCTCACTCTACCCACCTCCCGGTCGCCCACTCACACCAACGGCGCAAGCAGGGGTGCCAGGTCGCCCTTGGGATCGACCGCGATCGCGCTCAGACCGAGCCATCCGGCGAGCCGTTCGAGTTCGGCCGCGAGCTCGATGGCCGTCTCCACCGGCGCGCCGGCTTCCGCGAACGCGCCCTTGACCTGGAGCGTTCCGCTCTTGCGGTCGGCCTTCAGGTCGACCCGGCCGACGATCTGCTCGCCGAGGAGGAACGGCAGCACGTAGTAGCCGTGGATCCGCTTGGGCGCCGGCGTGTAGATCTCGATCCGGTAGAAGAAGTCGAAGAGCGCCTCGGTGCGCTCCCGCTCCCAGACCAGCGGGTCGAACGGGCTCAGCAGCGCACGAGCCTCGACGCGCCTCGGGAGGCGGGTCCCGGAGAAGAGGTACGCCTGCTTGCGGATGCCCTCGACCGCGACCGGCTCCACCTCGCCGGCGTCGATGAGCTGGTTGAGTGCGCGTGTCGTGTCGTCGACGCGCATCCGGAAGTAGTCGGCGATGTCCTTGGCGGTGCCGACCCCGTGGGACCGGGCAGCGCGGCGTACGAGCTCGAGGTGGGCCTCCTCCTGCGACGGCGTCGGCGCGTCGAGGTGGATCTGCGGGATGACGCGCTCGGGCAGGTCGTAGGCGACCTCGAACTGGTCGTTGCGATGCGAGATCGCCAGCTCGCCGAACATGTAGAGGATGTCGAGGGTCTTGCGCGAGTCGGACCAGTTCCAGCCCCAGTGGTCCTTGGTCTGCGGGCCGGCGTCGTCGAGCGCCTTGGCCGCCTCACGCGCGGTGAGCGCCCCCTGCTCGGCCACCAGCGCGAGCACCTTCTCCTTCATCCCGTCCGGCACGCTCCCCCACCACTTCGAACCCTTCTGGGCGCGGTAGTGGTCCATCCGCCACTGCATGTGCGGCCACAGCTCGACCGGCATGAACGCCTGCACGTGAGCCCAGTACTCGACCATCCGGCGATCCTTGAGGCCCTTGCTGGCGCGGTGCAGGAGCCCGGTGTCGTACGCACCCATCCGGCTGTAGAGCGGCATGTAGTGCGCGCGCTGCAGGACGTTGACCGAGTCCACCTGGAGGACTCCGGTGCGCTCCAGCGTGCGCTGGAACGTACGCATGGTCGGCATCGTGTGGGGCTTGTCGGCGAACCCCTGCGCCGCCAGGGCGATCCGGCGGGCCTGGGAGCGGCTGAGTGACTGAGAGCGGGGCACGAGACCGACTCTAGAGCCGGTTCCGGACAAGTCTCGTCCGGAACCGACTCCCGCCCGCACCCCGATGCGGGATCCTGGCCTCATGGCGACATCCGCGGGCGGGAACACCTCCGACGCGCACGAGGTCGTGGCAGCGCTTGCCGACCGCCTCGGGACGCTGCGATGGGTGATCGGCCTGTACGTCGCAGGGTCGCTCGCCACCCGCGACTACGTTCCGGGCGTGAGCGACCTGGATCTGGTCGCGCTCACCGACGGGCCGCCGGACGCGGACCAGATCTCGTCCATCCACAGCGAGCTCGATGCCGGGGTCGCGGCGGGCGCCGATCTCGGCTGCGCCTACATCGCCACCGATCGGCTGAGCGAGCCCGAGGCGCCACACCCCACGTGGACCCACGGCCGGCTGGTGCACCGACCGCTGACCACCATCCCCCGCGTCGAGCTGGCCGTGCACGGCCTGACGGTGTTCGGTGACGATGTGCGGACGGCGTTCCCACCGGTCAGCGAGGAGGACGTCCGCGAAGCCGCGCGCAGCGAGGTGTGCGGCTACTGGGCGCGGGCCGTCAGACACCCTGCTTGGTGGGTCCTCGAGCCCGAGATCGCCGAGCTGAGCCTGACCGCGATGGCCCGAGGTCGTCATGCGGCCGACCAGGGCCGGCTGCTCACCAAGACGGCGGCGATCGAGGAGGCCGACGCGCCGGCGTGGCTCCGTGACCGGATCCGGGCGCGGCGCCGGGGCGACCCGGTGCCGCTGCCCCGCCTGCGTACGGCGTGGATCGCCTGGAACGATGCCCGCCGGACCGTTGCAGCGCTCGGCCGATGAAAGAAAAATTCCTTTCACAGCGGGCCGAAGACATCGCCGACATCCGCATCGAGCCTCACGGTGTCGAGCACGCTCAGCAGCTTGCGCTCCTCGAAGCGGAAGTGGGACTCCATGATCGCGGCGATGCCTTCGAGGTGCTTCCCGAGGTCTTCGGGGGTTGCGGCCCGATCGACGGCGGCCTGGAGGCCACCGAGGAGGTGGCCGATCATGGAGTGGTCCTGCTCGAGATAGCGGATCGTCTCGCGCAGCTCCGGGTGTGACCGGGCGATCGCCGGGAAGAGCTCCCGGTCCTCCCCCTCGTGATGTCCGGTCAGGGCCGCGCAGAACCCATGACAGAACAGCAGCAGGTCGCGAGCCGCGGGCTCGGCGGGATCTCCCGCGGCGATGGCCTCCTGCGTCACCCGCAGGGCCTTGCGCAGACGCTCGTGCACGTCGCGCATCTCGTTGCTCCAGGCGATCAGCCTGGTCTTCTCGCCCTCAGTCACGTGAGGGCGAAGGGGACGACAACATCAGTCGTGCTCCTTCGAATCCGGCGCCTCCATGCCTGACACGGTCTGCCACCGGCACGCGACGCTGGCGTCAGCCTAGTCGACGTTGAGGAGCTTCTGGCGCACGGCGTACATGACCGCCTCCATGCGCGAGTGGGCCTGGAGCTTCTCCAGGATGTTGCGTACGTGGTTCTTGACGGTGTTCTCCGAGATGAACAGCCGCTTGGCGATCTCGCGGTTGTTGAGACCCTTGGCGACCAGGCCGAGGACCTCGAGCTCGCGGTCGGTGAGCTTTGGGCCGGGGACCGGGGAGCGGTCCGGCCGGGACATCTGCTTGAACTCCTCCATCAGCTTGACCGCCATGGAGGGACTGATCAGGGACTGGCCGTCGGCGACGACCCGGATCGCCTGGGCGACCTGGTCGATCGAGGAGTCCTTGAGGAGGTAGCCCATCGCGCCGGCCTTGACCGCGTCGTAGAGGTCGGCCTCCTCGTCGGAGACGGTCAGCATGATGATGTTGGCCGAGGGGACGGCCTCCTTGATGGCGACGCAGGCCTCCAGCCCGGTCTGCTTCGGCATGCGTACGTCGAGCAGCACGACGTCCGGAGCGGAAGCCGCGGCCCGCTCGGTGCCTTCGATGCCGTTGGTCGCCTCTCCGATGACCTCGATGCCGGGTTCGCTCGCGAGCAGCGCGACCAGGCCCCTTCGGAAGAGCTCCTGGTCGTCGACAACCAAGACGCGGACCGGCTCACGATCGGCACCAGATGTAGATGACACGAATGCATCATGGCACGTAACTGATGATGACAAAGAGAATGGCCGGGACTCATCCATCTGAGGGATGGATAAGTCCCGGCCGACGTGCTTACGAGCGGTTGCCCGTCACAGCCGTCAGACGAGGTCTGCGCGGTTGAGCGCGATCACCCCGTAGTCGTATCCCCGCCGGCGGTAGACGACCGCCGGCCTCATCGAGTCCTTGTCGATGTAGAGGTAGAAGTCGTGTCCGACCAACTCCATCTCGTAGAGCGCCTGGTCGAGCGTCATCGGCTCCGCGGTGTGCGTCTTCTCCCGGACCACCAAGGGCCCCTCCCCCGTCACCGTGATCGGACCGACCTGGTGCTCGCGTACCGTCTCCTCCTCGAACTGCTCGGACTCGGACGTCGTGGCCAGGCCGTCGGGCTCGATGCCCGCGAGTGCCTGTCCGACGGATACCGGCGTACGACGGCCACGGTGGACTCTGCGGCGGTCGGCGGCCCGGCGCATCTGGGATGCCATCTTGTCGACAGCCAGGTCCAGCGCCCCCATCTTGTCCTCGGCACACGCCTCGGCCCGGATGACCGGACCCTTCGAGTATGCGGTGAGCTCGACGTGTACGGCGCCCTTGTGCTGGCGCGGGTTGGGCTCGTTGTCGACCTCCACGTTGATCCTGATGATGCGGTGGTCGTGCTTCTCGAGCTTCGCGAGCTTCTCTGCTACGTGAGCGCGATAGCGGTCTGAGACCTCGGCGTTGCGAGCCGTGACGACAACTTCCATCGGTACCTCCCGGTGTTTCGGGGTTGGCGGGATCCCGGACGGTCAGCGCATGTGACCTCCGGGGTACGGAGTCCGCCCGGCCGACCTGGTCTTCGACCCCACAATCGCCTGCTGAGGCTTAGCGGCTTGGTGCCACTCCACCTTCTCCCTGCTGGTTCCCGTATCTGACGGGAGAGCAAGGGCAGGACTTATCTCTAAGCCGCACCGTGATCCCCTTGCCCCAAGATCTGGGTGCGTAGGGTTACGTGGACCGTTTCGCCTGCGACTGGCATCGGCTTGCCGCTCGGATGCCCGCAATGCGGACCTCTCTGCGACGCAACCACGGACCCAGGCGGACTCCATGTAGTGACGGTAGTTCGCCGATCTGCCCCACGAAAGGCCTTCAACAGAATTACATGACGGTTTCCTACATTTGAACGCGAGACCGACGCTGGGTGGCCGCTACGGTCGCAATCGCTTTCACCCCGAGACCGACCGATTCCAGCGCTCGTTGAGCCTCCCGAGCGGTCGCGCCGGTCGTGATCACGTCGTCGCAGACGATGACGGTCGCTCGTGGGATCTTCCGGGCAAGTGTCCGGATGCCGGACGCGGGACAGGTGATCGAGCCGTCGAGGTTGGCCTGTCGCTGCCGGAAGTCGAGACCGGCCTGGTCCGCGACGCCGGGTCTGGTGCGGAGCAGCTGGTGATGGCGTACGCCGAGCCCGTGGCGCCTCAGCAGCGCGGCGGCCACGCGCGTGATCGCCGCGGTGCTGTCGAGGCCGCGCTCACGCACGGAGGCGGGACGTGACGGGACCGGGACGAGGACGGTCGGGCCGGCACCGGTCGTCGCCATCGCCTCGAGGACGGAGAGCGCGAGCAGGCCGGCCAGCGGCCTGCGGAGGCCGAGGAGCTGGCGTTCCTTGAGACCGATGACGAGTTGCTTCAACGTGTCGTCGTAGGGCCCCGCCGCGAAGACCGGGGCGATGCCCGGCGGCGCCGGGCTCGGCGGGCTCTGCCGGGCCGTGTCCGGGAGGTCGGCCCGGCAGTCGTGGCAGAGCAGCCTGCCCGGTCGTCGGCAGCCGACGCAGCGGCCGCCGACGACCAGGTCGTGCCAGGCGTCGGCAAGGTCCATGTGGCCGAGTCGACCAGGGTGCGCTCTCCGGGGCAACCAGTGGCTGCGTACCTGTGGATAACGCTGTGGAGAGTCAGCCCTGGTAGGTGACGTCGGAGAGATCGGAGGGCAGCCCCAGGTCGAACCTGTCGAGGGGGTCCAGGAGGGTCCAGCCCGAGATCGCGTAGAGGCGGGCCGAGGCCACCGGGGAGCCGACGACGCCGGTGACCCGGTCACTGAGGGTGTAGCGCTCGCCGCTGGGGGCACCGTCCAGCGAGACCGACTGGAAGAGCGCGGTCGAGCTGATCTGCTGGACCGCGACGATGGTGGTCGGCGAGGTCCAGGCGATGTCGGTGACCCGCATCGTCGCGGAGTCCGGGTGCGGCAGCAGGACGGCAGACGTCGAGGTGGTGATCTCGCCCTTCGAGCTGGCCTGCAGGCGGCTGACCACGATCCGGTCCGAGGACTCCCCGTCGATCACCGCCACGAACCGGGTGCCGTCGCGGGAGACCAGGAAGCGAGTCACGTTCTCCCCGGTCACCCCGGGTATGGCGACGCGGACGCGACGGTCGCCGTCGACGTACATCACCCGGGCGCCGGTCGAGTCCTTGTCGACGAGCCACAGCCGGCCGGCGAGGTCCCAGGAGGGCCTCAGCAGCCGAGTGCCCTTCACCGGAGCCCTGGTGAGCTCGCCGTCGCTGGTCAGCTGGCCGACGACGACGCCGGTGCGGTCGGCGGTGATCGCCGCGGCCGTAGAGCCGTCGGCGTCGACGGCGACATCGGTGACGCCGTGAGACTTCGCCCAGCCGCCGAGCACCGGAACCCACGGGTCGCCGTTCTCGCCGGTGCTGGTCACCAGCGCTCCACCGCGGAGCGCGTAGAGGTCGACCCTGGCGGTATTGCCGTTGGGGTCGTAGCCGCCGCCGCTGTCGACGTTGAACGTCTCCCCATAGCCCGGCAGCACCACCGGCTCGCCGTCGATCGTGAGCCGGATGCGCTCCACGCTGGCGTCCTGCCGCAGGGTCCAGGCCAGCTGGGCGCCCATGAGCTGGAGCTCCTCGGAGCTGTGGTCCTTCAGATCACCGGCGAGGTCGACCTCGGCCACCCCGTCGCGTACGTCCACCGAGCGGGGCTCGTCCGCCCCGGGCGGGAGCGCGCTGCGGATCACGCCCTGCGCCTCCTCCCCCGGGCCGCTCAGCAGGCTGGCGACCAGGGTGGTGGCGTAGGAGTTGCCCTTGGGGGCGAAGATCGGCTCGGGCACCAGGGTGTGGCCGGTCGGTTCGACGTAGTAGAGGTTGCTGCGGGCGAAGTGGGTCAGGAACCAGTCCTCCTCGACGACCAGGGCGTTGGGTGCCGCACTGATCCGCCACTCGCCCTCGGCACGGGTCAGCTCGAAGTCGAGGATCGCCTGCGAGGCGGCAAGCTTGCCGCGCCACACTCCTCGCTCGTCGAGCCAGCCGGCGTCCTCCAGCTCCACCGACACCCGCGGCGAGGAGCTGACGTGGCTGCCGAGCTCGCCGTAGACCAGGGTGCGGCCGGCCGGCGCCCAGTTCATCGCCGCGTCCTTGGTGAGGTAGCGGCGGGCGTAGGCGGTGCTCATCGGGGTGGCCTTCATCGCGTCGAGGAACCCGTCCACGATCTCGCCCGGGGACGCTCCCGCGCGCGGGGCGCCGGGATTGTAGGGAATGACCTCCTCTTGCGCGTCCGGCGCGGCCAGGTCGACGCTCTGGACGGGCCCGGAGTCGGGCACGCCCGAGCATGCCGAGATGAGGAGCGCGAGCGCGGCCAGGAAGACGGCGAAGACGGGTCTCACGATGCCTCCAGGGTGTCACGGGCGTCCGCCGGGACGAGCGGGAGCGGGCTGTGCCGCAGCACCGCGCCGGCATAGCGCGGAAGCGTGAGCCGGAACTGCGCACCCTGGTCCGGGCGCCCCCAGGCCTGCAGCCAGCCTCCGTGGAGATGGGCGTCCTCGAGGGAGATCGACAGGCCCAGGCCGGTGCCGCCGCTGGAACGGTCCCGGGCGGGGTCGGCACGCCAGAACCGGTTGAAGACCAGGGCGGTCTCCCCGGGGGCCAGCCCGACACCGTGGTCGCGCACGGTCAGCGCCGCCGCGTGCTCGTCGCTGTCGATCCGGATGGTGACGGTCTGCCCCACCAGAGCATGGTCGGTGGCGTTGGCCACCAGGTTGCGTACGATCCGCTCGACCCGGCGATGGTCGACCTGGGCGATGCACGGATGGCTCGGAGCGACGACCTTCAGCTCGATGTCGCGCTTGTCGGCGAGCGGCGTGTAGGCCTCGACGACGGCGTGGGCCAGCGCGGTCAGGTCGGTGTCGTAGAGGTCGAGTACGGCCGCCCCGGCATCGAAGCGACTGATCTCGAGCAGGTCGCTCAGGAGCGTCTCGAACCGGTCCAGCTCGGTCTGCAGCAACTCGGCCGCCCGGGCCGTCGGGGCGTCGAAGGTGTCTCGGGCCTCGTAGAGGACGTCGCTGGCCATGCGTACGGTGGTGAGCGGCGTACGCAGCTCGTGGGAGACGTCCGAGCTGAACCGTCGCTGCACGCGGGAGAGGTGCTCGAGCTGTCGGATCTGGTTCTGCAGCCCGCTGGCCATCTGGTTGAACGAGAGCGCCAGGCCGGTGAGGTCGTCCTCGCCGTGGACGACCATCCGCTCTTCCAGGCGGCCGGCGGCGAGCCGCTCGGCGGTCCTGCGGGCGATCCGGATCGGCGTGACGACGTGGCGGGTCACGATCCAGCTGCCGACACCGATCAGCAGGATCAGGATCGCACCGGCGGCCAGCAGCCCGCGGGTGATGACGCCGAGCGTCTCCTGCTCCTGGTCCATCGGGAAGAGGAAGTAGATGTTGTACGTGTCGTCGTGCAGCTCCACCTGCGACCCGATCACGATGCCGGGCGTCGAGGACCGCTCGCCGTCGTCGTAGGAGATCCGGGTGTAGGTCCAGGCCGGCTCGGCGCGGATCGTCTGGAAGCGGTCCTCGAGGGTGCGCGGGACGCTGCGTACGTCCACACCGGGTGTCCACTCGACACCGTCGTCGCTGATCCGGCCGGAGGTCGAGGTCACCGGACCGGCCATGACGACGCCGTAGCCGCGCGAGACGCTGCGCTGGATGATCGGGTCGCCCAGGTCGTTGCGCTGCAGCGGGGTGCCGCCGTTGGCGCCCGAGGTCTCCGCGATGCTCGAGCGGGCCGCGGAAAGCTCCTCGGAGGCCTCCGCCTTCGCCGCGGCGACCCGGTCCTGGACCAGCTCGTCGCCGATCTGCTCGAGCAGGATCAGCCCGACCAGGCTGACGGCGGCCGCGGTGAGGAGGACGGTGTAGACCACGACGCGGGTCTGGATCGACCGGCGCCAGGTGGTCAGGAGCTTCTTGGGCGTCCGGGCAGTGGTGCGGACGACCTGCTGGAGTGTCACACGGGCCCTGCCTTGTAGCCGACGCCGCGGACGGTGACGACGATCTCGGGGTTCTCCGGGTCGTGCTCGACCTTGGAGCGCAGCCGCTGGACGTGCACGTTGACCAGCCGGGTGTCGGCGGCGTGACGGTAGCCCCACACCTGCTCCAGCAGCACCTCGCGGGAGAAGACCTGGTGAGGCTTGCGGGCGAGGCACTCCAGCAGGTCGAACTCCAGCGGCGTGAGCTGGATCTGCTCCTCACCTCGGGTCACCTGGTGGCCGGCCACGTCGATGGTGAGGTCGCCGATCTCCAGCACCTCGGGCACGGCGTCGCCGTGCCTGCGGACCCGCGCCCGGATCCTCGCGATCAGCTCCTTGGGCTTGAACGGCTTGACCACGTAGTCGTCGGCACCCGACTCGAGCCCGACCACCACGTCCACCGTGTCGCCCTTCGCGGTGAGCATGACGATCGGCACACCCGACTCCTTGCGGATCTGCTTGCAGACCTCGATGCCGTCCATCCCGGGAAGCATCAGGTCGAGCAGCACCACGTCGGGCTTGTAGTCGTGGAACGCCGGCAGCGCCATGTCACCACGAGCGACGAGCTGTGAGTCGAACCCCTCTTGTCTCAGCACGATCGCAAGCATCTCGCTCAGCGAGGCATCATCATCGACGACGAGGACCTTTCCCTTGGCGGGCTGGTCGGGAGCACTGCGATCGGCCATGTGTCCGATTCTGTCACCCAGTGCGTGCGACGCGTCACATGAGCCACCCCACAACGCGCGAGTCGGCCCGTCCTGACCCGATTCCCTGCCGAGTCGGCTCGTCATGACGAGCCGACTCGGCGAGGTTCTCGGTCAGGACGAGCCGACTCGGCGAGGGTGGATCAGTAGCGGTAGTGGTCCGACTTGTAGGGACCCTCGACCGGGACACCGAGGTAGTCGGCCTGGGCCTTGTTGAGCTCGGTGAGCTCGACACCGAGGGCGTCGAGGTGGAGGCGGGCGACCTCCTCGTCGAGCGCCTTGGGCAGGACGTAGACGCCGATCGGGTACTCGTCAGTCTTGGTGAAGAGCTCGATCTGGGCCAGCGTCTGGTTGGTGAACGAGTTCGACATCACGAAGCTCGGGTGACCGGTGGCGTTGCCCAGGTTGAGCAGGCGGCCCTCGGAGAGCACGATGATCTTCTTGCCGTCGGGGAAGATCCACTGGTGGACCTGCGGCTTGATCTCGTCCTTGACGATGCCCGGGATCTTCGCGAGGCCGGCCATGTCGATCTCGTTGTCGAAGTGGCCGATGTTGCCGACGATGGCCTGGTTCTTCATCTTCTCGAAGTGCTCGACCCGGATGATGTCGAAGTTGCCGGTCGTGGTGATGAAGATGTCGGCGGTCTCGACGACCGACTCCAGGCGGCGGACCTCGTAGCCGTCCATCGCCGCCTGCAGCGCGCAGATCGGGTCGATCTCGGTGACGATGACGCGAGCACCCTGGCCGCGCAGCGACTCCGCGGAGCCCTTGCCGACGTCGCCGTAGCCGCACACGACCGCGACCTTGCCGCCGATCATCACGTCGGTGGCGCGGTTGATGCCGTCGATGAGCGAGTGGCGGCAGCCGTACTTGTTGTCGAACTTGGACTTGGTGACCGAGTCGTTGACGTTGATCGCCGGGAAGAGGAGCGAGCCCTCCTTGAACCGGTCGTAGAGGCGCAGGACACCGGTGGTGGTCTCCTCGGTGACGCCCTTGATGCCGTTGGCGATGTTGGTCCAGCGCTGCGGGTCGTTCTTCAGCGAGCGGTCGAGGACCCGGAGGACCTCCTTGAACTCCTCGTTGTCGGTGGAGTCCTGGCCCGGCACGGCGCCCGCCTTCTCGAACTCGACACCCTTGTGGACGAGCAGCGTGATGTCGCCGCCGTCGTCGAGGAGCATGTTGGGGCCGACCTTGTTGCCGTCGGCGTCGGTGAAGTCGAAGACCTTCTCGGCCTCGTCCCAGTACTCCGCCAGGGTCTCGCCCTTCCAGGCGAAGACCGGGGTGCCCTGGGGGTCCTCGGCGGTGCCGTTGCCGACGACGACGGCAGCGGCGGCGTGGTCCTGGGTGGAGAAGATGTTGCAGGTGGCCCAGCGCACGTCGGCGCCGAGTGCGGTCAGCGTCTCGATCAGTACGCCGGTCTGGATCGTCATGTGCAGCGAGCCGGCGATGCGGGCGCCCTTGAGCGGCTGGTCCTTGCCATAGCGCTCGCGCATGGCCATCAGGCCCGGCATCTCGTGCTCGGCGAGGGAGAGCTCCTTGCGGCCGAACTCGGCCAGGCTCAGGTCGGCAACCTTGTAGTCCATGGTTATTCCTTACCGAAGTTAATGCGGGCCTGCGTCGCGCATCTGCGCATCAGCGGGATCTCCCACGCAGGTTCCTCTCAGACTACAAGCGGCCCTCGGCCCCTGCGGTAATCCTGGACGGCAAACGCCAGGCCAACATCAACGGACGAGCGCCCACCGAACCCGCCTCGGATCAGTGGCTCTTCTTGAACGGCAGCAGGTGCAGTACGCCGACCACGATCGCTCCGACGATGAGTCCGACGAGCGCGGAGAAGAAGGTGTTGACCAGCCAGGCGGCAGCCGCGCCGACGGCACCGAGGGCATGGTGGACCTCCTCCTCGAGGTGGTGCACGGTGTCGTACGGCCACGCCCAGCCGGGGTGGCCGGCGGCGAGGCCGTTGACGTCGTGGACACCGACCAGGATCAGGTGGCCACCGACCCAGAGCATCGCGACGGTGCCGACGATCGAGATCACGGTGAGCACCTTCGGCATCGCCGAGACCATGCCCAGGCCGAGCCGCTGGGCGAAGGCACCGGGGCGCTGGGAGAGCGACAGGCCGGCGTCGTCCATCTTCACGATCAGGGCGACCACGCCGTAGACCACGATCGTGATCAGGAACGCGACCGCCACCAGGGCACCGAGGCGCATCCAGAAGCCCTGGTCGATGACCTCGTTGAGCGCGATCACCATGATCTCGGTGGAGAGGATCAGGTCTGTGCGTACGGCACCCGAGATCATCGTCTTCTCGGCCTCGGGCCCTTCCAGGGCGACCGGCGTCTCGTGGGCCTCCTCGTGCGGCCGGACCCACTCCAGGACCTTCTCGACGCCCTCGTAGGCGAGGAAGGCGCCACCAACCATCAGGATCGGGGTGATCGCCCAGGGCGCCCACTGCGCCAGGATCAGCGCCACCGGAAGGATGATCAGCAGCTTGTTGCGCAGCGAGCCGAGCGCGATCTTCTTGATGATCGGCACCTCGCGCTCGGCGGCGATGCCGTGGACGTACTGCGGCGTCACCGCGGTGTCGTCGATGACGACACCGGCGGCCTTGGCCGAGGCCTTGCCGGCCGCAGCGCCGACGTCGTCGACGGACGCAGCCGCCAGCTTGGCGATGGCGGCTACGTCGTCGAGGAGTGCGAAGAGTCCGGCGCTCATGGTCGGAACCTTATCGGGTGCGGTCGGCTACTCGACGCCCTGCTCCCGGAACCGCTCCGAGAGCGGGTATTCCTTGAAGTAGTCGGTCTTGATCCGCAGCCAGTCGCCGTTGACGATCATCTCGTCGATCGCCTCGTCGGCCTGGTCCCTGAGCCCGTCGCCCTTGCGGAAGACGAAGGCGATGGGGGCCTTGTCGGACGGAAAGACGATCCGCTCCTCCATCGGGATCGGGGCGTCCTTGATCAGGCCCTCGGTGAACGGCGCGTCGTAGAAGAACGAGTCCGCCTTGCCGGCCGCGACCGCCTCGAGCGCAGCCGCCTCGTTCTTCCGCTTCACGATCTCGGCCTTGGGGAAGCGAGCCTTGAGGATGCTCTCCTGCGCGGTGCCGTCCACGATGGCGACCCTGGTGCCGTTGACGTCCTTGAGCTTCTTGATCGGGGAGTCCTTCGGAGTCGTGAAGGACAGGTACGTCACGAAGTAGGGGTGCGAGAAGTCGTAGGCCTTCTGGCGCTCCTCGGTGACGCTCACCTGCGAGGCGATCATGTCGATCTCGCCTTCGTCGAGCGCGGTGAACAGGTCGGCGAAGTCCATCGGGATGAACGACGGCTTGATGCCGAGCGACTCGGTGACGCCGAGGGCGACCTCGTAGTCGAAACCCTTCACGGTGGAACCATCGGTGTAGTAGACCGGCGGGCTGTCCAGCACACCGATCTTGAGCTGGCCGTCATCGGCGGCGCTGCTGCGCCTGGCGGAGGAGGGGCCGGTCGTCTCGACCGTGTTGGAGACCACGATCAGGATCACCAGAAGGGTGACCGCGCCCGCAAGGATGAACTTCAGGGATTTCATACGACGTCCTGGGTGGGGGGAGGGGTGCGCCGAGACACTGCCGACCCGACCGGAGTCGGGCCAGCGGGCATCGTAGGCTACTGGACTTCAGGCGCCCCAAAGTGGGGCGAGCCGGGTCAGGCTCAGGCGCCCTTGTCCTTGAAGACCTCGGAGAGCGGGTACTCCTTGAAGTACTCCTTCTTGATCTTCAACCACTGCCCATCGAGGATCATCTCCTCGAGGACCCCGTCGATCGTCGCCTTGCGCGCGTCACCCTTCTGCATGACGAACCCGATCGGAGCGTCGTCCGCCGGGTAGACGATCGCCTCCTTCAAGGTGATCGGCGCCCGGTTGATGATCGGCGCGGTGTAGGGCGCGTCGTAGAAGAACGCGTCGGCCTGGCCGGTCTGGATCGCCTTGACCGCGGAATCCTCGTCCTTGGCCTTGATGATGTTGACGTTCTCGTACTGCTCGGCGAGGTAGCGCTCGTGGATCGTGCCCTCGACGACCGCGATGTTCTTGCCGTTGACGTCCTCGCGCTTCTTGATCGGCGAGTCCTCCGGGGTGAGGAAGGAGAGGTACGTGACGAAGTAGGGCGCGGTGAAGTCGAAGTCCTGCTTGCGCTCCGCGGTCTCGGTGACCTGGGCGCCGATCATGTCGATCTCACCGGCCTCGAGCGCGGTGAAGAGGTCGCTGAAGTCCATCACCACGAACTCCGGCTTGGCACCCAGACCCTCGGCGACGCCGAGCGCCATCTCGTAGTCGAAGCCCTTGGTCACGCCGTCGACCTTGTAGTAGGCGGGCTCGGTGCCGTCGACACCGATCCGCAGCGTGCCTCCTGCGGAGGCACTCTTCTCGTCGGTCGCTTTCGGTGCGGGATCGGCGAAGTAGCCGCCGATCACCAAGACCCCCAGAAGGGCCAGGGCGCCGGCGACGACAAACTTGATGTGATTCATGCGGAAGTCCTGTGTTTTCGGGATGGTGGGGCATGCCCGTCACGTCGGCGCCGAGAATCCGAGACGTGCTGGCCAAGAGTGGCCGGACGATGTTGCATCAAACACCTGTCTGCTCCCTCGCGTCCAGGTTTTCGACGATCGATGTCACGATCTGTCACGATCCGTGACCGAACCTTCACCGCCGTGCGTGACACAGATCACGCGCATCGTTCACCTTCGAGAGTCCGCCTCAGGCGAACGGAACCAAACACAGACACCCGCACCTCAGGCGCCCTTCTCCCTGAAGACTTCGGAGAGCGGGACCGCCTCGAAGTAGTCCGTCTTGATCTTCACCCACTCCCCGTTGAGGACCATGTCCTCGATGACCTCGTCGATCTGCTCCTTGCGCTGATCGCCCTCCCGAACCACGAACCCGATCGGGGCGTCCTCGGCCTGGTAGACGATCGGCTCGATCAGCGGGATCGGCGCGCCCTTGATGACCGACTGCGAGTAGGGAGCGCCGTAGAAGAACGCGTCGGCCTCGCCCCGCCCCATCGACCTGACCGCGGCGTCGGCGTTCGGAGTCTTGATGACCGTGACGTCCTCGTACTGCTCGTCGAGGTAGCGCTCCTGGACGGTGCCCTCGACCACGGCGACCTTCTTGCCGTGGATGTCGTCGCGGCTCTTGATGGCCGAGCCCTTCGGAGCGAGGAAGGACACGTACGTCACGAAGTACGGAGCGCTGAAGTCGTACTTCCGCTCCGCCTCGTCGGTCTTGGTGACCTGGGCGCCGATCATGTCGATCTTCCCCGCCTCCAGAGCCGGGAAGAGCTCGTTGAAGTCCATCTCCACGAACTCCGGCTGCGCACCCATGCCCTCGGCGACGCTGCGCGCCATCTGGTAGTCGAAGCCCTTGGTGACGCCGTCGACCTTGTAGTACGACGGCTCCGCGCTGTCGACGCCGATCCGGAGGGTGCCGCCGGCCGCGGCGCTCGCCTCGTCGGTCGCGGGCGGTGCGGGGTCGGAGAGTCGTCCGCTGAAGACGATCGCGCCCAGGAGGGCAAGGGCACCGACGACGACGAACTTGGTCTGGCTCATGGGAGGGGGATCCTGTTCCAGGGAGGGGCCAGCCTTCGATGTGGCTGAATTGTTGCCAAATCGAACAGCGGTCCACTCCGCGACGTCCAGGGTCCTCAACCCATAACGAGACGTCGCCAACGTCGCTGACCGTGCGATATGAGCCAGATCACACGGTTCTGTCCGTGATTCGGAATCAACCGTCGCTAACGAGACCCAAACGAAGATACTCCGCGGAGTATGTGCCCTGGAGCAGCAGCGACGCGTAGCGGGCGACCTCCGTGGTCGCGTTCGCCTCGACGACCTCCACCCGTACGCCGCGCGTGTCCGCGGCCTCGGTGAGCAGGCGTCGCTGCTCGACCATGATCGGATCGGTTGCGCCGTCGTCGAGGATGACCAGAACAGGACGTACGGACGCCTCCTCCTCGGCGAAGGGGTCGTCGAAGACGTTGCGCGGCCGCGCCGCCTCGAGGACCGGGAGCAGGTCGTCGGCGTCACCGGCGATCGCACCGCGGCCGCTGGCCCTGCGCAGGTTCTCGGCGACGCGTCGGGCAGCGCGGGCGGCGAGGACGGAGCCACCCCACACCACCGGGAGCGAGTCGGCCAGCGAGATCGCCAGGATCTTGCCCGGGTTGACCGAGATGTCGCGATGCGGCGAGCAGGCGGTGGCGACGTCGTCGAGCGCGTCGGCCACCTTGTCCGCGTCGGCCTCCGGGCCGAGTCCGACCGAGTTGAGGTAGGTGAGCATCAGGATCGCCATCGCGAGGGTGTCGCCGCCCTCGACCGGGAGCAGCGTGCTGTCACGCCCCTCGGCGTGCTGGGCGACCAGCGACTTCTCCGGTGCGGCCACGACCAGCTGGGCGCCACGGCGCACGGCCTCGGCGGCAGCCGAGGCCTCACCCGGGTCGGAGCCGGTCGGGGCCAGCACGACCACGAGGTCGAGGCTCCCGGCCCAGCCCGGCAGGCCAGGGGCGGGCCAAGCGACGAACGGCACCGGGCAGAACGGCTCGAGGACGGCGCGCAGCAGGCGCGAGTCGGGACCCGCCGCGACGACAGCCCGGGGCCGGCCGGTCTCTGCGGCGCGGCGTACGGCCTCCTGCAGGGGCTCTGCGGCACCCGCAGCCTCCCGGCGGACCCGGGCTCCGGACTCGGCCAGCGAACGCAGCAGCAGGTCGATACCGGCCAGCGCCCGCTCGTCGTCCAGCCTGGACTCGTCGAACCAGGTCATCGCGGCCTCACCCCTCCGTTGGCTGAGCCTTGGTGGGACGGGCCTCGTCGATGAGGAGGACGGGGATGCCGTCACGGACCGGGTAGGCAAGGCCGCACTCCCCCTGGCAGACCAGCTCGCTGTCGGCCTCCACAGGCAGGAGGTCGCCGTGGCACTGCGGACAGACGATGATCTCGAGCAGCTTCTCGCTCAGGCCCAGGGCGCTCATGAGACGGTTTCCTTTCGAATGATCGCGAGCGCCTCGTCGCGCACGCGCTCCATGGTGGGTGTGTCCTTGCCCTCCGCGTTGAGCCGCAGCAGCGGCTCGGTGTTGGAGGCCCGTACGTTGAACGACCAGTCGGCGTGGGAGAGGGTCAGGCCGTCGAGCTTGTCGACGGTCACACCGTCGCGCCCGGCGTACGCCTTCTCGATCTCGGCCACCGTGGCGGCCTGGTCGGGGACGGTGGAGTTGATCTCGCCGCTCATCGGATAGCGAGCGTAGTCGGCCAGCAGCTCGCTCAGCGGCTTGTCGGTCTCGGCGAGGGCGGCGAGGACGTGCAGCGCGGCGAGCATGCCGGAGTCGGCGCGCCAGAAGTCACGGAAGTAGAAGTGGCCACTGTGCTCCCCACCGAAGGCCGCCTCGGACTCGGCCATCACGGCCTTGATGTAGGAGTGGCCGACGCGGGTGCGTACCGGGGTGCCGCCGAGCTCGCTCACGATCTCCGGAACCGCACGGGAGGTGATCAGGTTGTGGATGATCGTCGCGCCCGGCTCCTGCGCCAGGGCACGCTCGGCGATCAGTGCGGTGATCGCGCTCGGGCTGACCACCTCGCCCTTCTCGTCGACCAGGAAGCAGCGGTCGGCGTCGCCGTCGAATGCCAGGCCGGCGTCGGCGCCGGTCTCGCGCACCTTGGCCTGGAGGTCGACCAGCGTGGTCGAGTCGAGCGGGTTGGCCTCGTGGTTGGGGAAGGTGCCGTCGAGCTCGAAGTACATCGGGATCAGCTCGACGGCCTCGGCGCCCAGGCGGCCGAAGACCGCGGGCGCGGTGTGGCCGGCCATGCCGTTGCCGGCGTCGGCGACGATGGTGAGCCGGCGGCCCTTGACCGGGGCCAGACCGAGCAGGTGCGCGGCGTACGCCTCCAGCACATCGGTCTCGCTGATGCTGCCGGCGACGTCGGCGATCGGGGCCCCACCTGAGATGACCAGATCGCGGATCTCATCGAGCCCGGTCTCGGCGCCGACCGGGACCGCGTTGGCCCGGCACAGCTTGATGCCGTTGTACTGCGCCGGGTTGTGGCTGGCGGTGAACATCGCGCCCGGAAGGCCGAGGTGACCGGAGGCGAAGTAGAGCTCGTCGGTCGAGGCCAGCCCGATCATCGTCACGTCGGCACCGGCCTCGGTCGCACCTTCGGCGAAGGCCCCCGAGAGCACCGGGGAGCTCGGGCGCATGTCGTGGCCGACTACGATCTCACCGCCACGCGCGTCGACGACGTGCACGAAGGCCCGTCCCGCGAGTCGGGCGAGGTTCTCGTCGATCTGGTCAGGGACGGTGCCACGGACGTCGTACGCCTTGAAGACGGCGTTGGCGATGTCGGGGTCGACTCTCTCCGGCATGTCCGGAACTCTAGTCGTCCTACTCCGACGTCAGCACCCGGAGGTGCCCGCGGCGGGTGCCGCCGGGGCGGGGCTGGCCCTTGTCGAACCCAGTGTTCGCCCCCGGCTCGTCGGCGTCGTCCTGCCCAGGGGCCCCGACGGGTCCTCGCGGAGACGGGGCCGGCGGCCTAGCGGCCTCACGGACGGCATCGGCCAGAGCCAGCAGGTCATCGCCCTTGGGCTGCGGATCGACGGGCTCACGGGCCAGCCTGACGACCTCCCAGCCCCGAGGCGCGGACAGCCGCTCGGCATGCTCCTCGCACAGGTCATAGGCATGCGGCTCGGCATAGGTCGCCAGCGGGCCGAGAACGGCCGTCTGGTCGGCGTACACATAGGTGAGCGTGCAGACGGCTTGACGCTGGCAGGCGGTACGCGAACAACGACGAGCAGTCACGGGTGAACCGTACTCCCCTGAGGCCAGCCGCGCAGTTAGGCTCGCGTACATGACCAGGCACAGGGATCGACACGGCCGTGGGCGACGCGGCCCGATGGCCGTCCCGACCGACCCGAAGGTGCCGGTCCTGCGCACCCGCCGCGAGCGCTTCGACGACATCGCGCTCGCCATCGTCACCGAGATCGACGCTCGCTGGCAGTCACGGCTGGGCCTGATCGAGTACGCCGTCGAGGAGTCTCCGGACATCCCGAAGGAGTGGACCGTCGAGGACCACATCCCGCTCGGGTCGCTCGAGCGCGGCGTGGGCGCAAAACCCGCGCGGCTGGTGATCTATCGGCGGCCGATCGAGCACCGCTGCCACACCCGCTCCGAGGTCGAGGCGATGGTGCTCATGGTCGTGGTGGAGCAGGTCGCTGACCTGCTCGGGATCTCGGCCGAGGATGTCGATCCGCGCTACCAGCCTTGAGGCGTGGGCGAGTCGGCTTCGTCAGCGCTCATAGGTACCGAGATTTCGGGGCTGGTCTTGGGCCGCCGACCCGTTCTTTGAGGGTCTTCTCGACATGGCCCGGAGTCAAGGACGGCCTGCGGCCGCCGGCTTCGCCGGCCGCTTCGCGGTCCTTGACACCGGGCCATGTCGAGAAAAGATTTGGCTGGCTATCGGGGCGGCGGCCCGGGTGTGGCCATGGCACACGCACCTACGGCAGGTGACCGCTCCACGCCTACCTCAGACATGGGGTCTCCGCGTGAAAGAAAATTTTCTTCCACCCGCCAACCCCACCCCGGGGCCAGGCCCCCGCTGAGGCGAACGAAAATTCGTTCGCCTCGCCGGAAGGAAAATTCCTTCCGGCGATCGGCCCACCCCGGCACCCAAGCCCCCGCCCAACCCAAACAGCTGCGCCACACCCCTGCCGCCGACCCGATAGCCAGCCAAAATTCTCGACGAAGCCCGGTGTCAAGGATCGCCGAAGGCGACCGGCGAAGCCGGCGGCCGAAGGCCGTCCTTGACTCCGGGGTTCGACGAGAACACCCTCCAAGAACGGGTCGGCGGCAAACCCCAACCACAAATAAACCCCGACAAAACGAGCGCCGAAAGAGGAACGCTCAGGGCTCCAAAGGCAGCGGCAACCCCGGAGCAACCCCAGCAGTCCGTACCTCCGAGCGCAACGGCCGGAACGGAACGACCGCGTCGCCGTCACCGCTCATCACCACAGCCGCATTGATCTCGACGCCCGCGGGCACGAGCTGGATCAGCGCTGTCTCCGCGGGCACCTCGACCTCGGCACCCAGCCCAGGGCCGACCTCGACGGACTTCGACTTGAGCGCCTTGCCCTTCGCGGTCATCGGGACCACCTTGACGGTGCCGCTGGTGCCGGTCTTGGCGACCGGACCGGAGATCAGGACCCGCTTCTTGCCGACGCCGCCGCCGGCCGGGACGACCACCGCGGTCGGCTCCGAGATCGTCTCGGTGGCCGTGGTGATCGCGACGTCGCCGCCGTCGACCGAGCGCATCGCGGTGGCGACCGGGCCGGTGGCGACGATCTCGACGCCGTACGCGTCACCGGCGCTGTCCTTGCCGAGCAGCTTGGTCAGGTCGACCTGCGTCTGCCCGTTGGGCGGCACGCTGATCTCCGGAGCGCCCTCCGGGGTGAGTACGTTCTTCGGGGTGAGCAGGCGCAGCTCGGCGCTCACCTGGGCGTCGCCCGGGTTGATGACGGTGAGCGTGCGGCTCGCGGACTTGTTGGGGTAGCCGACCAGCAGGTTGGTCTCGGCCGGTGTCGACTGGCCAGGGAAGTAGTCCTCGGTGCCACGCTGCGTCTCGAGCGCGACGGCACGGTCGCGGACCATCACCCCGGCCTGGCCGCGTATGACCGTGGTCTTCAGGGAGAGCTCGCCCTTGCGCGGGATCACGTGCAGCAGGTCGAAGGTGCGAGTGGTGTTGCCGGGGATCGCGACGCCGCGGAGGTCCTCGGGGACCGCCACCACGCCCTTCTCGTCGTAGAGCGAGATGTCGACCGTGGCCGCACCGCTGTTCGGGTTGGTGAGCTCGAGGACGGAGTTGTGGGTGGCGCCCGCACCGACGCCCGGGAACCAGGCCTCCGCCTGCGGAGGCAGGCAGCCCGTCGCCGCGAGCGGCTTGGTCGTCGAACGTCCGGCGACCAGCCCGGGCGCGACCTCCTTGCCCGCCTTGACCACGACCGATCCGGGCTTGACCGACGCGCTGGTGACCTTGCCGGACGCCACGGTGGTCTCCGCGCCCTTGCCCGCGCCTGGGCCGCTCAGCGTGACCTTGCCGGACCCCTCGGCAGCGTTGGTGACGGTGACCTGGTCGGCGCCGGACTTCGGTTTGCCGGGGCACACCAAGGTGGCCGCCGTCGGCGCGCTGCTTTCGGCGGCCAGCTTCGGCTGCTCCCACTGGTGGGGCCGGTTGAGCACCAGCGCGACAGCCATCGCCCCGACCAGACCCAGTGCCACCAGCACGGTGTTGTCGCGGCGGCCACGCTGCCTGCGTACGCGGCGCAGCCGGGGTCGCGCAGCGGCCGCCGCCGCGGCGGCAGCGGCCATCCGTCCGCCCTTGGCACGCTCCTGCTGTGACTCCTGCTGAGACTCCAGTCGGGCCTCCGGCTCCTCCACCCGCATCTCGTCGGCGGTCGGCCAGGCCTCGAACTCCGGCTCGAAGCCACCGCGGAACTCGCCGGTCTGATAGTCGCCCTCGTACGCCGGCGGGTAGCCCGTCTGGGCGAGCATCTGTCCCGTCTCCGGGCCCGGCACGTAGGGCTCCTGGGCGTAGAGCTGCTCCGGGGTGTAGCCCTCGGGGGGCGTCTGGGCCGTCTGCCCCGTGTACGGGTCGGCGAACGGGTCCAGCATCCACGGCTCCTGGCCGTAGACATCGTCGGCCTGCGGCTCGTGCGAGCGGTCGTAGGGGTCTCGTGAGTGACTCATGCCGACTCCCTCCTCTGGATCAGCGTCGGCAGGCACAGGACCAGGACCACGAACAGCCCGATCCCGGCCAGGACCAACAGGATCGTACGGATGATGGACTGCGACTCGGTCACGCCCGGGTCGCTCGGCTCGGAGTCGAGCAGCCAGGCACGCGTCGAGCGCTCGACGGTGCTCGCCTGGGTCACCGACCCGGAGGCGTCGATCCCCTCGGCGACCGAGGAGTCGGCCGGTCCGGGCATCACGATGTAGGCCACGCCCTGGGCGGCCAGATCACCGATCACCGCATCGTCGGGGTCGGCGGCCAGGCGGCGTACGACTCCGGTGAGCTCCTCGGAGCCACCGGCGACCTGCGCGATCTCGTCCTCACCGAGGGTGATCCCGTCGTTGCGCAGGACGGCGTAGCGGAGGCCGTCGTCGACCGAACCGCGAAGCACGAGGACGCCGTCCTCCGGGCCGAGCGTGGTCGAGGTCGGGTCGAGCATGTAGGAGGGCACCCCGGTGTGGCCGAGGGCCCGGGTGTTGTCGGTGAGGTCGCCGGTGCCGGCGTAGACGAACCAGCCGAGGCTGCCGACGACGCCGACCGCCGCGACCGCAGCGGCCGCGCCGACCATGACCTTCCGCAGCCCACTGAGACCGTCGAGGATGGCGCCCTGGGCGCCCAGCACCGCTGCGACCACCGCGAACCCCTGGATGGCGACCAGCGGGAAGCCCCAGCCGACGCGGGCGATGCCGGCGTCGAGCGGGATCGGGATCCAGGACAGCAGCATCGTGACGACCGCCGTCGCGACCGCGCCGATCCAGCAGACCATGACCGGGATCCGGGTGCGGCTCGGGATCAGCGCGAGCACGGCCAGCAGCGGCAGCGCCAGGCCGAGCCACCACGGGGCGCCGAGATCGGCACCGTCGAGGCCGGTCAGGCGGCCCACGAGCAGGTCGAAGCCGCCGGCGGCCGGGGCCGGCAACCGGCCCGGGTCGAGCAGCAGAGCGGCCCAGCCGCCGGAGAAGAGCGCCGGCAGCCACCACGGAAGCAGCAGCCCGACCGGCGTCGCGATCGCCGCGGTGGGCGGACCCCACTGGTCGCGGTCGCTGAGCACGGCGGGCATCAGCCGGCGGGCGACGATGAAGATGACCGCCGCGAAGACGGCCGCCACCAGGAAGGCCATCGGCGCGAAGGCGGTGATGACGGTGAGCAGCAGGCCGGTGCGCCAGCCGGCGCGCCAGCGGCGGTCGGCGACGGGGTCGCTGAAGCCGAGCGCGGCGTGAGCGAGCCAGGGCAGCAGCGCGCCGACCACGACCGCACCGATCCGGCCGTCACCGAAGGCACCGCTGACATAGGGAACCAGGGCGTACGCCGTCGCACCCCACAGCAGCAGCCAGCGCGGGGCGCCGAGGTGGCTGATCAGCCGGCCCGCGACCCGCAGCAGCCGCCACGCACCGCCGAGCGCGATCGGGAAGCTGAGCAGCATGACGGCGGTGACCGCCAGGCTCGGGTTGCCGCCGAGGAACGTCGCGAGCACCGCCAGCGGGAAGACGTGCGGCGGCGCGGGCACCCCGGTGCCCTGCGAGATCGCGTGCCACGACTCGAACTGCAGCTGCCACCAGTCACCCGCGCTCTGGGGCGTCGGCCCGAGGCCGCTGCCGGCCACGCCCCCGAGCGCGGCACGCGCCCCGATGACCCCGAGGATGCCGACGACGACCAGGAGCACCGCGACCGGATTGGTGAACAGACGCACCAGCCAGCCGGTCTCGGCGGGGATCTCGTCCTCCTCCAGCTGGGCCCGCTCGGCCTGACGCTTGGCGGCGAAGGAGGCCGGATCGGCCTCGGCCTGCGCCATCTGGCGCCGCTCGGCGATGTCGGAGGCCTGCAGGGTGACCGCGGTGGCGACGTCGGAGACGAAGTCGAGTCCGTGGCGGTAGGGCAGCCACGGCGGAGGCAGCAGCGCCTTGACCACGTCCTTGTCGGCGTGCGCCTGCTTCCGGCGACGCCGCTTGGCGAGCATGATTTGGCCGGTGTGGCCGTAGATCCAGCCCAGCGCGGCCAGGTCGTCGAGCGCGGTCCCGGGGTCGCGCACCAGGATGAAGCCGAGCATCCGCCACAGGGTCTGGAAGAAGAACCTGATCATCCACAGCGCCAGCGTCCCCGGCCGGCCGTTGACCAGCAGGGTGTAGAGCGCGGCCCGCCGCTCCTGATAGTGGATCCGGCGACCGGTCAGCTGGGTCTTGCGTACGCCGCGGTGGGCCGCCTCCACGTGGAAGACGACCGCGTCCGGGACGGCGATGGTCGTGAAGCCGGCGTTGGCTGCCCGCCAGCCGAGGTCCATGTCGGTGCCGAGGACCGGGAGGTGCTTGTCGAAGCCGCCCAGGTATTCGAGGACCTCGCGGCGGATCAGCATGCCGGCGGTGTTGACGGCCAGGACGCGGCGTACCTCGTCGTGCTGGCCCTGGTCGTACTCGCCCCGCTCCAGGCCGGTCTCCCGGGCTCCGGTGACCGAGATCGAGACACCGAGCTCGAGCATCCGGCGCAGCGAGGGCCACTCCCGGATCTTGGGGCCGAGGATGTCGGCCTCCGGGTATTCCGCGGCGGCGTCGAGCAGGGTCGAGAGCGCGTGCGGGTCGGGGGTGGAGTCGTCGTGGAGGAACCAGATCCACTCCGGCGGCTGGGCCGCCTGGTGGAGGATGGCGAGCGCCTCGTTGGCCGCGTCCGCGAACGTCGTCGACGCCGGGAGCTTGACCACCTGGGCGAAGGTCTCCTCCAGGATCTCGACGGACCTGTCGGTCGAGCCGGTGTCGATCGTGACGGCAAAGCTCACCGGAGCCTGCTGGTTCCTGATCCCGTCGATGACGGTCGGAAGCCAGCCGGCGCCGTTATGAGAGACGAGGACGAGGGCGACCGACGCATGCACGATCGGCAACCCTAGTGCCCAACTGGTGATAGACCGAATGGACCTGTCGAGCGATCGGCCACGCCCCCGCAGGTATTTGTCCGGAAAAGATCAGCAGGCCCGGACCGTGAGGTCCGGGCCTTGCTGGCTCGTGCTTGGGTATTGCCTCAGACTGCGCGCTTCTTCAGCTTGCGGCGCTCTCTCTCGGAGAGTCCACCCCAGATTCCGAAGCGCTCGTCGTTGCCCAGAGCAGACTCAAGGCAGTCCTGGCGCACCTCGCAGGTCTGGCAGACCTTCTTGGCTTCCCGAGTCGATCCACCCTTTTCAGGGAAGAACGCCTCCGGATCCGTCTGCGCGCACAGGGCGCGCTCCTGCCAGCCCCCTTCGTCGGTGTCCGGCTCGAGGAGAAACAGCTCTCTCATCGTCTTTCCGACCTTTCGACCCTATTCAGCTTGTTTTCGGGACCGTGACCCCATCTTGGGCCAGTCACCTCACGCCATCGGCAGGTAACCGATCCCCCCGTTTTTGCGGGTACTGCCTCTTGTTACGGCCTAGGCCGTCACTTTGATGCAGTTGCCCGCTGAAATCTTCCCGAGATTTTCAAGCGCTGTCGCCACCGCTATCGGTCCCCGTTTCAATTTCGAATCACACTGATGAAATTACATGCCTGTCGGTGCCACAAGTCAACCCTCAAATCTGCTAGGGCCGCTCTAACACAGGCTTTCCGCACCGGCTGGAGCAGGGTTGCTGGCCCCCGTCTGAGAGGCTAGGGCCATGCGTGACATCACCGTTCTCTCCGGCGGCCATGGTGGTTCGAAGTTCATCTCCGGGCTCCTCCACGGCATCTCTGCCGGCCGTGTCCCGGGCATTGAGGAAGATGCCCGGGTCACCGTGATCGCCAATACCGCCGACGATCTGTGGATGCACGGCGTCAAGGTCTGCCCCGACCTCGACACGGTGATGTACACCCTCGGCAACGGATTCGACCATGAGCGCGGCTGGGGCCGCAAGGCCGAGACGTGGTCGATCAAGGAGGAGCTCGAGGCCTACGAGGTCCCCGGCACCTGGTTCGGGCTCGGCGACCGCGATATCGCTACGCATCTCGTACGCACCCAGATGCTCGAGGCCGGGTTCCCGTTGTCGCAGGTCACCGCCGCGTTGTGCGAACGCTGGCTGAAGCCTGTATGGGACGACCGCGTGCGGCTGCTGCCGATGACCGACGACCGCGTCGAGACCCACGTGGCGATCAAGGACGAGAATTCACCCAGTGGACTCTCAGTCGTTCACTTCCAGGAATACTGGGTACGCCTCCGGGCCGGCGTTCCCGTCGAGAAGCTGATCTTCGTGGGGCAGGACGAGTCGAAGCCGGGCCCCGGGGTGATGGACTCGCTGCTGAAGTCCGATCTGGTGATCGTGCCCCCGTCCAACCCGGTCGTCTCGATCGGGACGATCCTCGGCGTACCCGGGATCCGGGAGGGCCTGGTCGCCACCTCGGCCCCCGTGGTGGGGATCTCGCCGATCATCAGCGGACATCACGTACGCGGCATGGCGGAGCAGATGCTCGCCGCCATCGGCGTCGACGCCACCGCCGGCGGAGTCGGTCTGCATTATGGGACGCGGGGCTCGGGCGGGGTCCTCGACGGCTGGCTCGTCGACACCGCCGACGCCGACGCGGTCCCCTCGCTCACCGCGTCGGGGCTGAAGGCGGCCGCCGTACCGCTGTGGATGTCCTCGGAGGACGCGACCGCCGACATCGCCGCCGCCGCGGTCGAGCTGGTCCGATGACGGCGCCCATGAGCGGGCAGGGCATCACCGTCACCGCCCCCGACGGCGTACCCGAGGTGCGTAAGGGCGACGACCTCGCCGCCCTGCTCCTGGACGCCCTGGAGTCCCCGCTCGTCGACGGCGACATCGTCGTGGTCACCTCGAAGGTCGTCTCCAAGGCCGAGGGACAGGTGCGCGAGGGCAACCGGGACGATGCGCTCCCCGGCGAGACGACACGGGTGGTTGCCCGACGCGGGCCGACCCAGATCGTGCGCAGCCGGCTCGGGCTGACGATGGCTGCCGCCGGGATCGACGCCTCCAACGTCGAGGCCGGCTACATCGTGCTGCTCCCCTTGGACCCCGACGCCTCCGCGCGTGCCCTGCGCGCCACGTTCCGCGACCGCACCGGCGCGAACGTCGGGGTGATCATCACCGACACCGCCGGACGCGCCTGGCGCGACGGGCAGACCGACATCGCCATCGGTGCCGCCGGCCTCGAGGTGCTGGAGAGCTTCGCCGGCCAGGTCGACGCCTACGGCAACGACCTCATCGTCACCGCCCCCGCCGTCGTCGACGAGATCGCCTCGGCGGCCGAGATCTCCCAGGGCAAGCTCGGCGCGCGGCCGTTCGCGGTCCTGCGCGGCCGGGCGGACCTCGTCCGCGAGCCCGGTGACGACGGGCCGGGGGCGAGCGCGCTCATCCGCCCCGAGGGATCGGACTTCTTCGGCTTCGGGGCCAGGGAGGCCGTCGTACGTGCCCTGAAGGGTGCCGCCGAGGACCAGGCTCCGTTCGGTGCGCCGGCAGGCGTCGAGGAGCTCTCCGCGGCCGTCGCGGAGGTGACCGGGACCGCCCCCGTCGCGCACGGGGACGGGCTTCGGGTGGCCGGAGCCGATCCAGCGGTGATCGCCGCGCTGGCCTTCGCCCACGGCTGGCGATGCGAGCGCGAGGAGAATAATCACGGGGCAACTTCCCTTCTGCTACCACTGACCACCTAGAATCTGCGCGTCCCGACAAAAGACCCGAGGTACGCCGAACCGTGGCCAACAAGTCGCTCAGCAAAGACCGCAAAGCGGTCATCAACGACATCCGCAAGAAGCAGGGCCGCGCAGAGCGCGTCCGTGGTGCGGCAATCGTCGGTGTCTGCATCGCCATCGCCCTTGTGATCGTGGGTGCCGCCGCGTGGGGTCCGATCACGGACTTCTTCAAGACCAGCAAGTACGACGACGTCGCACTGCAGGACATCGGCAAGAGCGCCAAGGCCGCCGGCTGCCAGAAGGTGACCGAGATGGCCGCCGACGGCAACCAGAACCACATCGCCACCGGCACCGAGCAGACCTACACCACGGCTCCCCCGGCCTTCGGTCCGCACTGGAACGAGGCCAACGTCGCGCCGGCCGACATGTCGCGCAAGTTCTACACCCCCGGGGACCGTCCCGACCTCGAGGCGCTGGTGCACAACCTCGAGCACGGCTACACGATCGTGTGGTACGACGAGACCGTCTCCGAGGACGAGCTGAACGTGCTCCGGGCGATCGGTGACAAGTTCGCCGGCACCTCCAACTTCCGCTACAAGTTCATCGCGGCTCCGTGGACCGCTGCCGACGCCAAGGAGACGGCGGTCGCCGGCGACAAGAAGACCGAGTTCCCCTCGGGCACCCACATCGCCATGACGCACTGGTACGCCGACGCCGCCAACCCGACCGAGGCGTCCACCCAGAAGGGCGTCTTCCAGTACTGCGAGGGCGTCTCCGGCGAGGCGATCAAGGACTTCATGGAGAAGTACCCCTACACCGACAGCCCCGAGGCCCAGGCCATGTGAGGCCCTGCCGAGTCGGCGCATCTGCCCCCGTGCCTCGCGAAGCGAAGCGAGCGAGAGGGGGCGGATGCGCCGACTCGGCATTTCAGGTCAGGTCGGTGCGGTCTGAGTCCTTGAGGGCGGCGACGATCTTCTTGACCTGCTGGGCGTGGGTGCGGGTGGTGACCAGGACGGCGTCGTCGGTGTCGACGACGACGATGTCCTCGAGGCCGATGAGGGCGATCATGCGGCCGGAGTGGGGCACGACCAGGCCGGTGGAGTCGAGGGCGTGGACGAGCGAGGCGTCGCCGAGGATCGTGGGGCCCTCGGGCGAGGCGGTGGCAGCGGCCTGGAGCAGCGTCGCGAGCGAGTCGAAGTCGCCGATGTCGTCCCAGCCGAGATCGGCGGGCACCGTGGCGACCTTGCCGGCGGCGGCAGCGGGCTCGGCGACCGCGTGGTCGACCGCGATCTTCGGCAGCGTCTCCCACAGCTCCTCGAGCCGCGACGGCTCGGCGGCGATGGCCCGCAGCCGCTCGGTGAAGCCGGGGTCCGACTCCGCGAGCAGCTCGAGGAGGACGGTGGGACGGACGACGAACATCCCGGCGTTCCAGCGGTAGCGGCCGGTCGCGAGGTAGCCGGCCGCGACCTCGGCCGACGGCTTCTCGACGAACTCGTCGACCAGGAAGGCCCCCGGGTGGCCGACCAGCGGCTTGCCCTCGGCGATGTATCCGAACGCGGTCGAGGCGAAGGTCGGCGAGATCCCGATCGTGACCAGCCAGCCGTCGGCGGCGACCGCCGCGGCACTGCGTACGGTTTCGTGGAAGTTGTCGACGTTGCGGATCACGTGGTCGGCCGCGAAGGAGCCCATCACGGCCTCCGGGTCGCGCCGCTCCAGGAAGGCTGCAGCCAGGCCGATCGCGGCCATCGAGTCGCGCCCGCTCGGCTCGGCCAGGATGGCGTCGTGCGGCACCTCGGGCAGCTGCTCGCACACGGCCCGCTCGTGGACCGCGCCGGTCACCACCATGATGCCGTCGGAGACGGGCTCGAGGCGGTCGTAGGTCTCCTGCAGGAGGGTACGTCCGTGGCCGGTGAGGTCGCGCAGGAACTTCGGCTCCGAGGACCGCGAGAGCGGCCACAGCCGGGTGCCGGCACCACCAGCGGGGATCACTGCCCAGAACGTCATGCCGCCACCTCCGTAGGGCACGTCGAAGAATACGGACGTGACGGCATGATGGACCCGCCGGTCGCTCGCTGGCGCTCGCTCATGCCGCACACCTTAGGGTTTCGATGTGCAGACCTATCCCGAGACCCTCGCCCAAGCGCTCCGGACGGACCCAGGCGGTCCGTTCGTCACCTTCTATGACGAAGCGAGCGGCGAGCGCCAGGAGCTGTCCACCACGACGTACGCCAACTGGGTGGCCAAGGCCTCCGGCCTGCTCCTCGACGAGCACGGGCTCGAGCGCGGGGACAGCATCCGGATCGACCTGCCCACCCACTGGCTGGCCACCGTCTTCCTCGGCGCCGCCTGGAACACCGGACTCGTGGTGACCGACTCCGAGAGCCCCGACGCCGTCGTCTGCGGCCCCGAGACGCTGCCCGCCTGGGCGGATGACGCCGCGAAGCGGCCGACGCTGGCGTGCTCGCTGCTGCCCTTCGGCGTACGTTTCGCCGACCCGCTCCCCCAGGGCGTGCACGACGTCGGCATCGAGGTCTGGGGACAGCCGGACGCCTTCACCCCCTGGGACCCGCCGGCCGCGGACGACGCGGCCACCTCGTGGGACGGCGTCGAGACCAGCCACGCCGACCTGTTCGGAGGCGAGGGGAAGGCCGTACGGCTCCTCTCCACCGTCCCCTCGGCCTCACCGGCCGGCGCCGAGCTCCTGGCCTCGTTGCTCGCCGGCGGCGGCTCGCTGGTGCTGGTCACCAACGCGACCGACGAGCGCGTGAAGGCCGTCGCCTCGAGCGAGCGCGCGACGCATTTCCCGGATCACTTTTCATGATGTCTCGATATTAGGGGTACGACGTCGCAATATGTCGCGTCAACGCGTAGCACCCCACGCATAAGTGCTCGATAATCCCGCGCTCCTCAGCGGGATAACATCCGTTCGGCTTTCCGTTATCGTGCAGAAAACGAATCGGCGCCAGTCCAGGATTCGCGATCCGGGACTGACGCCGACTGGGCGCCGACGGGTACGACGAAGCGGCGCTCCACGGCTCCATGGGGCGGTTGAACCGTCTGGGAGCCGTGGCAGATCGAAGGCGCCGCCGCAGTGCGACGCAGCGTCATGTGCGGGCTACAGGCTGTTCAGAAGGGCGATCACCGCTTGGATGATCGCGTCAATGATGCCGGGATCAGACATGAGCAGCCTCCTTTCCAAGTTCCCGAGAAACCCTAGAAATTCGAGACAGTCATCGACAGAGAAGTGCGCTTTGTTCTCCCTGTCGCGAACTCGCCACAAAACACAATAAGCACATATCGCTGGCCCTGTCCATGAAATCCTCGGAACTACCGTGATAGCGACAATTCGCAACAAGAGAGTTCGGCGAGAATGCCTGTCGGACTCCGGTGCTATCCGAACTGGTCGTAGCCCCGCACGACGCCCATCTGGGACTTGCGGTCCCAGCCGCCGCCCTGGTTGTGCTCATAGGCGAACCACATCCCGTCGGACTTGCGACGCAGCAGCAGGTCGCCGCCGGTGGAGGCCCCGCGCAGATCCTTGGTCGCGAGGATGAAGTCGAAGACGCTGGTGTCGATCCCGGGGTCGGAGTAGGTGGTCAGGCCGCCGGGGCCGTTGGTGCGGAAGATCAGCAGCTTGCTCGCGGTCCTGACGACCACCTCGGGCGAGCCGTCGTCGGCGTAGAAGCGGCCGGCGCCGACGACCTGGGTCGAGCCGCTCACCGCGCTGCGCATCCGGTAGGACGCGCCCAGGGCGCTGGTGCCGCGCCCGGGCCAGACCCGGATCTCACCGGTGGAGTGCTTGCCCACGAGGTCGGGCCAGCCGTCGCCGGTGATGTCGCTGACCACGTCGATGACCGTGACGGACTCGAAGCCGCGTCCGATGATGACGCCGGTGGCGAACGTCTCGGTGCCGTTGCCGCGGTTGACCCGGATCGTGCCGTCGGTGTGGCGGATCAGGATGTCGCCGTCGCCGTCGCGGTCCCAGTCACCGGCGTTCATCAAGGTGGCCGAGGTGCCGCCGATCAGGTTGGTGGCCCGCGGCGTACCGAAGCGGGCGTTGCCGTCGGTGCGGATCACGACGATCCGCCGGTCGCCGGCCCGCCGGGCGACCAGGTCCGGGTAGCCACGGCCGCTGATCTGTGACTGCAGCTCGCGCGCCGCCCAGCTCGCCTGCTTCGAGCCCGCCTGCGAGCGGATCGTGCTCAGCTTGGCGTAGAGGTAGCGGCCCGGGCACGCGGTGGAGCCGGCGTCGCGATGGCCCATGATCGCGTACGAGAAGGTGCGGTCGCCGATCCGGGTGGAGCCCTTGTTGCCGCGGACACCGTGCAGCGACAGCTTCCACGCGAACAGCGTCCCGAAGGCGTTCACCAGCGCGGTCGGGGGTGCGACGTTGTCGAAGTTGCCGATCGCGGAGGCGGCGAAGGCGTAGCTGTTGTAGCCCGAGGTGTGCGCACCGACGACGGGGCGGTCGACGCCGCCGTAGCGGCCCTCCCAGATCCGGCCGAACTTGTCGATCAGGAAGTTGTAGCCGATGTCGCGCCAGCCTCGGCTCTGCACGTGGTAGGCGTAGATGCTCCGGATGATCCCCGGCACCTGGTCCCTGGTGTAGGAGTTGGTGTTGACGGTGTGGTGCACGAAGCCACCGCGGACCTCGTGGTAGTCGGGCGGGCCGGCCTCGCGCACGCTCTCGTCGGCACCCCACTGTCGACGGCTGTAGATGCTGGGTTTGGCGGTGTACGCCGCCGCCGACAGCGTCGCCGTCTCCCCCTGCTCGGCACTCGTGGTGCCCTGGGCGCCCGCCGCCGGCTCCGGCGCGTCATCTGCTCCGGTCTCGATCTCGGGTGGCTCGCTGCGGCTCGCGACCGCCTCGCCGGGCGTGATCACGGCCAGCCTGAGGTCGGCCGGCACCTGGGCACCGGTCAGCCGCAGCCGGGTCTGGACCTGGTCGACCTCGCCGACCACCGCCTCCATGGTGCCCGGCCTCGATCCGTCGGCCTCCGCGGAGTCCGGGTCAGGAGCATGGTCGTCGACGTGGACGTCCAACGCCTGCCAGTCGCTCCACGTCCCGTCCTCCAGCGTGCGTACGTCAGCCCCGATCGCCTCCTCCGGGACGACCGCGCCGGGCGCCCAGGTGAGTCCGACGGTCCCGAAGCCGTCCACCGGCTGCGGCAGGCTGGTGACGGTCACCGCATCGCCCGCGGAGGTGGCCTTCTTGGCCTCAGCGGTGATCCGTCCGGACATGCCGTGCCCGGAGGGTGCGGTCAGCGAGATCTCCTCGAGGTGGGCGTCGACCGGATCGGACGGCACCTGCGCCGCTGACGGCACCGCCACCTGGCTCCCGGAGACGGGAACCTCACCGGGACGGACCACCTTCAGGTCGACGACGGTGCTCGCCGGGACCAGCGCCGCCAGGACGAACCCGAGCACGAGCAGCTGCTGGGTCGAGGCGACATAGCGCGACCGAGCGCGCTCGACGTCGCTCGACTGCTCTTCTCCGGCCTGCGAATGCACGTATGGATCCCCCTGGTTTCGTAACACCAGGGAACATCTTTCACATCAGCCACAGAGGTTGGGAAGAGCCCGCAAAGAACTACAAACCTGTAATTCCTCGCGGGCTCTCCCCGTGCTGAACAGACTCAGACCTCTGCGCCGAGCGCGCTGTCCGCAGCCTCGAGCTGCTTGAGCTTGGCCGATCCCTTGGCGTCGTCCTCACCGTAGTGGAGGTACTCGATGCCCTCGTCGACGTCGCCGTCGAAGACCAGGCGGCCCTTCTCCAGGCAGATGACGCGGTCGCACATCCGTTTGACCGAGCCGGCGGCGTGGCTGACGTAGACCACGGTGCGGCCGCTGTCGCGGATCTCCTCCATCTTCTCCATGCACTTCTTCTTGAAGGGCTTGTCACCGACGGCGAGGACCTCGTCGGCGAGGAAGATGTCGGAGTCGATGTGGACGGCGACCGAGAACCCCAGACGCGAGTACTGCCCCGAGGAGTAGTTGCCGACCGGGGAGTTGAGGTGGTCGCCGAGCTCGGCGAAGTTCACCACGTCGTCGTAGATCTCGGCGGTCTCCTCGGCGGAGAGCCCGTAGATCGCGGCGTTGAGGAAGATGTTCTCCCGGCCTGAGAGCTGCGGGTGGAAGCCCGCACCGGTCGCGATCAGGCCCGCGATCTGGCCACGCGTCTTCACGACGCCCTGGTCGGGTCGCATCACGCCGCTGATCAGCTTCAGCAGGGTCGACTTGCCCGAGCCGTTGAGGCCCATCAGGCCGACCGACTCGCCCTGCTTGATCGTGAAGGTGACGTCGTCCAGCGCCTTGAAGGTGTTGGAGACGGCCCGTCCCTTCATCTTGGCGACGGTGATGTCCTTGATGCTGCGGTGGTAGCGGAGCGTGAAGTTCTTGGTGACTCCGTCCACCACGATCGAGTCGGCGGTCATGTCAGACGCTCCGGAATCTTGTTCTCATGCTTGCTGAAGATCAGCTGGGCGATCACCAGCAGGACCAGCGAGACACCGAACGCACCCAGACCCCACATCCACAGATTCTCGGGCAGGTGCTCGGCGGCGGTCGCCTCCGGGTTCGGTGTCACCCCGACCCAGAAGGCCTGCTGGAAGAGCAGCACGGCGTCCGAGATCGGGTTGAGCAGGTAGATCCAGGACTTCTCGCCGAGCGCTTCCTGGATCATCGAGAACGGATACATCATCGGTACGCCGAACCGGATGTAGTTGGTCAGGATGTTGACCGCGCTGCCGAAGTCCCGGAAGAAGACGTTGGCGAGGCTGAAGACCAGCGCCAGGGCGGTGCCCAGTGCCATCACGATGCCGAGCGCGAGCAGGAGCGAGGGAATCGTCTCCCAGTTCGGCGTCCACCCGCTGAACAGACAGACGACGATGAGGATCAGCGTCGCCGGGACCAGGTGGTAGAGCGAGACCAGCATCGAGGCGACCGGGAACATCTCCTTCGGCATCGCCATCTTCTTCAGCAGTCCCTTGTTGCCGAGCAGGGACCGCGTCCCTGCCCCGAAGGTCTCGGTGAAGAAGTGGACGATGACGAGCCCGGCGAACAGGTGGACCGGGTAGTTGTCCATCCCCTTGTCCGCGCCCATGATCTTGCCCATGAAGATCCAGTAGACGAGGAACTGCGTCAGCGGGTTGATGTAGGACCAGAAGACGCCGAGGATCGAGTTGGAGTAGCGACCGCTGATCTCCCGCTGCACGAGCAGCTTGAGGAGGTAGCGGCGCTTGAAGACCGAGAGCAGACCGAGGTTCTCCGCCGGCGGTGCCAGCGGCGCGTCGACGATCCGTACGGGGCGTTCATCAACTCCGGTTGCCATCGGACCCCTTCTCCTCAGCGACCAGCCACGGCTCGAAGGTCTTCTCCCAGGCCTCCGGCGAGGTGAACTCGCTCAGCTTGGAGCGGTACTCCTCGGCCAGCTTCGGCCACTGGCGCTTGAGCCGGCGGTGCACCTTGATGGTGTCCTTCAGCATCTGGTTGAAGAGCTTCTTGTCACGTCGGTAGAAGGCAGCGCCCTGCTGGTCGTTCATCGACACGATGGCGCTGTCGTACTTGGTGATCCGGTACCACTGGTTGTCCATCGCGGCGAGCTCGGCCTCGGGGAACTCCGTGGAGAGCTTGCGCGGCTTCATGATCTGCCGGATCGGCGCCTTGAGCGCGGCCAGCTTGACCTCGCGGCCGGTCGGGACCTCGGTGTCCTCCTTGCCCTTGCGCGGCGGCTTGTGGCGGCGCACGGGCGGGAACTCGTCACGGTCGGCCTTGAGCTGCGCGTCCGGGTAGTCCTTGACCATCTCGCGTACGGCGGGAAGCTGGGTCGCGAGGGTCTCGTGGAGCTTCTCGGGGCCGGCGAGCACGTCGAGCAGCGCCTGGTGGCGCAGCATGACCGTCGAGTACTGCATCGAGACCAGGTGCTTGATCTGGTGGGAGAACGACTCGGTGACCATGCGGCCGCCGTCGTCGTAGATCGAGTGCAGCAGCGCGGCCACGAAACGGTTGCGCTGGTGGAAGTAGGACTGCCAGTCGAGGGCGTCGTTCTTGTCGGTCCACGGGACGTGCCACACGGCCGCACCCGGGAACGACACCGTCGGGAAGCCGGCGGCCTTGGCGCGCAGGCCGTACTCGGAGTCGTCCCACTTGATGAAGACCGGCAGCGAGAGCCCGATCTCCTCGATCACCTTGCGTGGGATCAGGCACATGAACCAGCCGTTGAAGTCCACGTCGACGCGCTTGTGCAGCCAGCGGGTCGAGCGCAGGTTGCGCGCGCCGAAGTCCCAGTCGCCGTAGACGCCGGGAGCCGACTGCCACCAGAAGCGCCACGGCTGGACGATCTCGCCGTAGGAGTGCAGGCGGGACTTGGCGTAGAGCGAGAACATGTGGCCACCGACGATGGTCGGCCGCTTGGCGAGGTCACCGAAGGTGATCGCGCGGATGATGCCCTCGGGCTCGCAGACGACGTCGTCGTCCATCATCAGGGCGTACGTCGCGGTGCCCTTGCGCAGCGACTCGAGCTGACCGCGCGCGTAGCCGCCGGAGCCACCCAGGTTGCCCTGCTCGATGATGTGCAGCAGGTCGCCCAGGGCCTTCTCGGCCGCGGGGAACTCGACGTCGTCGGCGACCTTCTTGGTGCCCTGCTCCATCACGAAGACGGTGTCGAGGTAGGGGCGCAGCGCCTCGTCCTCACCCATCTGCGCGAGCAGCTTGGCGCAGAAGTCGGGCTTGTTCATGGTGGTGACGCAGATGTCGACGGTGCCGTGCTCGGCACGGTCGTCGGGGACCTCCGCGGTCCACTCGGCCGAGGTGATGACGGCGTCCTCGTCGGAGGCGACCACGTCGTACCAGTACCAGCCGCCGTCGACGAACGGCTTCAGCGGCAGGTCGAAGGTGAAGGTGCCCTCGGGGTTGGTGCCGGTGTCGGCGGCGTCGACGCGCTGCGAGCGGCCGTTGGCCATCGACTTGTAGACGATGACGCTCGCGCCGCGACCCTGGAGGGCGACGGTCAGCTTCACGCTGTCGACCACGGTGTGCCGGCGCCAGTAGCTGGCTGGGAACGCGTTGAAGTAGGTGCCGAGCGAGAGCCGCTCGCTCTTCAGGATCCGCAGGGCCGTACGCGACTCGATCTGGTCGGGGTGGATCTGGGTCCCGTCGTTGATCGACTGGCGGATCTGGGCGTTGTTCAGCGCCTGGGCCGTCTTGTCGGAGCCGACCTCGTACTTGTCGGCGTCGAGGATGGCAGCCTGGTTGTCGACGTAGAGCGGGAGTACGTCGGAGTCACGGTCCAGGGGCAGGATCTGCCGCTGGAGCAGTCGGGTCACGCTCATTCGTCAACGCCTCCGGAGGTGAGCGGGGTGCCGTCCTCGAAGTGGGGACGGAGCTTGTTCTCGAACATGGTGAGCGCGGACGCGATCGCCATGTGCATGTCGAGGTACTTGTAGGTGCCGAGGCGGCCACCGAAGAGCACCATCGGCTCCTTCTTGGCCAGGTCGCGGTAGACCAGGATCTTCTCGCGGTTGTCGGCGGTGTTGATCGGGTAGTACGGCTCGTCGCCCTCCTGGGCGAAGCGGCTGTACTCCTTCACCACGATCGTCTTGCCGGGCTTGTAGCGGTCGGCACGCTCGGGGTGGAGGTGCTTGAACTCCAGCTCGCGGGTGAACGGGACCTCGGGGTCGTTGGCGTTGACCACGCCGGTGCCCTGGTAGTCGTCCACGTCGAGGATCTCGGACTCGAGGTCCACGGTGCGCCAGGACAGCTTGCCGGCGGAGAAGCCGAAGTACTCGTCGACCGGTCCGGTGTAGACGATCGGGACCTTGCCCTTGTAGTCGTCGACCACGGTGAAGAAGTCGGTGTCGAGCATGACCGTGATGTTCGGGTGGTCGGCCATCCGCTCCAGCCACGCGGTGTAGCCGTCGACCGGGAGACCCTCGTACTTGTCGTTGAAGTAGCGGTTGTCGAAGGTGTAGCGGACCGGGAGGCGCGTGATGATGTCCGGCGACAGCTCCTTGGGGTCCTTCTCCCACTGCTTGGCGGTGTAGCCCTTGATGAAGGCCTCGTAGAGCGGACGGCCGATCAGCGAGATCGCCTTCTCCTCGAGGTTCTTGGCGTCCTCGGTGTTGAACTCGGAGGCCTGCTCCGCGATCAGCGCGCGCGCCTCGTCGGGGGTGTGCGACTTCCCGAAGAACTGGTTGATCAGCGCGAGGTTCATCGGCAGGGAGTAGACCTGCCCCTTGTACTTGCCGAACACCTTGTGCTTGTAGTCGGTGAAGTCGGTGAACTTCCGCACGTAGTTCCACACCTTCTCGTTGGAGGTGTGGAAGAGGTGGGTGCCGTACTTGTGCACCTCGATGCCGGTCTCCTCGTCGAACTCGGAGTAGGCGTTTCCACCGATGTGCGGACGGCGCTCGATGATGAGCACCTTCTTGTCCAGCTCGGTGGCGGCGCGCTCGGCGATGGTGAGGCCGAAGAGGCCGGAGCCGACGACGACGAGGTCAGGAGTGGTTTCAGGGAAGGACACGATCGCTCAGTCTAGGTCTCTGTGGGTAAGGGGTCGGTCAGGAGGAGGTGGGCAGGGTTCGCATGCCCCGCGCGGCGCGCAGGGCCTTGATCACGTTGACGGCCTCGTGCTTGCCGCCTCGCAGCGGGCTGAGGAGAACCACAGCCGCCGTGATGAGCCAGGGCTTGAGACGTACGAGGACGTTCTCGCCGTAGCGGAAGTGGACGACGAAGAGGTTGCGGTACATGTAGAAGCCCTTCCAGCCGGCCAGGTCGTGCTGCTGGCTGAAGTCGAGCCGTCGCACGAGCACCGCGTCGCGTACGGCCCAGATGGTGCGGCCGGCGCGGCGGGCGCGGATCGCGAGATCCACGTCGTCGTAGAAGATGAAGTAGGTGGGATCGGGAAGCCCGATCTCCTCCAGGACGGTGCGGCGGATCATGAAGCCCTCGAAGGCGACGTTCTCCACCGCGACCCGCTCCGGAAGCGCGTCGCGGGTCGGGTAGGTGTCCATGACCGAGGCGGTCTTGGGCTTGATCGCGAGCGGGTTGCGCAGGTCGAACTTCAGCGCGGCCAGCTCGATCAGCTTGCCGTTCTTGTCCTCACGCACCGAGAAGAGGCAGTCCTCGTCCTGGGCGAGCAGCACCTCGAGGCAGTCGTGGGCCGGGACGACGTCGTCGTCGATCAGGTAGAGGCGGTCCCAGCCCTGCTCGACCGCGGCCTTGGTGCCGAGGTGGAAGCCACCGGCGCCACCGAGGTTCTCCGGGCTGTCGATGACCTGCAGGTTGGGCGTGACGGCCTCGGCGAGGACCTGCGCGGTGTGGTCGGTGGAGGCGTTGTTGACGACGATCACCGCGTCGGCGGGCTGGTCGAGCTTGGTGAGCCCGTCGAGCAGCCCGCGCAGCATGTCGGCGCGGTTGTAGGTGACGACGACGATCGCGACCGTCTCACGGGTGGTGCTCAACGAAGGAACCTCTCGTGTCCACTGAAGTCCCCCCGGATGGCAGCCCACCACGCCTGCGCAGAGAGCCGGATCCGCTTCGGCTGCGGCTTGGTGAGCAGGTAGAACCATAGAGTCTTCGCCACGAAAGCCAAAGCGAAGGGCCACCCTCGGTAGTCGCGCAGGTTGAGCAGGTTGTTGCGCGCCATGCAGTAGTGCTTCAGGTCGCTCGGCGTGTGGTTGTACGTCGCCCTCCCCCACGCCATCGGGGTGCCGAGATCGCCGACGGACGGGTGGCGTACCTGAGCGCCGACGACGGTCGCGATCCGGGCCCCGGCCTTCTCGGCCCGGAGTCGGTATTCGTGGTCGTCGCCCCAGATGAAGTACTCGGCTCGGGGGTAGCCGATCCGCTCCACCAGGTCCCGGGTGACCAGGACGCCGTTGAACGGGATCACGATGTCCTTGATCAGGCCGTCGGTGGCGGCTGCCTCGACGTCGGCGAGCTGGTGCACGACCTTGGAGCGGCCCGGGAGCCTGATCGGGAACACCAGGCGGCCGGGGTCACCCTCGTCGACGACGAGCGGTCCCCAGAAGTCGAGGTCGGTCTGCTTGAGCAGCAGCCCGAGGCAGTCGGTGTCGGGCAGGCCGTCGTCGTCCATCAGCCAGACCAGGTCGGCACCGCGCTCGATCGCCATCTCGAGGCCGTCATGGAAGCCGCCGGCGCCGCCGCTGTTGCGCTCCAGGGTGCGGGCGATCACCGGCACCTGGCGCTGACCCGGCTCCTCGGCGCCGTCGAGCTCGGCGAGCCACTGCGACGTACCGTCGGTGGAGGCGTTGTCGATGACGATCACCTCGTCGAGGCCGTCGACCACGTCGAGCCGCTCCAGCAGTCGCTGCAGCAGCTCGAGACGGTTGAAGGTCACCACGACGGCGGCGACACGATTGCTCCCTGGCACGGATCCAGACTAGCCGCGACCGCGGGGTATCCCGGGAATCAGCGAGTCGCTGTGACCTGCGCTTAACCCGTTGTTCAACACGCTGAGGCGAGGTCGTCGGTCTCGTTGGCCTGGTAACCCTTGTTGCGCGAGCCCAGGGAGCCGCCGGTGACCGGGCCGCCCTTGTCGGAGTCGCCGGTGGCCTTCGTCTTGTTCTTCGGCGCAGGTGCCTTCGTCTCGCCGTCGTCGCCGGTGCCCGGCGAGGCGAAGACCTCCTCCTTCTTCGGGGTGGCCTTCTTCACCGCCTTGCGCACCTCGGCGTGGATGTCGGACATGTCCGGGTCGGCGGTGTTGACCAGCGGGGGCACCAGCGAGAGCGTCGAGATCTTCTGCGACTTCGCCTTCAGCGCCAGCGCCGAGAACCGCTCGATCTCGCTCGGTGGGACCGAGGTGGTGATGGTGGAGCCGGTCGCCTTCGCGACGTCCTGGTAGTGGCGTACGACGTCAGCGGGGCTGGTCTGCTGCAGGATCGCGTTGAGGACGCACTTCTGGCGGGCCATCCGGGAGTAGTCGTCGGAGTCGTGGCGGGCCCGGGCGTACCAGAGGGTCTCCCAGCCGTCGAGCTTCTTCGTGCCGGGCTGGATGTGGGTGTAGAAGCTGTCGGAGGGGAGCCCGACCGGGATCGGCTGGCGGACGTTCAGGGTGACTCCCCCGATGGCGTCCACGATCTCCTCGAAGCCGTTGAGGTCGACGATCGCGTAGTAGCTGATCTGCAGGTCGGTGATGCCCTCGACGGCGTCGACGGTGGCGGCCATCCCGGGGTCCTTCTCGCCCTTGTAGAGCTCCTTGTGCTCACCGGCCCAGGTGCTCACGCCGTTGAGGTAGCAGCCGTCGCAGTCGAAGCCGCGCGGGAACTCCTCGTCCATCGGCGAGCCGTCGTCGAAGGTGAAGTTCTGCATGTTGCGGGGCAGGCCGATGAGCACCGTACGTCCGGTCACGGCGTCGATGGAGGCGACGGTGAGCGAGTCGGGGCGCAGGCCCCAGCGGGTCTTCCCGCCGTCGGAGTCGGCGCCGGCGAGCAGCACGTTGAAGCGGCCGTTGTGGGCCTCGGCCGCCTCGGCACCGGCGAAGATCGCCTCGACCATGCCCTTGTGCACGCCGACCAGGTGGGCGCCGAAGATCAGGGTCGCGGCCACGGAGAAGGCCAGCGCGCCGTTGATCGCGACCACGATGCGGCGCTGCTTGAGATCGAGCTCGAGCGGGCGGCCCAGGCGCCAGGCGTCGATGAAGAGACCAGCCCAGGCGATGGCGCCGGCGATGAGCGCGATCCGGAACAGGCCCAGCAGCCACGGCGTCGTGCCCAGCCGGAAGATCAGGCCGTGCCACAGCAGGGAGATCCCGAAGACGAGCCCGGCGGTGATCGCGAGACCGATGACGGTCCAGATCGCGATCCGGCCGACGCGGCGGTTGCCGGCGACAAGCTGGGCGGACCCCGGCAGGAGCAGCGTGATGAGCAGCAGCGCCATGGCGCGACGGAACCGCACGCGGGAGGCGCGCTCGGCGGCCGTACGCTGGGGCCGGTAGTTCTGCTCAGCCATCTGGGGTCCCTCGAGTGAAGAGTTTGCACCGCCAGTATCACCAGTCACACGAGTAACACGGTGGTGCGACGCGCCGACTAACTTTAGCGGCCTGGCACGGTACGTTTGAGCGCATGCCAAACCCCCGCAACCCTGGCAGCCCCAACGATCCCCGGTCGCAGCAGTACGGCTGGGCGTACGGTGGTGGCCAGCCTGCTCAGCCCTCGGGGCCCGAGCCCACCAATGTCATGCCCACCGTCCGGCGCCCTGCCGGCGGCGCGCCGCCTCCGGCGCCGCCGCGTGGCGGCTATGACCGGCCGCTGCCCCAGCCTGGGCAGATCGCGCCGACGCCTGGCTATGACCAGGGGTATGACCAGGGCTACGGCCAGCAGGGTGGCTGGAGCCAGCCGAGCGAGTACGGCGGCAACGGCGGCAACGGCTATGGGGGTCCGGGCGATGGCTACGGCGGCGGTCGCGGGGGCCGCGCACCGAAGCCGAAGAAGCGCCACCCGTTCCGCAAGTTCGTTGCCATCGTGATGATCCCGGTGCTGATCCTGGTCGGCGCGGTCGCCTGGATCGGCATCAGCGCCTGGAACAAGGTCGACAAGGTCCCCTATGAGCCGACCGCGGGCGAGCGACCCGCGGACCAGCCGGGCACGACCTACCTCATCGTCGCCAGCGACTCCCGCGAAGGTCTCACCGCCGAGGAGAAGAAGAAGCTCTCCACCGGTGACGCCGCCGGCAGCCGCACCGACACCATCAAGCTGCTGCACACCGGTGCCGGGAAGACGATCGTGGTGACCCTCCCCCGTGACTCCATCGTGCCGATCCCGGGTCACGGCGAGACCAAGATCAACGCGGCCTTCGCCTACGGCGGCCCCGAGCTGCTGGTGCAGACGATCGAGCAGAACACCGGCGTACGCATCGACGGCTATGTCGAGATCGGTATGGGCGGTCTGGCCCGCCTCGTCGACGGCGTGGGCGGCATCGAGATCTGCCCGAAGAAGGACATGAAGGACCCCAAGGCGGGCCTGGACATCAAGAAGGGCTGCCAGGAGGTCGATGGCGTCACCGCGCTCGCCTACTCCCGCTCCCGCTACGCGGCCGAGGACGGCGACCTCGGCCGTGGCGCCAACCAGACCGAGGTCATCTCGGCGATCGGCAAGAAGGCCACCAGCCTGGGCACTCTGCTGAACCCGGCCAAGCTGGCTGAGATGGGCGAGGGCGCCGAGGGCCTCAAGGTCGGCGAGGGCATGAGCGTCATCGGCGGCGCGAAGTTCCTGTGGGCGTTCAAGGCGCTCGCGGGCGGCTCCGCGATGACCTGTGGCGTCCCGATCAGCGACTTCGCGGTCCACTGGCGCAAGGAGGACGCGCTGACGATGTTCGGCCACATCAAGGAGGACACCGTCGACCAGATCCCGGCGGACATCTGCACGGCGACCGGTCTGCCCGAGTAGCCCGTTCCACCCAGCCGTCCCTACTGACTTTCGTCGGTAGGGACGGCTGCTTTTCGTCCACTGTGGCCGGCCGCGTACGTCCCTAGGTTCGAGTCATGATCACTCTGGACCACTTGACCAAGAGATACGGCGCGACCACCGCGGTCGACGATCTCACCCTGCAGATCCAGCCCGGCCGGGTCACCGGCTTCCTCGGCCCCAACGGCGCCGGGAAGTCCACCACGATGCGGATGATCCTCGGCCTGGACCGGCCGACCTCGGGGACCGCGACCATCGACGGCCGTCCGTACGCCTCGCTGCGGCGTCCGCTGCGCGAGGTCGGTGCGCTGCTCGACGCCAAGGCGGTCCACCCCGGCCGCCGGGTGCGTACGCATCTGGTGGCGATGGCGCGGAGCAACTCGATCCCGGTGGCCCGGGTCGACGAGGTGCTCGAGCGGGTCGGCCTCGCCGGGGTCGCCCGGCGGCGGGCGGGCAACCTGTCGCTCGGCATGAGCCAGCGGCTCGGGATCGCGGGCGTGCTGCTCGGCGACCCGCGGGTGATGCTCTTCGACGAGCCGGTCAACGGGCTCGATCCCGACGGGGTGATGTGGATCCGGAAGCTGCTGAGGTCGCTCGCCGCGGAGGGGCGTACGGTCCTCGTCTCCAGCCACCTGATGAGCGAGATGCAGCAGACCGCCGACCATCTGGTCGTGCTGGGCCGTGGGCGGCTGCTCGCCGACGCCACGATGGCCGAGTTCGTCGGGAGGCACGGATCGCTCGAGGAGGCGTACTTCCGGCTGACCGCCGGCAGCGTCGAGTACACCGGGACGGAGGTGGCGTGATGCTGAGTCCCTTCCTGGCCGCGATCTCGTCCGAATGGACCAAGCTCTGGTCGGTCCGCTCGACCTGGTGGTGCCTGATCGGCGCGGCCGCGCTGATGGCGCTCTACTCGGTGCCCCTGGGCTTCGACGCCGCCGATCCCAACCTGGAGCTGTCCCACGCCGACCAGCTGCTCCACGTCGAGGAGGTCGCCACCGCGGGGATGCTCTTCACCCAGTTCGCCCTGATCGCGCTGGCCCTGCTGACGGTGACCTCGGAGTACGCCTCGGGCAGCATGCGGACGACGCTCCAGTGCGAGCCCCGGCGCGGCCGGGTGCTGGTGGCGAAGCTGCTGGTCGTCGAGGTCGTCGCGCTGGTCGCCGGGGCGCTCCTCGCCCTCCTGGGCGCCGGCCTCGGCTACCTGACCGCGGGTGACTACGGAGTCTTCGACGTCACCGCGGTGGCCGAGGTCGCCGGCAGGATGAGCGTCTACATGGGCGCGGTCGTCGCGCTGGCGATCGGTCTCGCCGTGGCGCTGCGCAGCACGGCCGGGGCGCTGGTCGTCGCCTGCCTGGCGCTCTTCCTGCTGCCGATGGTGCTGATGATGAGCGGGATGGACCTGATGACCGAGGTGTCCTACTACCTGCCGGGGACCGCCGGCACGGAGTATCTCGGCGTCGGGATCGCGACCATCTTCGGGCTCGACGACGGGCTCCCCTACGACGGCAACGGCGGTCTCGGACTCCTCGCCGGCTGGTCGGTGGTCACGCTCCTGGCCGGCTACGTGGTGTTCCGCAGGCGCGACGCCTGAGCCTCGACCACCGGCGACCTCAGTCCTCGCTCACGAGCCCCGCCTCGTGAGCGAGGACTGCTGCTTGTACCCGGTTGCGTACGCCGAGACGACCGAAGGCGGTGCTCAGGTAGGCCTTCACGGTCCCCTCCACGAGGTGGAGACGGCGGCCGATCTCGGCGTTGGAGAGTCCGGCGCCGACCAGCGCCATCACGTCGCGCTCGCGGTCGGTGAGGGCGGCGACCTTGGCCCGAGCGTCCGCGGCCCGCGACATCCGGTCACCGGCACCCGCGCCGAGCTCGGCGATGACCCGCTGGGCGACCCGTGGCGAGAGGAAGGCGGCGCCGTCGGCGACCGCGTGCACGCCGGCGAGCAGCTCGCGGGGGTCGCCGGACTTCAGCAGGAACCCGCTCGCCCCGTCGCCGAGGGCCCGGGCGATGTAGGCGTCCTCGGAGAAGGTGGTCAGCATGACCCGCGCGGTCTCCGGGGCGGTCCGGGCGATCTCGGCTCCGGCGGCCAGGCCGTCCATCCGCGGCATCCTGACGTCGAGCAGCGCGACGTCGGGCCGGTGGCGCTGGGCCGCCGCGACCGCCTCGCGCCCGTCGGCGGCCTCGGCGACCACCTCGATCCGCTCGTCGGTCTCCAGGATCGCTCGTACGCCGGCCCGCACCATCGCCTCGTCGTCGGCGAGCAGCACCCGGATCACAGGCGCACCCCGCGCCGCTGGTCCTCGCGGGCCGGGAGATCGGCGACCACCTCGAACCCGCCACCGGCGGCGGGGCCGTGGCGCAGCGTGCCTCCGGCGGCGCGAGCGGCCTCCTCCAGCCCGGCCAGGCCGAGGCCGGTGGTGGCTCCGGCGCGCGGTGGGAGGGTCGCGCGGCCGTTCGTCACCGAGAGGCGTACGCCGTCGACCCCGGTCTCCACCGAGACCGTCACCGACGACCCCGGGGCGTGCCGGGCCGCGTTGGTCAACGCCTCCTGCACGATGCGATGGGCCGCGACGTCCCGCACCCCGTCGCCGTCGTCGAGCGAGCCCTCCAGACGTACGTCCATCCCCGACTCACGCGCACGCTCGACCAGGCCACCGATCCCGGCCGCGGCCGGGGTCAGCGGCGCCTCCTCGGCGGCGGGGCGGAGAACGCCGACAATCTCGCCCAGCCGCTCGGTCGCCCCGGCGGCGGCCGTGCGGATGGCGCCGGCCGCCTCCCGGTGGGCGTCGCCGAGCCCCGGTGCCACCTCGAGCGCTCCGGCGCGGAGCGCGATCAGGCTGAGCTCGTGGCCGAGCGAGTCATGCATCTCCTGGGCGATCCGGGCACGCTCGGTGAGCTGGGCCTGCTCGATCTCGGTCGAGTGGTTGCGGGCGACCTGGCGCAGATAGCGGCCGCTGAGCCACGGCAGCGCCATGAAGATGACCATGTTGCCGGCCATCGCGACCTGCACCCCGCCGCTGTTGACGACGGCGTCGAGCGCGGTCAGCGTCACCACGGCCACGCCGGCCACGACCGCCGACGGCCACACCCGGTCGGCCCATCGGCCGACGAGGAAGCTCACCAGCGCCGCGAACGCGATGTAGCTGATCAGGACCCACCCGTCGTTGGCCACCACCGTGCCACCGACCAGCGCGCACACGAGTGCGACCGCGACCGCCGGCTGCCTCTGCCGGACCCACATCGCGAGCGTGACGCCGAGGACTCCCACCAGCGCCGACCAGCCCGACCACTGCGGGTGACCGGCGTCGCTCATGTAGAGGTGCTCCGCGGCGACCGCCACGACCAGGAGGCCCGACAGGATCGGTTCTGACAAGCGGGGCCGACGCAGCAGACTCACGCTCACCACGGTAGTTGCCGCCTCTCACCCGAGGTACTGACTTTCGTCAGTAGGCAGACCCGCCCTTCCGTAGCCGAACGGAATCAATACAGACTGTGACCCATGGCTTACGAGACCCTGACCTTCGACGTGGACGCCGACGGCATCGCGCTCCTGACCCTCAACCGCCCGGACGCCCTCAACTCGTTCACGGTGACGATGGCGCGCGAGCTCGAGGAGGTCTTCACCACCGACGCGATGGCCGACGAGGTGCGCGCGGTGGTGGTGACGGGCGCCGGGCGGGCGTTCTGCGCCGGGATGGACCTCTCCGCCTCCGGCAACGTGTTCGGCCTCGACGAGTCGCTGCACCCGACGCCCGAGAGGCTCGCCGAGCACCTCGCCGACCCGGCGAACCACCCCGAGTACGCCGATGGCGTACGCGACACCGGCGGCAAGGTCACTCTCGCGATCCACGCGCTCCCCAAGCCTGTGATCGCCGCCGTCAACGGCCCGGCGGTCGGGATCGGCGCCACGATGCTCTGCGCGATGGACGCTCGGCTGGCCTCCTCGAAGGCGAAGATCGGCTTCGTCTTCGGCAAGCTCGGCATCGTCCCCGAGGCCTGCTCGTCCTATTTCCTACCGCGCGTCGTGGGCGTTCCCCGGGCCCTCGAGTGGCTCTACACCGCGGAGATCCTCAACCCCGACCAGGCTCTCGAAGGCGGTCTGATCCGCAGCATCCACCTGCCCGACGAGCTGCTGCCCGCCGCCATCGACCTGGCCCGGAGGTTCACCCAGAACCGGTCGCCGGTCGGCACCGCGCTCGTCCGTCAGCTGATCACCCGCAACGCCTCTGCGCGCCACCCGCTCGAGGCGCACCTGTCCGACTCGCTGGCGATGTTCTACGCCTCGATCGGCGACGGCAAGGAGGGAGTCGCGGCGTTCCTGGAGAAGCGGGACCCCGAGTTCACCTCGAAGGCGTCCGAGGTCCCGGACGTGTTCCACGGAGATATTTTTACGGGCTGACCTGCACGAATAGCCGATGATCCCCTGTTGTGGGGCAGGATCCTGGGCTACGGTCGAATGTGGGCCCGCCCGCTGGTCCCTCACCCGGGTGTGGCCGCGGCCGGCACGCAGTGCCCAACCCGAGATGGGCGCGTGTCGGCCGCCTCTCGGCGCCGTCTCGGCCCATTTTCGGCACAGCCTCAGGCGCCGATCCGACCTGCGTACTGCTCGACGATCGCGTCGACGGGCTGGTCGACGTCGAGGGCGATCCCGGCCTCGTCCGGCTCGAGCGGCTCGAGCGTCTTGAACTGGCTATCCAGGAGCGTGGCCGGCATGAAGTGGCCCGGCCGACTCGCCTGGCGCCTCGCGATCACCTCACGGGTGCCCTCCAGGTGGAGGAAGGTCACCTCCGGGCAGTGCCGGCGGAGCTGGTCGCGGTACTTCCGCTTCAGCGCCGAGCAGCCCATCACGCCACCGCGCTCGGCGTGCCGGGCGAGCCACTCGCCGACCGCCTCGAGCCAGGGATAGCGGTCATCGTCGTCGAGCGCGATCCCGGCGGTCATCTTCTCGATGTTCGCCGGCGGATGCAGGTCGTCGGCATCCTCGAACGGCACCCGCAGCCGCCCCGCGATCGCCGCCCCGATGGTCGACTTCCCCGAGCCCGAGACTCCCATCACGACAAGTACCGGTTTCGCCATCAGGCCATCGTACGGGCGTAGAGCGCCTCGAGATCGGCGAAGTGACGATGAGTCCCCGCCTCCTGGTAGGAGGAGGTGTCCGCCATCGTGTAGCCGTGCGGGGCGTCGGGGTAGATGAGGTTGGTGTAGATCACTCCGGCGTCGTCGAGGGCCCTGCTGAGGTCATCGACGTTCTCCGGCGTCATGGAGCGGTCGTGGTCCGCGTGGCCGAAGTAGTACTCCGCCCTCGTTCCGGCGATGCACGTGTGCGGCGAGTCCGCGTCTGCGGTGACCAGCCCGCCGCCGTGGAAGCCGCCGACCGCGACGAACTCGTCGGGGAACCGCCCCGCGGTCCGCACCGCCAGCCGCGCGCCCATGCAGTAGCCATGGGTGGCGAGCGGGCCGGTGACGTACGTCTGGAGGGTTTCGACGTACGCCGGGATGTCGACCGCCAGCCGGTCCACGGTGAGGCCACGGACCCGGTTCATCGCGCCGCCGGCGAAGAACGCGTCCCTGGCGGCGGGCTCGCGGAGGTCGCCGGTCGGCGCCAGCTCGGCCACGCTGCCGTCGCGGTAGAACGTGTTGGGGGCGAGCACGACGTAGCCCCAGGAAGCGACCCGCTCGACCATCTCGGCCAGCCGCGGCCGCAGGCCGATGGCATCCATGTAGACGAGCACGCCACCTTTCGGCGTGCTCTCGGGCCGGGCCAGAAAGGCCTCGGCGGTGCCGTCAGGTGTCTCGATCTCGATCTGCTCGACCACGCCTTCACGCTATCGGTAGCACTGTGGTGCCATGCTCGTACCCATGACCCAGCACCCAGAGGCAGTGCACCTCGAATACTCCCGAGCGATCCCGGTCGCCTACGAGACCGCCCTCTCCCGCGTCCTCCCGGCGCCGCTGCCGCAGATCTTCGGTCGCCGGTACGCCGCGATCGGCCCGATCGCCGAGGTCCGCGACCAGGCCGGCGGCTGGGATGCCGCCGGCGAGACCCGCACGATCGTCCTCGCCGACGGCGCGACGATGCGCGAGACCCTGACCAGCATCGACAGCCCGTCGTCGTTCTCCTACGAGATCACTCCGCTCTCAGGCCCGCTCAAGCTCCTGGTCGGCCACGTCGCTGGGACCTGGTCCTTCGCCCCGGCGGGCACCGGCACCCGGGTCACCTGGTCCTGGGACGTCACGCCCACGTCTCAGGCCGCGTCGTACGCGATGCCTGTTTTCGGGTGGATGTGGAAGGGGTACGCGCGGCAGAGCCTGGAGTCGCTCGAGGAGCTGCTGGTCGGCGAATGAGGTTTCTTTGGCACGCCGGCGGGATGGCGTGTTTTGTGGCTGGGGTTTGCCGCCGACCCTTTCGAGGAGGGTGTTCTCGCCGCCGTCCGGAGTAAAGGACGGCCTTCGGCCGCCGGCTTCGCCGGTCGCCTGCGGCGATCCTTGACACCGGCCGTCGCCGAGAATTTTGGCTGGCTATCGGGTCGGCGGCAGGGGTGTGGCGCAGCTGTTTGGGTGGGTAGGGGCTTGAGAGCTGGGGTGGGCCGATCGCCGGAAGGAATTTTCCTTCCGGTGAGGCGAACGAATTTTCGTTCGCCTCAAATGGAGCCGGGCCCGGGCCCGGAGCCCGGGTTGGCGGGTGGAAGAAATTTTTCTTTCACGCGGAGACCCCATGTCTGGTCTAGGCGTGGAGCGGTCACCCGCCGTGAATTCCTGTGCCGTGGCCACACCCGGGCCGCCGCCCCGATAGCCAGCCAAGTCTTTTTCTCGACATGGTCCGGTGTCAAGGACCGCGAAGCGGCCGGCGCAGCCGGCGGCCGCAGGCCGTCCTTGACTCCGGGCCAGGTCGAGAACACCCTCAAAGAACGGGTCGGCGGCCCACATCAACTAATGAGAAAACCCTCGCGGTCAGCGAAATGCCAAAAAGCCCTCATACCCCGTGCCGCTTGATGAACGACAGGATCTGCTCCGACAGCTCAGGCCGACAAACGATGACATCAGGCAGATACACATCTTCCTGGTTGTAGCGCAGCGGCGAACCATCGATCCGCGAGGTAAACAGCCCAGCAGCGGCAGCGACGGCCACAGGCGCCGCGGAGTCCCACTCGTACTGCCCACCCGCGTGGACGTACGCGTCGGAGATGTCGCGCACGACCGACATCATCTTCACGCCGGCCGATCCCATCGGCACCAGTTCGGCGCCGAGCTCCTCGGCCAGCGCCTCCACGAACGCCGGTGGGCGGCTGCGGGAGACCGCGATCCGGGGGCGGGCCGAGGTCGAGGGCGGTACGACCGGAGCGGCGCCGGTGTGGAACGTGCTCTGCACGGACGCATCGGCCAGCGCCGGCTGCGCGACGGCTCCGGCGATCAGCTCTCCGTCGTTGGAGGAGGACCACAGCGCCACGTGCACCGCCCAGTCGTCGCGCGGCGGCTCGGAGAACTCGCGGGTCCCGTCGAGCGGATCGATGATCCACACCCGGTCCTTGGTGAGCCGCTCCTTGGAGTCCTTGCCCTCCTCGGAGAGGACCGCATCCTCCGGGCGGTACTCGGCGACGAGCTCCATCAGCAGCTCGTGGGCCGCCAAGTCACCGGCGTCCTTGAGCTCCTTGCCCTCCAGGCCGGAGGTGGCACGCACCTCGAGCAGCCGGCGGCCGGCGGTCTCGGCGAGCCAGGCGGCCAGCAGGTGGTCGGAGGCGAGGATCTCGGTCGTAGGCACACCTGGTACGAAAGTCACCTGCCGCACTCTAGCGAGACGTCCGCCGGCTCCGATAAAGCCCCAGCCCGAGTCCGATCGCGGCGACCAGCGCCACCCCGGTCAGCACCGCCCGCAGGATCAACCCGGTCTTGGCACGCTCGTGCACGTCGGTGACGTCGTTGGCCATGGTCTCGGCCGACTTCAGGATCACCTGAAGAAGGCTCTGGATGTATTCGACGGCGCCGTCGGACCAGGTGCGGACGATCGGCTCGCCCTTCGACGCGGCCCTCAGCTCGGTGGCGACGCCTTCGATGCTGCCCTTGGCGGCGACGTCGCGGACCGTACGCTGCACCATCATCGCGCCCGAGCCCTTGTCGAAGGTGCCGTCGGAGACCCGGTCGAGCTCGGCCTGGAGCTCGGGCGAGGCGCCCGAGTAGAACGCCGAGGACGCCTTCACCCATGAGGCCTCCGCGTCGGTGAGCTCCTTGACCGACTTCGTGCCGATCTCGTTATCGGAGAGCGCGACGACCATGAGCTCCCGCTCGATGCTGAACGCCTCCGCCGCCTGCGTCAGCCTGCTGAGGTTGCGGACCTGGTCGCCGGTCTGGTTGTCCTCCAGCTCCGGCACCTGCGCCGCGAGCATCAGCAGGTTGCTGGCCAGCGCGGTGTAGACCTCGCGAGCGGCGTCTTGGCTGGCCCGGTCGCCTTCCTGCATCTCGACCCGGTAGAGCTCGAAGTCGTCGAGCACCTCGGTGATGTCGTGGTGGAGTCTCCGCAGCTCGGCGTCACCGTCGACGTCGATCTCGGCCGCCGCCGTCCGCCACTCCTCGACCGCGAGGTCCGTGGTGTGCAGGTAGGTGGAGCGTACGTTGACCGGTGCCTGCGCGACGGGCTGCAGCGCGTCCCGTTCGAAGATCACGTCGACGGCGAGCTCGATGGTCTCCGGGAGCGCCTCGCTGAGCGCGGCCGCCCGGCCGGTCTCCGAAGCGCTCCGGAAGGAGGCAAAGGTGGCCAGGCCGCCGACAGCGACAGCGACCAGGGCCACCGCCAGCAGGATGCTCAACGTCCGGTTGGCGCCGGAGCGCTTCGCCACCCGGGACCCGCCGGTCGGGAACGACCCACTCGCCCCGATCTTCGCGAACGCCCCCGACGAGCCGGTTGCACCGGTCGACCCGGCAGCGGGGAACGAGCCGCTACCGCCGAAGGCCTCGTAGGCACCGGAGGTGCTGATCGGACCCGACGGGTGCACCGGACGCTGTCTGGGCACCTGGGCGTCGAAGACCGGCAGCGGGCCCGAGCCGGTGAGCACCGCGACGACGTCCTGCGCGCTCGGCCGCTGCTCGGGGTCCTTGGCCATCATCATCGCGACCAGGTCGTCGATGATCTTCGGCACCTGGACCACTCCACTGACGGGCGGGATGGGCGCGGTGGCGTGCTGGTAGACCATCGTCGCCGGCGCACCGCCGGAGTAGGGGGTGCGGCCGGTGAGCATCTCGTAGAAGACGCAGCCCAGGGAGTAGATGTCGCTCGGCGGACCCACCTCGCCACCCGAGCCACGCTCGGGCGAGAGGTAGCCGAGGCTTCCGACCACATCGTGGGTGGAGGTCAGCCGCTGGTCGCCCAGCCGGGCGAGCTGGGCGATCCCGAAGTCGACGATCCTGATCCTGCGGTCGCTGTCGTAGACGAGGTTGGACGGCTTGATGTCGCGGTGGACGATCCCCTGGGCGTGGACCGCGGCGAGCGTACGCGCGGCCTGGACGATGACCTCACCGGCCTCCCGGGCGATCAGCGGGCCGTGCGAGCGCAGGCGTTCGCCGAGGTCGGGGCCGGTCAGGAGCTCCATCACGAGGAAGGCCATCGGGCCGTTGGCGGTGCGTTCGATCCCGGCGTCGTGGACCTGCACGGTGCCGGGGTGGCTGGCGGCCGCGGTGGAGAGCGACTCACGGCGGAACCGCTCGATCATCGTCGGATCGGCCGACGTCCGCACGACCTTGACCGCGACCCAGCGCTGCAGGGTGAGGTCCATGGCCTGCCATACCTCGCCCATACCGCCTCGCCCGATCAGGCGGTGCAGCTCATAACGGCCGGCAATCATGGGGTGGGGGGAGGTTTGCATGGGGGACGTTCCCGTCGAGGATCCAGTTGTTCGTACGTGTTGGCTTGCTCACACAACGGCCTGGGAGTTTAGGCGACACTCACTAGTAGGCGCCAGAGCCACGCACAACAGCTTTGACTGTACGAACGACGATTCCGAAGTCCCGCAGCAGCGTCCAGTTGTCCACATAGTCGAGGTCCAGGCGGACCGTGTCCTCCCAGGAGAGGTCCGAACGCCCCGAGACCTGCCACAGCCCGGTCAGACCGGGTGCAACCGCAAGTCGGCGATGAGAGTCCCGATCGTACATCGCCACCTCGCTCGGCAGGCCAGGCCGGGGCCCGACCAGGGACATCTGGCCCAGCACGATGTTGAACAGCTGCGGCAGCTCGTCGATGGAGTACTTCCGCAGCACCCGTCCCACCCGGGTCACCCGGGGGTCCGCACGGAGCTTGAAGAGGACGTGGCCCGGCCGGTGGTCGAGCGTGCGCAGCAGCGACTCGGCGTCGACGACCATGGTGCGGAACTTCCAGATCCGGAACTGCTTGCCGCCGCGGCCGACGCGCACCTGCCGGAAGAAGACCGGACCCGGGGAGTCGAGCTTGATCACGACCGCCATCACGGCGAAGACCGGCAGGAGCACGGCGACGGCGGCCGCCGCGGCCAGCCACTCCCACACGTACTTGGCCACCCGGGTCAGCCGCGCCCGCAGGGCCTCGTCGACGTAGAGAAGGGTCATCGAGCCCAGCCGCATCGAGGACGTACGCTGCGGGGTCACGTCCTGCATCCGGGTGCTGACCAGCAGCGGCAGGCCGAAGGACTCGCTCGTCCAGGCCAGCCGCTGGATCTCGCGGCCGGCCAGGTCGGGCCCGGGGACGACCAGCACGGCATCGGGTGCGACCGAGGCGATCGCGCCGGAGAGCCCGTCGGCCCGGCAGACCGCCGCCGCCTCCATCAGGCCGCCGCTGAGCCGGTGGGTCCACTCCGGGATGACACCGTGGTCATGGGCCGCCTCGACCACGACGACGCGCAGCGGGGTGCGCGGCCGGGAGCTGAAGATGTAGCCCACGACCCGGAACGCGAGCGCGGTCACGAGCCCGAGGATGGTCTGCACGACCAGCTGCGCCTGCGGCAGCTCGACCACAGCACCCAGAAGCCAGGTCGCCATGCTCATCGCCATGAACGCCTTGAAGACGCCCGAGACCGTCGCCCGCAGGCGCTCGGCGCCGGGCAGGATCTTCGGCGCGGTGATCCTGGTGGCCAGTCCCCAGACCAGACCCCACGCGAGCGCGTGGACGATCTCCTGTCCCACGATCAGCGGCGCGAGGATCATCAGCGCGAGACCGTCGACCATCGAGGCCTGCAACCGAAGGGAGGGTGCCTTGGCGGACACCCTCCGGCGGTTGATGTCGAGCGGGACTACTGTCTCCACCGACGCCAGCTCTATCGTCATCCATCTCCCCCATAGCTGCTGGGCGCCCGAACGCTTACTTCATGCCAGAACAATGCGGGAAGAAAGCGGTCGTTGGGGGCCGAAGGGGGTCCGGTTAGACCAAATGAGGGAACCGGAACCCACTGGTCCAGACCAGTCGTCTCACTCCAGCGACTGCGGGGACCGCCAGCCGAGGCGATGGGCGAGCCCGACGGCGGCGATCTGGGACGTGACCTGCAGCTTGGCGAGGATGGACTTCACCTGGGTGCGCACGGTCGCCTCGGAGACGACGCCGATCACGGCGATCTCGTGGACGGTGCGGCCGAGCATCAGATGACCGAGGACCTGCGACTCGCGCTTGGTGAGCAGCTCGATGCGGCGGCTCAGCTCGGAGACCTCGTGCTGGCGCTCGAACCAGACCCGGATCAGCCGCTCGCGGTCGCTCACCGCGAGCACGCAGGCGCCCTGGTAGAGCCGCCGGACGGTGCCGAGGATCTCGCCGAGCGGGCGGGACTTGGACAGCACCGTGCGGGCGCCGTTGCGCAGCGCCTGGCCCCAGCGCGCCTCCTCGATCGCACCGGTCACCACGACCACGTCGACGCCGGCCTTGGCCAGCGGCTCGATGAGGCGTACGCCGTCGCCGTAGCGACCCAGGTCGAGGTCGAGGAGCACGACCTTCGGCTTGTTGCGGAGCACGACGGAGACCATGGTGGCGGTGGAGACGGGCTCGCTGGGCATCGGGATGCGGCGTACGTCGTATCCCTCCATCGAGACGGCGAGCTCGAGCGACTCGGCGAAGAGGACATGGTCCTCGACGATCACGACTCGATACTGACTACGCGGCGACAACGTCATCGGAGGCGCCTTCCTTGTCTGCTTCGGCGGTGGGGCGCTGGATCACGGCGCTGGGCAGGGTGACCACGAAGGTCGTACGGTCCGCGGCGGCGAGGCGGAGCGAGCCGCCCATCCGCTCGGCGACGGTGTGGGCCTCGTTGAGCCCGATGCCCTGGCCGGCCGAGTCCGGCCCACGGACACCCCACTCGAAGATCCGTTCGCGCACCTCGGGGGCTACCCCGGGGCCGTCGTCGGAGACCTCGATCACGACCATCTGACCGGACTCGCCGGGCTCGTGCCGGACGGTGACGTCGACAGCGCCGGAGCCGTGCTTGGCCGCGTTGTCGAGAAGAATGTTGATGATCCGCGCGGCCGCGTCCGAGCTGCCGACGGCGAGCGCGTTGCCGGGCTCGTGGACGACCGTGGTGCCGCTGGCCTCGTGGGCCAGGGCGAGGTTGTGGATCACGGAGTCGACATCGATCACGCCGACGTCGATCGGCATCGTGTCCGCGCCGCCACGCTGGGCACGCACGAGGCGCTCCAGGCGCCTGAGCTCGCTGCCCATCATGGTCATCATCGCGACGCGACGCTCCGGGTCGAGCGTGTCGGAGTTGCACAGCAGCTCGCTGGCCGACCGGACACCGGCGAGGGTAGAGGTCACCTCGTGCATCCGGGCCCGGTGGAGACGCTGGGCCTCGCGCGCGCTGAGCAGGTCGTGGTAGATCTCGTCGGCTGCCTTCGCCTCCGCCGCGCACACGCGCCGGTAGATGCGCACACCACCGAACAGCAGCGCTGCGGCGGCGACGAGCGAAGTGGTGACGACGATGGCCGTGAGGAGCAGCCAGAGGACTACTCCGTGGGTGTGGAAGGAGACCCAAGGGCCTTGAAGGACGGCGATCAGAAGGCTCTGGACGCCGACGAAGACAGCGGTGGTGGTGGCGTACGCGGTAGTTAACCAACCCGAGTTGATCCGCTTGAAAATGGACGTAGACATACTGCTCCCCAGGTCGGGTCGGCCAGTGAGGTATGAGTCCCGAATAGGGCCGTGTCCAGGCCCTGCTCCCCCAGCCCGAGCTTGTCGGGCCGTCCCAATTTGAATGTTTGTGACCGAAACCTTTACAAGGCAACGTAATCAGCACCGTATCGCCACGGGACCGCATTCCGGGCCAATACCGAGAATTGAGGAGTCAAAGAATTTCGAGGTCGTCCACAAACTACATTGCGGGACACGTTGTCCCAGGTCATCCCCAAACTTGGGGCACTGTAGAACAGGTTCCCGATCCCCGCCTGCGGATCACCAGAATAGCCATACCCCCAGGGAGATCCAGCGGGGCCCGAGACGACCGAACGGCACGGCAGACATGGCAGGCTCGACCGAACGACTCAGGGTTGCTGTCTCAGCCGACGAGACGATGACCCTCGATGCCGTGACGGTTGCGCTCGACGAGCGAGGCATCACCGTGACCGCGACCGCCTCCACCTCCGCGGAGCCGGACGAGCTGCTGGTCGGAGATCCCTCGGCCTGGCTGGTGGTCACCGACCTCGATGGCTGGACCCATCTCGGCAAGGTGTGTGACCTGGTCCGCGGCGTACGGCTGCCCGGGGTCGTGCTGACGCCCGCCCCGCGCGGCGGCCTCTGGGGTGCCCTGCTCGAGGCCGGTGCGGTCGCGGTGCTCTCCGCCGACACCGACTCGGACACGATCGAGGACACGCTGCGCGACGCGGCCGAAGGAAGGTGCGGGCACACTCCGAGCGAGGCGGAGGGGCTCATCGCGCAGTGGCACCTGCTCCGGGACGGTCGCGAGCGCATGCACCGCCTGGTCCGTTCGCTGACCGTGCGCGAGCACGAGGTGCTCGAACTGCTCTACGACGGGGCCACCGTCGCCGAGATCGCGGCGCGCTTCGGCGTCGCCCAGACGACGGTGCGGACCCAGGTGAAGTCGATCCTGCGGAAGTTCGAGGTAGGTTCCCAGCTGGCCGCGGTCGCTGCGTACGACCGGTATCTGCGCCCGCCCAGGAGCTGACCCTACGAGTTGACCCTAGGAGTTGAACTTCTGCTGGGTCTTCTCCAGACCCTCGTTGATCAGCGTCTCGATCGCGTCGGCAGCGGTGTCGACCACGAACGGCAGCACCTTGCGCTCGGTGGTGGAGAAGTTGGAGAGCACGAAGTCGTGCACCTCCTGGCGACCGGGCGGGCGGCCGATGCCGACGCGCACCCGGTAGAAGTCGCCGGTGCCCAGGGAGGACCGCATCGACTTGAGGCCGTTGTGGCCGTTGTCGCCACCGCCCAGCTTGACCCGCATCGTGTCGAAGGCGATGTCGAGCTCGTCATGGATGGCGATGACGTGGTCGGGCTGGACCTTGTAGAAGGTCGCGAGCGCCTTGACCGGCCCGCCGGACTCGTTCATGTAGGTCCGGGAACGGGCGAGCACGACGCGTGGGCCGGGCAGCCCCGGGCTGTGTCCATTTCTGGCACCCGGGAGCCGCCCTTCCACGACGTCAGCACGGCCGGACTTGTGGGCACGCCACTTGCCGTCCAGCCGGTTGGCCAGCTCGTCGGTGACGAGATAGCCGATGTTGTGACGGTGTCCGGCGTACGTCGGCCCGGGGTTGCCCAGGCCGACGACCAGCCAGACGCCGTCGGTCACAGCACTGGTCACCGAACGGTCACTCGCCGTTGGTGTCCTCGGCCTCGGCGGACTCAGCGGTCTCACCCTCGGCGGCCTCGTCGGCGGCGGGCTCCTCGATGGTCTTGGCCTCGGTGATGTTGACGACCAGGGTCTCCGGGTCGGTGACCAGGGTGGTGCCCTTCGGCAGCGGGACGGAGCCGGCGAGGATCTGGGTGCCGGCCTCGAGGCCCTCGATGCTGACCTCGATGCTCTCCGGGACGTGGGTCGCCTCGGCCTCGACGGTCAGGGTGTTGGCGTCGGTGACGACCATGGTGCCGGAGATCGCGTCGCCCACGACGTGGACGTTGATGTCGACGGTGACCTTCTCGCCGACGCGGACGGCGACGAAGTCGACGTGCTCGATGACGCGACGGACGTCGTCGACCTGGACCTGCTTGGTCATGGCGAGCTGGACCTTGCCGTCGATGTCGAGCTCGAGGAGAGCGTTCGCACCGTGGTTCTTCAGCGCCATCATGGTGGCGTGACCCGGCAGGGTCAGGTGCATCGGGTCGGCGCCGTGGCCGTAGACGACCGCCGGAATCTTGTTCTCACGGCGGATGCGGCGAGCGGCACCCTTGCCGAACTCGGTGCGCTTCTCGGCGACGATCTTCTCGCTGGACATGCGTTGAACTCCTCGATGAGTGGTGCTGACGTCAATGGCGCCCGGCTGGTCCAACGAAGGCCGTGCGACGAAGGCACGGCGTCTCTGCGAAGAGACGTCCACCTTGTCGATCACGGAGCGCGATGCGCTCCCTCGCCGAGGCAACTGCCACAGACTATCCCCGGATCACGCTCACAGCGAAATGCGCGCGCGTGCTGACCTGCGAGGACGTACGTTGGAGGTCGTGTCCCTCACACTCGACGAGGCCCGCACACGGGCCGGCGTGCTCAGCTCCGTCTCCTACTCGCTCGATCTCGACCTCACCGGTCCCGAGACCTTCCGGAGCCACACCCGGGTCCGGTTCCGTTCCACGGTCGCCGAGACGTTCCTGGACCTGAAGGGCGCCCTCGCGGTGTCGTTGGTCGTCAACGGGGAGGCGGTCGACGCCGCCTACGACGGTGTGCGGGTGGGCCTGACCGGCCTCTCGACCGGGCTGTCCGAGGGGGCGGTCAACGAGGTGGAGGTGACCGCGACGCTGCCCTATACGACCGACGGCGACGGGATGCACACGTTCACCGACCCCGTCGACGGATCGCGCTATGTGTCGGCCTACCTGGGCATGGACAACGCCTCGAAGGTCTTCGCCTGCTTCGACCAGAACGATCTCAAGGCGTCGTTCGCGGTCACGGTCTCCGCAGATCCGGCCGACACCGTCCTCGCCAACGGCGCCGTCGTCTCGCACGACGGCGGCCGCTGGGTCTTCGCCACCACTCCCCCGATCCCGCCGGCACTGCTGGTCGTCGCCGCCGGGCCGTGGCACTCGGTGCGATGGACGTACGCGCTCGGTTCCGGGGAGAGCCTCGACTTCGGCTGGCATGCCCGTCGGTCGTTGGCGGCCGAGCTGGACCGGGACGCGGACGAGCTGCGGCATACGTCCGAGGCGTGCTTCGCCCACTACGCCGACCTCATCGACGAGCCCTACCCCTTCGACTCCTACGACCAGGTCTTCGTGCCCGGGCTCAACTGGGGTGCGCAGGAGATGCCGGGGTGCGTGACCTACCGCGACGAACTGTTGCCGCGCGGCGCGATCACCGACACCCAGCGGGCCATCCGCGCGGTGATCATCGCCCACGAGATGTCGCACATGTGGTTCGGCGACTCGATGACGATGACCTGGTGGGAGGACACCTGGCTGCAGGAGTCGTTCGCGGACTACATGGGCTATCGGGTCGCCGAGGCGGGCGCCGGCTTCTCGGACCTGCGGGTCGAGGTGGAGATCGGGAGCAAGCCGTGGGGCTACCGCTCCGACGCGCGCCGCTCGACCCATCCGGTCGCTCCGCTGGCGGTGGACGTACCCGACGTGGACACCGCCGCCACCATCTTCGACGGCATCTCCTACGCCAAGGGCGGGGCCTGCCTGGTGCAGCTCGCCTTCTGGCTCGGCGACGAGGAGTTCATGGCCGGGGTCAATCGTCACCTGACCCGCTTCCGGTTCGCCAACGCGACCCTCGCCGACTTCGTCGAGTCGCTCGCGGCGAGCTCGCCGAAGGACGTACGCGGGTGGGTGGACGCCTGGCTGCGGCGCCCGGGGTTCGACACCGTGTCGGTGCGGCGCGACGGAGACGTCCCGGTCCTGGAGCGCGAGGGGAGCCGGCCGCATGCGTTCACCGTCGCCGGCTACGACACCTCGCTGCGACTCGTCGGACGCACGCGGGTCGAGCTGGGTGCCGAGCCGGTGCCGCTGCCGGAGTTCGCCGGGCTCGTCGTGGTCCCCAACGCCGGCGGCGAGACCTTCGCCGCGCTCCGTCTCGACCCGGGGTCGTGGGAGGCGCTCTCCGGCGGGCTCTCCCGGCTCGAGGACCCGCTCGTACGTGCCGTGCTCTGGTCCGCCACCGCCCTCCGGGTGCGATCGCGTGACCTGTCCGCCGACGACTACCTCGATCTGGTCGAGACCCACCTGCCCGCAGAGACCCGGGCCGACATCATCGAGGGCGTGCTCGCCGAGACCCGGTCGGTGGTGATCCCGCATCGGGTGCCCGCATCGCGAGCGGCTGGAGCGGTCGCGCGGGTCGCCGCCGCGTCCGCCGCGGGCCTGGCGGCGTCCGCGGACGACGAGCAGCGGGCGCTGGCCTGGGCCGCGGCCCTGGCCGCGACCAGCGCGGACGCCGAGCTGCTGCGCGGCTGGCTGGACGCCGACAAGATCGGGGTCAGCATCCCCCTGCTGCCGACCACACGCTGGGCGGCGATCGTACGTCTCGCCTCGCTCGGTGAGGCCGACGCGCGCTTCATCGCGACCGAGCGCGACCGGGACGGCACCGCCGAGGGAGACCTCGGGGCGCTTCGCGCCCTCGCCGCCCGCCCTTCGGCCAGCGCGAAGGACGCCGCCTGGGAGGCGATGCTCGCCCCCGGTGTCGACAACCGTCGCTTCGGGGCGCTGGCATCGGGGATGTGGATCGCCGAGCAGGCGCATCTGCTGCGTCCCTACGTCACCGCCTATCTCGCAGAGGCGCCGGCCCTGGCCACCCGTGGCCAGGCCTTCGCCCTCGAGGTCGGGCGCGCGTTCCCGCGGATCGCTCTCGACGACGGTCAGCTCGATGCGCTACGCGCGGCCCTGGCCGGCGACGTACCGACGATTCTGCGACGGTCCTGGGAGGACCACTTCGACGACCGCGAGTAGCGACCACTAGCCTCTATCCGCCCTCGACCCCCACCACTGAGGACGGCCATGAAGAAGACGCGCATCTGGCTCGGCGTCGGGATCGCGTTCGTCGTGCTCGTCGGCGCCGTCACCGGCACCGGCTGGTACCTCGCCCACCGGCTCGACCGTCAGGTCCGGACCGTCGATGTCTTCGCCGGGCTCGAGGAGCGTCCCGAGGCCGCCGGCGACGCTGCCGGCGCCTTGAACGTCCTGCTTCTCGGCACCGACGGGCGCACCGGCGGCAAGGCCACCACCGGCAGCGAAGCCACGGCCTCGTGGACCCCCGGCGAGCAGCGGGCCGACACGATGATGCTGCTCCACCTCAGCGCGGACCGCCGCTCGGCCTCGGTCGTCTCGATCCCCCGGGACTCCTGGGTACGGATCCCCGGGCACGGCAAGGCCAAGGTCAACGCCGCCTTCTCCCAGGGTGGGCCGAGGCTCAGCGTGCAGACGGTGGAGAAGCTCACCGGCGTACGCATCGACCACGTCGCCTGGGTCGACTGGGCCGGCTTCGAGGAGATCGGCGACCTCCTCGGCGGCGTCGAGGTCTACATCCCCGAGACCGTCCACGACTCCGCACGCCACCGCACCTGGACCAAGGGCACCCACCTGCTCAGCGGTGAGGAGGCCCTCCTCTACGTACGCCAGCGCTACGGCCTCCCCGGCGGCGACCTGGACCGGGTGAAGCGCCAGCAGTACGTGCTGCGCTCCATCCTCCGCGGCCTGAGGCAGAGCGTCGACCCGAAGAACCCCAAGAAGGCCTACGACCTCCTCGACATCATCACCCGCCACCTGACCGTCGACTCCGGCTTCTCCGGCAGTGACCTTCGTGGGTTGGCCCTCGATCTCGCCCGGATGCCGTCTTCGGAGCTCACGTTCTTCACCGCCCCCGTGGCGGGGTTGGGCAAGGAGGGCGCGCAGAGCGTCGTCCGTCTCGACAAGCGCGAGGGTCGCCGTCTGTGGGCGGCTATGCGTGAGGACGACATGGCGAGCTGGCTCGCCGAGAATCCCGATGCTGTGACTGGCGGAACGGTCAGCTGAGGTTCTTCTCAGAGTTGGGGCCGCCGACCCGTTACGGATGGTGTTCTCGACGGCTCCCGGAGTAAAGGACGGCCTTCGGCCGCCGGCTTCGCCGGTCGCCTTCGGCGATCCTTGACACCGGGCTCCGCCGAGAATTTTGGCTGGCTATCGGGTCGGCGGCGGGGTCTGGCGCAGCGGATTCAGTTGGGTGCGGGCTTGGGGCCGTGGGCTGGTCATGCGCCGGCGGATCGTGCCTCGTGGGTGCCTACGGCAGTGGGCGTGACCTTGTGAATGGTTCACAAGAGGGCCGTTGTTTTTGACCGGGTCGGGTTCGGTGCCGGTCGGGTCGCGAGTTTCCCACTGATCGGGAGAGTTCTCCACGGGCGTGGAGGTTCCCCACTCTCCGGAGGGTGGGGAACCTTGCGGCGGTGGGGATGTGTCCCCGCGAGTGCGGAGGCGGCGAGCGTGGGGTCCAGGAAGCTGACCGGAACGCTCATGCGGGCACTGGGTCGGGCGCTTCAGCGAGAGCTGACGACGGGTTGATGTTGGAGTCGTCGGGCCGAGGGGCAGGCCCGGTGGTGTGATTCCTTGCCCGGCCGGTTAGGGGCGACGGGTGAACCTGATGGTGCCGTCGGGTAGACGCTCATGAACGTAGGCCGCGTTGTGCGCCAATCGGTGATGATGCGGACACAACAACGCCCCGTCCTTCAGATCGGTCTTCCCGCCGGCGGCCCAGGGTTCTAGATGGTGGGCGTCGCACCATTCCGGTGGCATGTCACAGCCCTCGGCCTGGCAGCACTTCTGCTGCAACCGGAGTGCCTTGCGTTGGATGGGCTGGAAGAACCTGCTGCCCCGGCCAGCGTCGAGGACCTCACTGTCACCACCCAGGACCCAGGGGATGATGGTCGCGTTGCACGCCATCCTCCTCGCCTCGGCCGCGGAGATCGTGGCCCCGTTGGTCTCGTCATAGCCCAGGGTGGCGATGCCGAGGTCTTTGCGGAGCTCCTCCAGGGAGATCACCACGTTGACCACGGTGGCGTCGCCACCGTGACGGGGCAGGGCCGCCGGGTCGATCGTCTCAAGCAGCCGCGAGAACCCCTGACCCATCAACCGCTCCCACGGCGGCAACGGAGCACCCTTGCCGACCAACTGTTGTTTGCGGGGCTGGGCCCAGGCCTCCACCAGCCGCTTGAACCTCATCCCCATCGAGGTCGGCAACACCCCGTCGAAGCCGACGGTGCCGTCGTGGTTGTCCCAGACCCGCAACGCGGTCTTCTGCTGAGCGCGTTCCTCCTCGGCCAACAGTGCTTTGGCTTCAGCGTCTTCGAACCGGGCCGGGTCGATCTCACGCAGGATCCGTCGTCCGACGATGCGGAGCTCGTTCGCGGTCAGCCGGGTGGCGTAGTCAACGAGCAGCTTCTCGGCGAGGACCAGGTCCTCGCTGCTGGCGACCGGGTCGGCCTCGATCTTGTCGAGGGCCTGGGTGATCACCCGTGCCTTGTCCTGGGACACCACACCCTCAGCCAGGCCGGCAGCGACGAGGTCGTACTTGGCCACCGCCGCGGCGAGTTTCACCTGCGAGCGAGCCACGGCCTTGTCGACCAGGAGCTCGGTCCGCATCCAGGCGGAGGCGTCCTTGGCACCGGTCTCCTCGGCGATATCGCCGGCAGATGCGAGCACCCGGAGTCTGACCGCGGCCAGCTTGGCTTGGAGCTTCTCCAGCCGCTCCAGGGAGTCCTTCTTCTGCCCGGTGCGCCAATAGGCCGGATCGCGGGTCAGCAGTCGATCGAGGGAGGATTCGATGGCGCTCAGTTCTGCGTCGATCGCGTCACCGGGGTTGGTGTCCCAGTGGTTGGTGTCGCGTTCAAGACTCATCGCCATCCCTCCCTTCAAAGAGGTGTTGTGATGGGTCTGATTCTACGCTTCCAACGCTTGGTTGACTATCTATTTTCCCTGGTCAACTACTGTTTTCGCGGTGAGCGAACGGCCTCGTATCTGTGGATGGTAAGTGGCCCGAAGGGCCACCCTCGCGCCCCATCAACATCACCGGCCCGAAACAACATTCACTCCGCACCACACCCGGGCCGCCGCCCCGATAGCCAGCCAAATCTTTCTCGACGGGCCCCGGTGTCAAGGACCGCGAAGCGGCCGGCGAAGCCGGCGGCCGAAGGCCGTCCTTGACTCCGGGGTTCGTCGAGAAGACCCTCGAAAACGGGTCGGCGGCCCACCCCAACCAAGAAAGAACCCCCCAGCTACCGTGAGAAACATGCCGATCCCAGACTTCATCGTCGCCGTCCGTCAGAAGCTAGGAACAGAGCTGCTCTGGCTCCCCGGCGTAACAGCAGTCATACGCAGAGACGACGAGATCCTCCTGGTCCAGCGCGCAGACAACCTGAGATGGACACCGATCACCGGGATCGTCGACCCCGGCGAGCAGCCGGCGACGGCAGCAGTACGCGAGGCGAAGGAGGAGACCGGAGTGGACATCTCGGTCGACCGCCTGGCATCGGCAGGAGCGACGAGCCCGATGGTCTATCCCAACGGGGATCGTGCGGTCTACATGGACCTCACGTTCAGCTGCACATGGCGCTCGGGCGAGGCGTACGTCGCAGACGACGAGTCCGCGGATGTCGGCTGGTTCCGCGTGGACGAGCTCCCGGAGATGCCTCCGGAGCTCCGGGCGCGGATCGACGCCGCGCTCTCCGGCGAGGCCGAGGCCCGGTTCGTCGCACCGTGAGCGGGCTCGTCAGCCAGAGGCTCTCAACCGGCTGTCGAGGACACTCATGAGCTCTGCGACACGGATCTTGCCGGCCGGCACGACCGGATAGCGCGCGAGTACGTCGAGCAGCACCGGGCTCGCACGCTCGACCGCACGGTCCAGGGACGCGACGGCAGCCCCAGGCTCGGAGATCTCCGCGATCCGCGCGACGCTGGCTGCCGCGCGCAGGATGTGGCCGACCTGAGCGGCATCGGCGAGCGGATGGAGGTACGCGGCCGATGCGGCGTCGCCGGCGCTTCGGGCGGCCAGCCGAGCCGCCTCGGAAGGGGCCTCCTTGGCCGCCCGATGGGCATCCAAAGACGTGACGCGCTGCAGCTTCGTACGCCGTGCACCACCGACGAACTCCCAGGCCGCATCCAGCGCCGCCCTCGGTCGAGGATCGTCGGGGCAGGCCGCCTCGAACAAGGGCAGGACCTCGGCAGCGGCCTCCGCGACGTAGCGGGCGACGACCCGGAGCTCGTCGATCGTCAGCTCGAAGTCGCCCGCCACGAAAGACCAGGGTCAGGCGTGGCCGTCGAACATCGAGGTCACCGAGCCGTCCTCGAAGACCTCGCGGATCGCGCGGGCGAGCATGGGGGCGATGGAGAGCGTGGTGAGCTTGTCGAACTGCTTCTCCTCCGGCACCGGGAGGGTGTTGGTGATGACGACCTCGGTGGCGGTGGAGTTCTTCAGGCGGTCGACGGCCGGGTCGGAGAGGATCGCGTGGGTGGCGCAGATGATCACGCCGGCGGCACCGTCGGCCATGAGCGCGTCCGCGGCCTTCACGATCGTGCCGCCGGTGTCGATCATGTCGTCGGTGAGAATGCAGATGCGGTCCTTGACCTCACCCACGACGCGGTTGGCGACGGTCTCGTTGGGCCGGTTGATGTCGCGGGTCTTGTGGATGAACGCCAGCGGCGCCCCACCGAGCCGGGCCGCCCAGCGCTCGGCGACCTTGATCCGGCCGGCGTCGGGAGAGACGACGGCGAGCGGCTGGTTGCCGTACTTGTCCTTGATGTAGTCGGTCAGCAGCGGCAGCGCCATCAGGTGGTCGACGGGACCGTCGAAGTAGCCCTGGAGCTGGTCGGCGTGGAGGTCGACGGAGATGATCCGGTCGGCACCCGCGGTCTTGAACATGTCGGCGACCAGACGGGCCGAGATCGGCTCGCGGCCGCGGTGCTTCTTGTCCTGGCGGGAGTAGCCCCAGAACGGCATCACGACGGTGATCCGCTTGGCCGAGGCGCGCTTCAGCGCGTCGACCATGATCAGGTGCTCCATGAGCCACTGGTTGATCGGCGCCGTGTGCGACTGGATGACGAACGCGTCCGAACCGCGCACCGACTCCTCGTAGCGTACGTAGATCTCGGAGTTGGCGAAGTCATAGGCCGAGGTCGGTGTCAGCTTCGTTCCCAGAAGGTCGGCGACCTCCTCGGCGAGGACCGGGTGAGCCCGGCCGCTGAAGAGCATCATCTGCTTCTCGGTGGTGCGCTTGGTCATGTGCTGGCTCCTACCCCCGGGGTCACTGCACTTGGATTCTCCATCAACTTCGCTGCCGGACCCAACCCCGGGGGTCACTCCCCTGTCGCCGAGGGTTCACCGAGGATGAGTACGCCCGACTCGAGTGCCTCCTCGGCCGCGGCCGCCTGCGCCGTGCCTGCCCGCTTCGCCAGCGCCCACCCCTCGATGATCCGCTGCTGACCTGCGGAGACGGCCAGCGCACCGGGCGGAACGTCCTCCCGGATCAGGGCCTCGCCACCGGTCGTCGCGCCGTCGCCGACGACCACCGGGGCGACAAAGGTCACACCTGACCCCGACTTCACGTGTCGCCCGATCCGGGTCTTGTGCTTGTTGACGCCGTCGTAGTTGGCGAAGATCGTGCCGGCCCCGATGTTGGTGCCCTCGCCGATCGTCGCGTCGCCGACGTAGGACAGGTGCGGCACCTTGGCGCCGGGCCCGATGGTCGAGTTCTTGACCTCGACGAAGCCGCCGATCTTGCCCTCCTCGCCGAGCACCGTGCCCGGGCGCAGGTAGGAGAACGGCCCGACGTTGGCACCGGGTCCGACGACGGCGAGCTCTGCCTGCGTACGCACCACCCGGGCGCCGTGGCCGACCTCGGTGTCCTTCAGTGTGCAGTCGGGACCGACCACCGCGTCCTCGTCGATCCGGGTGGCACCGATGAGCTGGGTGCCGGGCAGGATGGTGACGTCGGGCGCGAGCTCGACGTCGGCGTCGATCCAGGTCGTGGCGGGGTCCATCACGGTGACCCCGTCCTTCATCCACCGGGTCACGATCCGATCATTGAGGATCTTCCCGAGCGCGGCGAGCTGGGCCCGGTCGTTGGCGCCCTCGGCCTCGCTGACGTCGTCGAGGACGAACGCGTCCACCCCCAGCCCGTCCGAGACCGCCAGCGCGATCGCGTCGGTGAGGTAGAACTCCTTCTTCGCGTTGTCGTTGCCGATCCGCGGAAGCACCGAGGCCAGGAACCCTCCGTCGAAGGCGATGATCCCCGAGTTGATCTCGTTGATCGCCCGCTCCTCGTCGGTCGCGTCCTTCTCCTCGACGATCCCGGTGACCCCTGCGTCTCCACGCAGGATCCGGCCGTAGCCGAAGGGCTCCGGGACGATCCCGCTCAGGATCGTCGCGGCCCGGCCGGCGGCCTCGTGGTCGGCCACCAGCGCACGCAGCGACTCGCCGCGCAGCAGGGGCGTGTCGCCGTACGTGACCAGGACCGTCCCACCGGAGACCGCGCCGGCCTCGACCGCCACCCGCACGGCGTGCGCCGTGCCGAGCTGCTCGGTCTGGACCGCGATCACGGCCTCGGGCAGGATCTCGGCGATGTGGGGCTCGACCAGCTCGCGCTGGTGTCCCACGACCGCGACGACACGGGACGCCCCGGCCTCCGAGACGGCGGCCAGGACATGGCCCACGAGACTCCGGCCCGCGATCTGGTGGAGCATCTTGGGAGTCTTGGACTTCATCCGGGTGCCGCCACCGGCGGCCAGCACGATCACGGTGAGCTCGCTCATGTTGCGTCAGTCTAGGCCGCCGCGCCCGAGCGTCGACCCGGGGTCAGCGGACCCGTTCCTCGGCCGCGTTGAGGACCCCGATGATCTGGTCGTAGTCGCCACGCACCTCGGCGAATCGCAGCAGCTTGACCTGCTCCACGAGCACCTCGTGTGCCTCCGGATCGGCCTCGAGCAGCGCCATCACCTCGTCGACGTACGCCTCGAGCGGCATCGCGTGCTCGGAGCTCTCGTGACCCGGCATCAGGGCCGTACGGACCGCCGGCGGGACGAGCTCGGTGACCTGGATCCCGATCGGCTCCAGCTGCATCCGGATCGACTCGGAGAGCTGGTGGATCGCCGCCTTCGTGGCGTTGTAGGTGGGCGTGAACCGCAGCGGTGTGTGGGCCAGCCCCGAGGAGACGGTGAGGATCGTGGCGCCGGGACGCTCGCGCAGCTGCGGCACCAGCGCGTCGATGAGCCGGATCGGACCGAGCAGGTTGGTCACCACGGTCTCCTCGGCATCGGCGAGGAAGCCTCGCGTGGTCCAGTCCTCGGAGCGCATGATCCCGGCCATCGCGACGAGCACGTTCAGCTCAGGGAAGCGGCTGACCACGTCGGCGGTCGCCTCCGTGATCGAGGCGGCGTCGGCGGTGTCGATGTGGACGGTCTCGAAGCCGTGCACCTGGGCCAGCTCGGAGAGCAGGGACGTACGCCTGCCGCCGATGATGACGGTGTTGCCGCGCTCCTTGAGGCGCAGGGCGAGAGCGAGGCCGATCCCGGAGGTCGCTCCGGGGATGAAGATGGTGTTTCCGGTGATGTTCATGCCTCCACGCTGCGGCGGCGGCTCCGTCTGCGGGAGAGACCTGGTGATCGTGGGATCGGCGGTCCCTGGTTGCGTACGATCCCACCCCGCATCATGGATGCCATGGACCGCGCCTCCCTCGCCGACTTCCTCCGACACCGCCGTGAGGCGCTCCGCCCTCAGGACGTCGGCCTGGTCGCCGGACCGCGCCGGCGCACGCCGGGCCTGCGCCGCGAAGAGGTCGCCGCACTGACCGGGATGTCGACCGACTACTACGTACGCCTCGAGCAGCAGCGCGGCCCACAGCCCTCCGAGCAGATGCTCTCCGCGCTCGCCCGGGCGCTGCGCCTGACCGTCGACGAGCGCGACCACCTCTACCGGCTGGCCGGACACAACGCCCCGCGGCGTACGTTCGAGGACGGCCACGTCGCCCCGGCGCTGCTCCGCGTGCTGGACCGGCTCGAGGACACTCCGGCGATGATCATGTCCGCGCTCGGCGAGACGCTGGTCGCCAACCGGCTGGCGACCACGATCTTCGGGGACCGGGTGGCGCTGACCGGCTGGGACCGCTGCGAGGCCTACCGCTGGTTCACCGACCCCTCGACGCGGGGCGTCTACCCGCCGGACTACCACGAGACGCACGGCCGTGGTCTCGTCGCGAGCCTGCGGATGGCCTACGGCGCACTCGGCGAGAAGTCCCGCGCCGGCGAGCTCGTACGCCTTCTGCTCCCCCGGTCCGAGGAGTTCCGCGAGCTGTGGGAGCGGCACGAGGTCACCCACCGGTTCGAGGACCACAAGACTCTGCTGCACCCGCAGGTCGGGCGCATCGACGTCGACTGCCAGGTGCTGTCAGCCCAGGATCAGGGCCAGGCGCTGCTGGTGCTGACGCCGGTGCCCGGCAGCGAGGCGGAGGAGAAGATCCGGCTGCTCGCGGTGCTCGGTCACGAGGAGTTCAGCACCCCTTAGGAAGCGGCACCCTTGCCCAGGTCGAGGACGAGGACGGCCATGTCGTCGGAAGGCGGCACGCCCGAGAAGTCGGCGACCGCGCGCAGCAGCCGGTCGGCGACGGCCTGCGCTCGCAGGTCGATGCCGGTGGCGAGGACGGCCTCGACCCCGGCCTCCTCGAACATCGTGTCCCCGGCGCGCCGCTCGAGGACACCGTCGGTGACGACGACGAGCCGATCACCGCGCTCCACCGTCACCTCCTCCTCGATGTAGTCGACCGCGTCGAGCACCCCGAGCAGCGCCTGCGACCGGCCGACCCGACGGGCGGGAACACCAGGCCGGGCACGGGTGACCAGGAACGGTGGAGGGTGGCCCGCACAGACGAGCCGCACCCGGAAGCGGGAGGCGGCGGTGACCTCGAGCGTGCCGCACACCAGCGTGATGAACCGGCCCCGCAGGCCCTCGTCGCCGATCGCGGCGTTGAGCCGCTCCAGGGTCGGCGCGATCGGGATGCCGGCCCGCATCAGCGCCCGCACCGTGTGCCGCGACATCCCGGCGACCGCGGCCGCCTCCGGCCCGACGCCGCACACGTCGCCCACCATGAAGCCCCAGCGCCCGGCGCCGAGCGCGAAGATGTCGTAGAAGTCGCCGCCGGCTTCGTTGAACTCGCCGGTCGGCTCGTAGCCGACCCCGATGTCGACCCCTGAGATCTCCGGAAGGACGGCCGGCAGCAGGCTGCGCTGCAGGGACCGGCCGATCTCCTGGAGCTCGGTGTGCGCGCGGGCGTTGTCGATGGCCAGCGCCGCCCGGCGGGCCACCGCCTCGGCCACCATCAGGCGCTCGCGCCGCAGCGGCTCACCGGCAGGCCGCCCGAGGGTGAGCCAGCCGATGACCCGGTTGCGTGCCTCCAGCGGAAGGATCGCGACCTCACCCTCGACATCGGGCTCGGCCGGAGCCTCGGGGTCTTCCGGCTCCGCATCCTCCAACGCGTCCCGCACCGCGTCGAGCTGGTGCTCGTCGGCGTGCCAGGCGAACTGGAGCCGGGGATGGTCACGGGCGTCGTTGAGGTAGATGCCGCACCACGTCGCCAGCCGCGGCACCACGATCTGTCCGGTCATCGCGGTCGTCGTCTCCAGGTCCAGCGACGAGGCCAGCATCACGCTGGCCTCGCTCTGGAACGTCAGCCAGGCGCGGCGCTCGCTGTCGGCAGCCCGCGTGGACGCCCGGTCGACGCTCGGCGCGGCCCAGTCCGCGACTCGCTGCAGCTCGGCGCCGTCCTCGGTCGCGAAGCCGCCCGCCCCCTTCTTCGCGACCGCCAAGGTGCCGATCACCCGGCCCTCGAAGGCCACCGGTGCGGTCGCCAGCGAGCGCAGCTCGAGCTCTCGGAGCAGCTCGACCGGCGTTGCCCGCAGGTCGCCGATCGCCAGCGGACGGAACGAGGCCCTGAGGCTCGGTGCGCCAACCTCGCCACGGCGCACGCTCCGGCCCTTGATCGGCGTCGCCGCCCCGCTCGTCGCGGCCACCACGAACCGGTCCTCCATCTCGTCCTCGAGCATGAGGTACGCAGCATCGGCGTCGAATCGCTCCCGGGTCTGCTCCACGACGAGGTCGAGGATGTCCGCGAGCGCGAGCTGGTTGAGGTCGAGCCCGCTCAGCCCCAGCGGATCCCGGCCGGGCGTGGCCACGTTCTCCCGGCGGCGTACGTCCTTGCCCTCCGCGACTCCCCCGTTGGGCGCCTCGACGTCGAGGGTCGTCTCCACGAGCGCGAACGCGGCCCACACCCGCTTGTGGTCCCGGCGGTACTCCACTCCCCAGGCCGTCGCCAGCGCCGAGGTGATCAGCAGCCCACGTCCGTGCTCGCCGGCCCCGGGCCGGGCGTTCGCACCGACCGGGAGCACCCGGGTCGGGTGCTGGTCGAAGACGTCGATGCGGAGCCGATCCTCCTCGCGTACGACCGCCACGGTCATGGGCGTGCCCGCGTGCGTCACGGCGTTGGTCACCAGCTCGCTGGTCAGCAGGACGGCGTCGTCGAGGAGCTCGTCGAGGCCCCAATCGGCAAGCACATCGCGCGCGAATCGGCGCGCTTCGGAGACCGACGTCGGTGCCGGCTCGAAGGTGCGCGACTGCGTCTTGGCTCCGGTGCTCATGACCACCGCCGATTCTGCACCTGTTTGGCACCGATATGGCACTGATCACCGCAAGGTACCGGCAGGTAGGTCAAGGAATTACCAGAATCGGTGGTGAACGACCATTTGTGAGCCACGGCCAGCCGCGGAGTGCGACACTTCAGCAGACGCGTGTCTCAGCGCGAGAGGAGGCAGGGATGTCCTCATCGGTGGACTCATCGAAGTCGACCACGCTGCCCGAGCAGGTGACGGTCGATCAGGTCACGCTGCGCCAGCTCAAGGACGCGATGGCCGCGATGCGCGACGGCGTCTTCACCGGCCGGTTGGAGCCGGTCGACGGGCCCCTCGGCGACCTGGCCTCCATCCACAACGAGATCGCCGAACGGCTGAACCATCTGACCGGCGAGATCGCCCGCGTACGCCGCGAGGCGGGCCGCGACGGCCACCACGACGAACGACTCCGGCCGAGCATCGGCGGCGGCGCCTGGGCCGGCGCCGTCGAGGACGCCAACAAGCTGGTCGCCGACCTGGCACGCCCGACCGCCGACGTCGCCCGGGTCGTGGCGGCGGTCTCCGCGGGCGACCTCACCCAGACGATGGACGTACGCCACGGCAGCCGCGCCCTCAAGGGCGACCCGCTGCTGGTCGCCAAGAGCGTGAACGGCCTGGTTGCCCAGCTCGCCACGATCACCGAGGAGATCGCCCGCGTCACCCGCGAGGTCGGCACCGAGGGCAAGCTCGGTGGCCGCGCGCGGGTGCGGAACGCCACCGGCACCTGGCGCGACCTCATCGACGCCGTCAACACGATGTCCTCGCGGCTGACCGCCCAGGTCCGCGACATCGCCGAGGTCACCACCGCCGTCGCCAACGGCGACCTGTCCCGTACGGTCACCATCGAGGTCTCCGGCGAGATGGCGCAGCTCAAGGACACCGTCGACCGGATGGTCGGCCAGCTCTCCTCGTTCGCCGCCGAGGTCACCCGCGTCGCCCGCGAGGTCGGCACCGAGGGCCGCCTCGGCGGCCAGGCCGACGTACGCGGCGTCTCCGGCACCTGGCGCGACCTGACCGACTCGGTCAACACCATGGCGTCCAACCTGACCTCTCAGGTGCGCGGGATCTCCTCGGTCGCCAAGGCCGTCGCCCGCGGTGACCTGTCGCAGCAGATCACGGTCACCGCGCGAGGCGAGGTCGCCGAGCTCGCCGAGACGCTCAACTCGATGACCGCGACCCTGCAGACCTTCGCCGACGAGGTCACCCGCGTCGCCCGCGAGGTCGGCACCGAGGGCATCCTCGGCGGTCAGGCCGAGGTTCCCGGCGTCGCCGGCCGGTGGAAGGATCTCACCGACTCGGTGAACTCGATGGCGAGCAACCTGACCAACCAGGTCCGCGACATCGCCCAGGTCACCACCGCCGTAGCCGGCGGCGACCTGTCCCAGAAGATCACCGTCGACGTACGCGGCGAGCTCGCCGAGCTCAAGACCACCGTCAACACCATGGTCGACCAGCTCTCCGCCTTCGCCGACGAGGTCACCCGCGTCGCCCGCGAGGTCGGCACCGAGGGCAAGCTCGGCGGCCAGGCCGAGGTGCCGGGCGTCGGCGGCCGCTGGAAGGACCTCACCGACTCCGTCAACTCGATGGCGACCAACCTGACCAACCAGGTCCGCAACATCGCCCAGGTCACCACCGCCGTAGCCGGCGGCGACCTGTCCCAGAAGATCACCGTCGACGTACGCGGCGAGCTCGCCGAGCTCAAGACCACCGTCAACACCATGGTCGACCAGCTCTCCGCCTTCGCCGACGAGGTCACCCGCGTCGCCCGCGAGGTCGGTGGCGAGGGTCAGCTCGGTGGCCAGGCCGCGGTGCCCGGCGTCTCCGGCACCTGGCGCGACCTGACCGACTCGGTCAACTTCATGGCCGGCACGCTGACCGCCCAGGTGCGCAACATCGCCCAGGTGACGACGGCGGTGGCCCGCGGCGACCTGAGCCGGCAGATCACCGTCGACGCCCGCGGCGAGATCCTCGAGCTCAAGTCGACCATCAACACCATGGTCGACCAGCTCTCCTCCTTCGCGGCCGAGGTCACCCGCGTCGCCCGCGAGGTCGGCACCGAGGGCAAGCTCGGCGGCCAGGCCGACGTGCATGACGTCTCCGGCACCTGGAAGGACCTCACCGACTCGGTCAACTCGATGGCCTCCAACCTGACCTCCCAGGTCCGCAACATCGCCCAGGTCACGACCGCTGTCGCCCGCGGCGACCTGACCCAGAAGATCACCGTCGACGCCCGAGGCGAGATCCTCGAGCTCAAGTCGACCATCAACACCATGGTGGACCAGCTCGGCTCGTTCGCCGACGAGGTCACCCGTGTCGCCCGCGAGGTCGGCACCGAGGGCGCGCTCGGTGGTCAGGCCCAGGTGCCGGGTGTCGCCGGCACCTGGCGCGACCTGACCGTCTCGGTGAACTCGATGGCGTCCAACCTGACCAACCAGGTCCGCAGCATCGCCCAGGTCTCCAAGGCGGTCTCGCAGGGCGACCTGTCGCAGAAGATCTCCATCGAGGCCCGCGGTGAGGTCGCCGCCCTGGCCGGCACCCTCAACGCGATGGTCGACACGCTGCGTACGTTCGCGGACGAGGTCACCCGTGTCGCCCGCGAGGTCGGCACCGAGGGGTCGTTGGGCGGTCAGGCCCACGTACGCGGCGTGGCCGGCACCTGGAAGGACCTCACCGACTCGGTCAACTCGATGGCCTCCAACCTGACCTCCCAGGTCCGCAACATCGCCCAGGTCACCACCGCCGTCGCCCGCGGCGACCTGACCCAGAAGATCACCGTCGACGCCCGAGGCGAGATCCTCGAGCTCAAGTCCACGGTCAACACCATGGTCGACCAGCTCTCCTCCTTCGCCGACGAGGTCACCCGTGTCGCCCGCGAGGTCGGCACCGAGGGCAAGCTCGGCGGCCAGGCCGAGGTCGCCGACGTCTCCGGCACCTGGCGCGGGCTCACCGAGAACGTCAACCAGCTCGCGAGCACGCTGACCACCCAGCTGCGCGCGATCGCCGAGGTCTCCGCGGCCGTGACCCAGGGCGACCTGAGCCGGCAGATCACCGTCGGGGCCGCAGGTGAGGTGGCCGACCTGAAGGACAACCTCAACGAGATGATCGACTCGCTGCGGGAGACCACCAGGGCCAACGAGGACCAGGACTGGCTCAAGACCAACCTGGCCCGGTTCACCGGCCACATGCAGGGTGGGCGCGACCTGCTCGAGGTCGCCCGGCTGATCGTCTCCGAGCTCACCCCGCTCGTCGGGGCGCAGCAAGGCTCGATCTTCCTCACCGACCAGTCCTCCGAGCACGTCGGACCGAAGGTCCTGCGCCGGATCGCCTCCTACGGCTACCAGCCGAGCGCCGACGTCCCCGACGTCTTCGCCGTCGGCGAGGGCCTGGTCGGGCAGGCGGCCTACGACCGCCAACCGATCATCGTCCGCGACGTGCCGGCCGGCTTCCTGCGGATCTCCTCCGGCCACGGATCGGCGGCACCGACCTCGATCGTGGTGCTCCCGGTGGCGTTCGAGGAGAAGGTGATCGGTGTCGTCGAGCTGGCCTCGTTCCGGCCCTTCAGCGCCGTCCACATGCAGTTCCTCGAGCAGCTCGCGGAGTCGATCGGGGTCTCCCTCAACGCGATCATGGCCAGCTCCCGCACCGAGGAGCTGCTGGTCGAGTCGCAGCGTCTCGCCGCCGAGCTGCAGGACAAGCAGGACGAGGGCGAGCGTCAGCAGGTGGAGCTGCAGCAGACCAACGCGGCCCTCGAGGAGAAGGCGCGCCAGCTCGCCGACCAGAACCAGGCGATCGAGATCAAGAACCTCGAGATCGAGGATGCCCGGCGCGGCCTGGAGGAGCGCGCCGAGCAGCTCGCCCTCTCGTCTCGCTACAAGTCCGAGTTCCTGGCCAACATGTCGCACGAGCTGCGTACGCCGCTCAACTCGCTGCTCATCCTGGCGCGGCTGCTCTCCGACAACGTCGACGGCAACCTCAACCCCCGCCAGGTGGAGTACTCCCGCACCATCCACGGTGCCGGCACCGATCTCCTTCAGCTGATCAACGACATCCTCGACCTGTCCAAGGTCGAGGCCGGGAAGATGGACGTCCACGTCACCGACGTCGCGGTGACCTCGGTGGTCGAGTACGTCGAGGCGACCTTCCGGCCGCTGACCGCCGAGAAGGACCTCGACTTCATCGTCAGCGTCGACCCCGACGTACCCCGCGTGCTGCGTTCGGACCAGCATCGGCTGCAGCAGGTGCTGCGCAACCTGCTCTCCAACGCGGTGAAGTTCACCGACGGCGGCGGCGTGCGGCTGCTGATCCGCAACGCCTCCGGCGAGCGCTTCTCCACACCCGGCCTGCAGCAGGCCGACGCGGTGCTGGCGTTCTCGGTGGTCGACACGGGCATCGGCATCCCGCCGGAGAAGCTCAAGGTCATCTTCGAGGCGTTCCAGCAGGCCGACGGCACGATCAGCCGCAAGTTCGGCGGCACCGGCCTCGGCCTGTCGATCAGCCGCGAGGTCGCCCACCTCATCGGCGGCGAGATCCAGGTCAAGAGCGACCCCGGACACGGCAGCTCCTTCACGCTGTACGTCCCCAGGATCAGCTCCGGGACGATCGAGGCGCAGCCACCGACGCCTGCTGTCGATGAGCGGCACTCATCGCTTCGGGCTCCGCTTCAGCAGGGTGCCACCGACACGAGAGCCGACCAGGTCCTGCTGGTCCTCAGCGGCGGCGGCGACGAGTCCGGCCTCGGCACCAGCGCCGTCGTGGAGGCCCTGTTCGGCTCGGTCGACGAGGTCGAGACGGTCTTCGGCACATCGCCCGAGGAGGCTCAGGCGGTCCTGGCCGACCGCGACGTCGACTGCGTGGTCCTGGACCTTCCGCTGGCGGACGGTGGCTTCGACGTACTTCGCTGGATGCGCACCCACAAGCGCACCAAGAACATCCCTGTCGTGCTGAGCCGGGTCGGCGAGGTGACCAAGGCGCAGCAGAGCCGCCTGGACAGGTACGCCCAGGCGATGACCCTCAAGACGCCGGCAACGACCGAGGAGGCGATCGACGACGTGAGCGTGCTGCTGGGCCGTCCAGGGGCGCAGCCCCCCAGGACGTACGTCCCCGAGCCGGCCGACCCGAACGGCCAGTTCGTGGGTCGCAGGATCCTGATCGTCGACGACGACGTGCGCAACGTCTTCGCGCTCACCAGCGCGCTCGAACAGCACGGCATCGACGTCATCTATGCCGAGTCCGGGGAGGCCGGGATCGAGGCGCTCCAGCGGGAGCCGGGTGTCGACCTGGTGCTGATGGACATCATGATGCCGGGCATGGACGGCCTGACCGCGATGCGCCTGATCCGGGACATCCCGCAGTTCAAGAGCCTGCCGATGATCGCGCTGACCGCGAAGGCGATGACCGGTGACCGCGAGGACAGCCTCGCCGCCGGCGCCTCGGAGTACATCACCAAACCGGTCGACGTCGCCGACCTGCTCTCGCTGTTCCGGTTGTGGTTGTCATGAGCGAACGGCAGGGGACCGCGAAGATCCTTCTGGTCGACGACCGCGCCGCCAACCTGGTCGCGCTCGAGGCCATCCTCGGCTCGCTCGACCAGACCCTCGTCCGCGCGGGGTCCGGCGAGGACGCACTCCGCGCCCTGCTCCACGACGACTTCGCGCTGATCCTGCTCGACGCGCAGATGCCGGGGATGGACGGCTTCGAGACGGCCACCCGCATCAAGGCGCGCGAACGCACCAAGGACGTGCCGATCATCTTCCTGACCGCCAACGACTTCGACACCCACCTCGCCTATCGCGGCTACGCGACCGGCGCCGCCGACTTCCTCGCCAAGCCGTTCGACCCGTGGCTGCTGCGGGCGAAGGTGCAGGTGTTCGTCGACCTGTGGCACGCCAGCCGCAAGCTCAGCGCCCAGGCCGACCTGCTGCGCCGGTCCCTGGACGAGCGCGCCGCTCGGCCCGGCCGGGTCGACGTCGACGTCGTCACCGACCTCCGGTCCCGGCTCGCCGGGGTGGAGGAGGCCGTGGCCGATCTCGACGCCGTCGGTGACATCGGCCTCGGCGGCGATGCCCGACGCCGCCTCGGAACGCGGCTCGCAGATCTCAGGCAGGCGCTCGACGCGCTGGGGTGATCAGACCAGGAGGGATCAGATCCGTGCGCGGTAGGCCGCGAGGACCTGCTCGACCTTCTCCTTGTCGGCGTCCTGCAGCGGGATGAGCAGCTCGGCGACCACGTCGGTCAGCTCGGCGACGCGCCGGTTGAGCTGACGCTGCTCCTGCACCTCGGCCTCGAGCGCCTCGATGCGGCGCACCAGCGAGGCACGCGTACGGGCGGCGTCGCGGGCACCGCGAGCGATGTTCTTGATGCCGGAATCGTCGGACATGTCAGTTTCCTTCTGCACGGTTGAGGGACGGCCAGGAGGCGCGGAGCCGCGCGACGCCCGGCAACGGGTTGCCGAGCATGTCCTGGCCTTCGTTGATCCCGAGGTGCTCGACCACGCCGCCGGCGGCCTCGATCTCGGCCTGGACGAGGGCGGGGTCGACGCGGCGTACGAGGCCTTCGGGCTGCGGTTCGGGAAGGTTCTCACCGAGGACCGCGAACTCGAGGTAGAGCTTGCCGCCGCCGGGCCTCAGCGCCATCTTCGCCAGGGTCCAGAGCTGACTCCGCGCCCCGTTGTCGAGGCAGCCGATCAGGTCTCGGGCGTAGAGATGGTGCGGGTCGCGGGCCAGTCGCGCACCCAGCGTCAGCGTCGAACGGAGCTCGCCGAGGATGAGCTGCTCGGAGACCAGGGGAAGCTTGTGGCGCTCGGCCCGGCGGCGTACGGCGGCCACCGCGGCGCGGGAGAAGTCCACCGAGTGCACCTGGTGTCCCTTGCGGGCGAAGAAGCGGGCGTCACGCCCGATCGCGCCGGCGCCGATGTCGACCACCTTCGCGTCCTCGGGCAGCTGCCTCTGGACCCACGCCCCGAAGGCCGACTGCTTGCTCTCGAGCTCGCTCCCGTGGGTGTTGTGGAACTCGGTCCAGTGCCCCATGTCGGTGCGGAAGCCACGCAGCCAGCCGTCCAGACGGCGTACGCCGGCGGGCGGGTCGGCGTACTTGAACGACGGGTCCGGGGTGCGCCACTTCGGGCCGTAGATGAAGGCCAGCATCTCCTCGGGCTCGGCGGGAGCCGGGAAGTCGTAGCCGTGCAGGTTGATCGTCGAGACCGGCACGATCGCCTCGCGGCGCAGCCGTCCGGAGCGGTTGCCGAGCTGGTAGAAGACCGGCTCGCCGTCCTTGTCGGGCACGTAGAAGGCCACGAAGATGTCGATGTGCACCTTGCGGCCGTCCGAGACCTGGTGCAGCACCTTGATGTCGCCACCGGACATCCGCAGGACGCTCCAGCCGCGCTCGCGCATGGTGCGCTCGATGGCGTACGACTCGGAGATGATCTCGGCGGGAACGGTGTGCTTGGAGAGGTAGCAGACGTCGGTGTCGGAGTCGTGGCCGAGCATCCGGCCCTCGCGGATCGCACCGAGGAGCGCGCCGTAGTTGAGGTAGGCCTCGACACCGACCACGTCGCGGAGGTCGGCGAGGACACGCTGGGTGCCGTCGAGGATCTCCGCGCGGATGCTTTCGTCGGTGGCCTCGAAGGAGCGGGTCAGGTGGCCGACCTTGTCGACGCTGAGCGGGTTGCCGCTGCCGTCGACGATCGAGATGGTGCCCTCACCGGAGCCGAGGACGACCTTGTCCTCGAAGAGCACCTCGCCCTCGTAGTCGGCGATGGTGATCGTCGCGGTGCCGTCCAGGAAGCGGGTGAGCACGGTCGGCCACGGCACCATGGTGCCCCCGTCGACCGGGTGGCCGTCGCGCTCGGGGGTGAGGGACCAGACGTACTGGCCGTCGACGGAGAGGATCAGGACCGGCGTCGAGGAGTCCCGGACGAGGACCCCTTCGTCGGAGATCTCGAACTGTCCGCCAGGAGTGGGGGCACTGCCGGTCACGAGACCTGGGCATCCTCTCGCGCGATGGCCTTCCGCAGAGCGGTGCTGCTGGTCTGGAGCGTGTAGGGGAAGTAGACGACCTCGACACCGACCGACGCCATCTTCTTCTCGAGCGCGTCGCCCTTCTCGGTGCCCTTCCAGTCATCGCCCTTGAAGAGGTGGGTGAACCCGACCTCGCGCCAGGAGTCGACCTTGTCGGTGGTGCGCTCGGCGTAGACCGCGTCCACGATCCCGATCGCCTCGACGATCTCCAGCCTCTCGACGAGCGGGACGGTCGGGATGATGCCCTTCGTCGTCTCGCAGACCTCGTCGGAGACCACACCCGCGATCAACGTGTCGCAGCGCTCTCGCGCCTGGCGCAGCATGTTGAGGTGACCGATGTGGAAGAGATCGAACACGCCAGGTACGTAACCGATGACCGGCTCCATGCCCACGCTTCCTCCAAGTGTTTGTCGATTAGTTTGGGCGACTTTACACCCTGCTCCCCCACGACCTTGATACAGGCCAGTATCCATACCACCCTGCGCGTCCCCGCAATCAGCAACGCGACACGCGGGCGTATGCAGGAAGCCCGGTGACCTTACACGAAGATGAACGGCGCGTGGCCATCAATGACGAACCCCGGGGTCAGCCGGGCGGCATGACCCCGAGGACGACGAGCAGTCCGGGAAGGCCCAGGAACAGCAGCCCGAGGAGGACCGGGCCGCCGAGCACGCCCAGGAGGATGGTGACCTTCGAGACGGCGTACCGCCGCAGGTAGGACACGGCGAGCACCCCGAATCCGGCGGCCGAGACGACCGATCCGAGGAGGTACGCCACGGAACGCGGGCCGAGGTCGGCCGGGTCGCCGCTGGCTCCCACGAGGATCGCTCCGGCCTCCACCGTGCTGCCGACCGCGTCGAGCGCGAGCGTCGCGAACGCACCCCAGAGAAGCACCGACATGGCCCATGGCGTCACGAACCGGGCCGGGCGCGCGGCCACCGACAACAGCGCCACCGCGGCGCCCAGCACCTTCAGGCCCGTGACGGTCCAGTTCATGACCGAGAGGCCAGTGGCGTACTCGGCGTAGCGGCCCTCGGCGAAGCGATCGGTGAGCTCGAAGGTCACGTTCGCCGCAGCGAACGCCAGACAGCCCAATGCCATCAGCACCGCGACGGCGATGACGGCAGGGCTTGCGGCCCGCGCCGCGGGCGCCACCGGTCCCTTCTGGCTCGCGAGAGTCGTCATGATCCCGACGCTACGAATCTCTGAGCCGCGAGGACATCGGGGGATCCCCTACCTGGACCCGGGTTTCGAGTGCCGCCGACCACGTCGCCGAGCGCGCTACCGTCGGTTCATGGATGTCGTCGAGATCGACGGGTTACGCATCGCCTTCCGACGGGCCGGGAGCGGTCCTGCGGTCGTGTTCGTCCATGGCGGCGGCGAGGACGGTCGCGCCTGGACCCCACAGCTCGACGCGCTCTCGGACGAGTTCACCGTCATCGCATGGGACGAACCTGGCGCCGGTGGCTCCGGCGACGTGGCGGAGGGTTTCGCACTCAGCGACTACGCCGACTCCCTGGCCGGGCTTCTCCGCGCTCTCGACGTCGCCCCGTGCACACTCGTGGGGCTCTCCTGGGGAGTGACCGTCATCCTCGAGCTGTACCGACGCCATCCTGCGGCAGCGCGAAGCCTGGTGCTCGCCGACGGCTACGCCGGGTGGCGTGGTTCCTTGGGGCCGGCCGAGGCCGACACTCGCCTCGCGGGGCTGCGCGACCAGCCGGCAGACAGCTTCGACCCGACCCTCCCCGGCCTCTTCGCCGGCCCTCCGCCGGCGAAGTTCGTGCCCCTGCTGGAGGCGATGGCAGCCGACGTACGCCGCGACAGCATGCTGACCGCCCTGACCGCCATGGCCCACGCCGATCTGACCGACGTGCTCGAGACCATCCAGGTGCCCACCCAGCTCATCTGGGGCGCCCTGGACGCCCGCTCGCCCCTGTCCGTCGCCCATGACTTCCAGCGCCTCATCCCGGGGGCGGACCTCGCCGTCATCCCCGGCTGCGGCCACGTCAGCAATCTCGAGGCCCCGGAGGCGTTCAACGACATCCTCCGCTTCTTCCTCCGCCGCCACCCCGCATGAGTCGCACTCCGGAATCAGATGGTCCGGAACGGGTGAGGCGCGTCGACGCGCGGGCCACGCAGGCTCGTCGCGGGACCGGACAGACCGAGGTGAGAGGTGGAACAGTGGGCGACGAGAGCATGCTGGAGATCGCGCGGCGGAACATCGCGGTGCCCGACGTGGTGCCCTCACCACTGGGTGACATCGACTTCTTCGACGGGGTGCCGCTTCCGGAGTCTGTCGACACGATCTACGACCTGCTCGATCTCACCCGGGCGATCGAGGTCTACCTCAACACCATCCCAGGCGCGTCCCTCGTGGCGATGCGCAACGGGTTCCGCAGCGTCGGCCTCGACGGCAACACCATGCTCGGCTTCACCGACCCTCGCGCGAACTCGGGCTCCTTCTTCCTGACGCCGAACACCGAGACGACGTACGGCTCGATGTTCCTCGACCTGCGCGACGGCCCGCTGGTCGTCGAGAACCCGCCGAACTCCCTGTGCGTGCTCGACGACTTCTGGTTCCGCTACGTCGCCGACCTCGGCATCGCCGGGCCTGACAAGGGCGCGGGCGGCAAGTACCTCTTCCTCCCTCCGGGATACGAGGGCGAGGAGCCGGACGGCTACTACGTGTTCCGCACGCCGACGTACTCGAACTGGCTGGTCGTCCGCGCTCTCGGAGGCGTTCCCGACATCAAGAAGGTTCGGGTCTATCCGCTCGCGCAGGCCGACGACCCGCCTGCGATGACCTACCTGAACATGGCCGATCTGACCCAGAACACCATCCACGCGAACGACTTCTCGTTCTTCGAGGAGATCGACACACTCGTGCAGGAGGAGCCGGCCGACGCGCTGGATCCGGAGCGCGCGGGTCAGTGCGCCTCGATCGGGATCGTGCACGGTCAACCGTTCGAGCCCGACGAGCGAATGCGCGGGATTCTCACCCAGGCCGCTCCTCTGGCGGCCGCGATCGCCCGGGCACTGGTCTACAAGCCACGCGACCCCGACGCGTACTACTACCCCGGCAGCAACTGGCTGGCCGCGTTCGTCGGCGGCAGCTACGAGTTCGAGCGCAACCACGCCCGACTGCTGGACGCCCGCGCCCAGTTCCACTACTTCGCGACCGTGATCACGCCGGCGATGGCGCACGCCCAGGTGGGTGCGGGATCGGCGTACGCCTACACCGCGATGGACTCGACGGGCGCCTGGCTCGACGGCGGCCGGACCTACCGGCTCACCCTGCCCGCGGGCATCCCGGCGAAGAACTTCTGGTCCGTCGACCTCTACGACACCCAGACCCGCTCGCTGCTGGAGACCGACACCCCGTACCCGGCCCTGATGAGCCTGTCGAACACCGTCGCGACGAACGACGACGGCAGCGTCGATCTGTGGTTCGGACCGACGGCGCCCGATGGCCGCGAGGCGAACTGGATCCAGACCGTGCCGGGCAAGTCGTGGTTCGCCATGCTGCGCCTCTACGGACCTCTGGAGGCGTGGTTCGACAAGACCTGGCGCCCCGGCGAGATCGAGCCCGCGGACGAAGTCAACTGACGCGCCCGGACACCTGTCGGGCGGGGAGCATCAGGAGTGACTACCTGCTCCCCGGGTAGGAGTCGAACCTACGTCGCTAGTCCTGATTCAAAGTCAGGCGGGCCCTGCCGGCAGACCAACCGGGGAACGTACGCCGAAACGCACGGGACAACTGTAGACGGCAGCGCCCCCGCCCCGCGCACTGACACTGCATGCCGGTCGAGCCTGAACGAAGGCTCACGCGGCGTGATCGCGGTCGAGAAGTACGTTGCGCAGGATCAGCTCTGCTCGGGACAGCGGCGGTGGCTCCCGTCTCCAGGTGTCGGGTGGTGGGCTGGTGTAGGTGTGCCCGGTGGGCGTGATCGTGATGATGCTGCCGTCGGGTCCTGGTCTGGCTCGCCAGCCGAGCGCTTCCTTGGCCTGGTTGCACCTCTCGCACAGCCCTTGCAGGTTCTCGGCGCTGGTAGTGCCACCGTCAGCGTGGCGTTGGACGTGGTCGACGTTGCGGATCGGGGCATCGCAGCCGTTGGTCCGGCAGATCCCACCATCACGGGTCGTGATGAACTCGGCCAGCCCCTCGGGTGCTTTGCGTGAGCGGGACTCCATCGCCACGAGCTGACCGGCGGGGTCGGTGAGCAGCCGGCGCACGAACACCTCGGCGTGGGCGAGCGTCTCACGGGCCCAGGTGGCGGGGACGGGTCCGTAGCCCTCGACCATGGCGGGCTGGTCGGCGTCGCCGGTGAGGGTGTCGGCGGTCATCACGATCTTGACCTCGATCCGTGGCTTGCCGCCGGCCTCGGTGCGGCCGGTGATCCGGTCGACGAGGGTGTCGGCCATGACCTGACCCCGGCTCCGCTCGTCCCCGGCGGCCGCAGCGGTCTTGGCCGCCTGGTCGAGTGCGGCGAAGACCGCGACGCCGTCCTTGACCGGCAACAACGCCCCGAGCCAGGTCATCGTGTCCGGTGCCGGCCGCAGGCTGACCCGGCGGTCTTTCACGGCGTTGGCGGCGCGGGCGACGACGGAGGCTTGGTCGAGGGTGATGGCGAGCTTCTTGGCGGCGTTCTCGAGCTGGCGTAGTCCCATCGCCACCGCCCGAGCAGGTTCCCCGTCTAGGCCTGTGGCGCAGAGCTGGTGGTCGATGACCCGACGGTCCTCCACCGACAAGCATGCGGTTTCGCGGGCCAGGATGGTGGCCTGCCATTGGGAGAACAGTCCGGCCTTCATCAACGCGAAGGTGTGCGGCATCTCGGTGATCAGAACCTTTGCCAGCCCGAGGAGTTTGGCGCCCTTCTCGGGCGAGACCCGCCGCGCCAGCGCAACCTGGGAGGCCACGCCCTCGCCGAGCTTGCGGGCGGGCACCCCGGCCGCGGCCTGGCGTGCCCGGACCGCTTCATCCAGGCGTACCGCCGCTTCGGCTTGGACGGCCTCGGCGGTGCACTTGACCGATTCGAGCCGCGCGATCCAGTCGACCAGCTCAGCCTCGGACACACCCGCAGGCGGCCCGGCGAGGAGGCGGTCGATGGTCTCGTACATATGCCTTATTATAAGCGCAAGAGCGTCTTGATACGACCTATTTAAGCAGTTCACACCCATGTTACGCGGTCAGTGAACAAGGACCGTGAATTCCGCGCCACTCTCTCGCCGCCGCCCCGATACAGGCGAAATCTTTCTCGATCGGGTGTCGAGTCAAGGACCGCGAAGCGGCCGGCGAAGCCGGCGCCCGAAGGGCGTCCTTGACGCGGCGCACGATCGAGAAACACTCAAAGACCGGGTCGGCGGCGAACCCCGAAACGAAGAACAGTCACCCAACCGAGGTTTCCCGCGGAAGAACCGTGTTGGTCTCGACACGCCTCCGCCTAGCGGCTTCGGCGGCTCGACCAGCGGTGATCACCGGTGGCATCGCCCGACGCCCTGCGCCGCTACCGCACGTGGCTCCAGACCCGTGCTGCCTGACCCGTCGAGCAGTGTCGTTCAACGCCGGATAGAGAGCGTTTGGATGCGGTAGGTTGCCAATATGCTCATCATCGCGATCATCCTGTTCGGCATCGTGGCAGGCGGCGTGGCACAGCTCGTTCTCGGTCGGTCGATGAAGGAGATCGATTGGACCACCGCGGCGGTGACGGGCCTGCTGGGCTCCTTCGTCGGTGGCCTGGGGGTCAGCCTCGCGACCGGCAACGGCCTCGATCTCCACCCGACCGGGTTGATCGGGTCGATCCTGGGAGCCCTGCTTCTCACCTGGGCGTGGGGGCTCTGGCGCCGGTCGCGTCAGAGCCAGTGATCATCGGATCCTCCGAGCAGCGCGCCCACGCCACCCGCTACGGGTGATGCCGCCGAGCCATGACCGTTCGAGAGTGGAAGCTCAACCACCAAGGAGCGGATGTCATGTCAGACGAGACCAACGCGCCCGATGTCGAGGTGAGCGCGGCCTCCGTGTCGGACGGCGCCTACACCCTCATCATCGCGGACTTCAGCAACACCGACATGGCGTGGGAGGCGTATGAGGCCCTCAAGTCGGCCGAGAACGGCCGCACCGTCGAGATCGAGGGCGTCATCGTGGTCAGGCGATCGGCCGAGGGCAAGCTGGAGATCCAGAAGGCAACCGACCACAGCACGAAGTCAGGACTCAAGTGGGGCGTCGTCGGCGGCGTCGCGCTCGGCGTGATCTTCCCGCCGTCGATCCTCGGCAGCGCGGCCGTGGCCGGCGGCGCCGGAGCCTTCGTCGGAAAGCTGCGGCAGCGCCACCACAACCACGAGCTCGAGCAGAAGCTCGAGAATGCGATCACACCAGGACACTCCGGCCTGCTCGCCCTGGTCTCGGACCCCGGCGAGGTCAAGATCCGCAAGGCCCTCGAGCGGGCGGAGACCATCGTCGAGTCCACCGTCGCGAAGGTCGAGGCAGAGGACATCAAGGCCGCGGCCAAGGAGATCCAGGGCGCACACGCCTGAGCGCAGGGCGGCGGAGCATCCGACCCGGCGATCAGGCGACGTCGCGGCGCAGGGACACGGCCGCAGCCAGGGCCGAGGAGGCCAGGGCATAGCCGAGAAGCACGAGCGCACCCACCAGCGGCGTCTGGACGACGGGGCCGTTCACACCGGCCTCGGCCGCGATCATCTCCAAGAGCGCGGTCGACCCGGTGAGCGCGGACGTGGCTCCACCTGGAAGGAACGGATAGACGATGTTGGCTCCGGGGAGAATCATCATCAGGTTGTCCACGAGGTAGAAGTACCCCAAGGTGATCCCGATCGCGAGCAGCTGGTGCCGCGCGACAGCTCCGATGCCGACACCCAGCAGCATGTAGATGGCTGCGGCGGCGCCGTACCTCGCCGCGGTGCCGAGAATGGCACCGAGCCCGAGCCCCGGCTCGATCCCGTACGCGAAGGTCCCTGCATAGATCCCGGCGACCGCGGAGAACGCCAGGACCAGCCCGTACGCCAGACCGAGCCCCCCGTAGGTGATCAGCTTGGCCACCAGCACCCGGCCACGATTCGGGATCGCGAGGAAGGTGGTGGCTACGGTGCGATGCCGGTATTCGCTGGTGATCGCCACGGTGCCGATCAGCGCAGGTACGAAGAGGGCGACGCCGAGAAGGCCCAAGACGCCGGAGACGCCGTCGACCGTGTCCAGCCCAGGCATCGGCGGGGTGGTGTTCTCCGGACCGGTCAGGGCGACGAGAGCGGTGAGCAGGCCACCGCACGCCATCGCGGCCGCCAGCGTCCACAGGGGCAGCCGGGTCCTGGTCAGCCGGACCACCTCACCTCGGATCGCGTCCTTCAGCTGTCGCATGCCATCTCCTCCTCGATCATGCTCAGGTAGGCCTCCTCGAGCGAGGCGTGCTCACCGGTGAAGTCGCCCAGGGAACCGGACCAGCGCGTGCGGCCGCCCTCGACGAGCACCAGATCGTCGATGACCTGTTGCAGCTCGGTGAGCACATGACTGGACACCAGCACCGTCCCGCCGGCATCGGCGAAGGCTCGCAGCAGACGGCGCAGCCACACGATGCCCGAGGGGTCCAGGCCGTTGGTCGGCTCGTCGAGGATCAGCCCGGACGGTCGGCCCAACAGAGCCGTCGCCAACGCCAGTCGCTGGCGCATCCCGGTCGAGAAGCCGCGGACTCGTCGGCGCGACACCGAGCTCAGGCCGGTCTCCTCGAGCACGTGCTCGACCCGAGCGCCGGGCACACCGATCAGTGCGGCCTGAGTCTGCAGGTGCCCGCGAGCGGTCATCCCCGGATGGGCCCCGGCCAGATCGCCGACGACGCCCAGAACCCGGGACGGAGAGCTCAACGCGCCGTAGGGCACCCCATCGATAGTCGCGGTGCCCTGATCCGCACGGGCGAGTCCGGTGAGGATACGCAAGGTCGTGCTCTTGCCCGCGCCGTTCGGCCCGATGAAGCCGGTCACCCGCCCCGGCAGAGCGACCAGATCGACCCGGGTCAGCGCCGGCACCGGCCCGAAGGACTTGGCCAGACCTTCGGCCCGCAGTGTGGGGCCGGACAGCACCCCGCTCCCCTTCGCCGCGACACCCGCGGCCACGGCGGCACTCATGACCGAGCCAGAGTGTCGAGCGCCGCGGCCAGCTCAACGGCCTCCGGAGTGCTGACCAGCAGCTCGTCGAAGCCGGCCCCGACCTCCCGGTCACGCAACCGGATCCGCAGCAGGGGCAGCCCACGCGTCATCGAGACCAGCCTGCGGGTGCCGTCGGGATGCCGAAAGGTACCCAGCTTGCGGAACCCCGAGATGACCAGACCCGAGCGCCAGCCCAGGACCTCAGAACTCCATCCCGACAGCACCTCCACTGACTCGACGGCACCGACCGCGACGGAGTAGCCCGCGCGGCCGGCCATCAGCCGCTCCCAGCCAGGAAAGGTCAGCGTCAGCACGCTGTCCTGGACATTGAGGATGGTCATCTCATCTCCTAGAATATACTCAGATCAGGAACATTCTAAGAATGAGAATAATGGGAGTCTGATGCCGCCGCAAGGCAATATCTCTGAGGTCGTTGCCCACCCCGTACGACTGCGGGTCCTGCAGGCGGTGGGGGGTCGCGATCTGACCACCGCCCAGCTCCGCGACCTGCTGACAGATGTCCCCCAGGCAACGCTGTATCGACACATCGCCACGCTCGTCGAGGCCGGCTTCCTCGCCGTGGCGTCGGAGCGGCGGGTGCGCGGCACGGTCGAGCGCACCTACACGCTGGGCGAGCGGATGGCTCACGTCGAGAAAGCCGAGCTGGCGACGCTCTCCGACGAGCAGATCCAAGCGGGCTTCCTCGCCTTCATCGGCGAGCTGCTTCGTACGTTCGAGGGTTCACTCGCTCTCGGCGAGGTGACCCGCAGCCACCTCGGGTTCGGCACGGGCGCGCTGTACGTCGACGAGGAGGACCTCGTGCGGATCCAGCAAGGATTCAACGATCTCATCGCCCCGTACGTCGGCGAGGCGACCGGGAAACAGCGCGTGATGCTGTCCACGGTGCTCCTGCCGACCGAGTAGCGCCGTACGTCCCATCGACACGATGGGGTGCTGCGCCGCGATCGCACTCGTCGACGAAGATCCTGAGCCTCAGCCGACGACCTTCAGGTCACGCTCGGTGTTGTTCAGACGTCTGCCGCCGTCCTCGGTGACCGTGACGATGTCCTCGATGCGGACCCCGAACTCGCCGGGGAGATAGATGCCGGGCTCGACCGAGAAGCACATCCCCTGCACCAGCGGCTGTTCTTCGCCCTCGATCATGTAGGGCGGTTCATGGGTCGTGGTGCCGATGCCGTGCCCGGTGCGGTGGATGAACCGCTCGCCGTACCCGGCGTCGGTGATCACCTGTCGAGCTGCCCGGTCGATCTCCTGGCAGGCGACGCCCGGGCGGACCGCTTCGAAGCCTGCCTGCTGCGCCGCGCGGACGACCTCGTGGACCTCGCGGATCAGGGCGGAAGGTTCGCCCACGCACACCGTACGGCTGGTGTCCGAGCCGTAGCCGTACATCAGTCCACCGAAGTCGAGGACGACCGCATCGCCGACCTCGATGGTGCGATCGCCGGCCTCGTGGTGAGGGTTGGCGCCGTTGGGGCCTGAGCCGACCACCGTGAAGTCGACCTGCTCGTGACCGGACTCCCGCAGCAGGCGGGCCAGGTCGGCAGCGACCTCCGTCTCCTTCCGGCCGGCGAACCGGACTCCGAGGATCTGCTCATAGACCGCGTCCGCGGCGGCCCCGGCGGCTGCCAGCCGGGCGAGCTCGTTGGCGTCCTTCACCGCTCGCAGCATGGGCAGGGCGTGCGTCAGCGACCGATAGGAGGATGCGGGCAACGCGCTCTGCAGCCCGAGCAGGTGCATCGCCCAGGCGGAGTCGGCGATTCCCATCGTCGCGTGCGAGGGGATCAAGGTGCCGGCCCGCGCGAACGGATCCTCACCGTCCGCCCAGTCGACGATCTGAAGGCCCGGTGCGCCCACGGCACTCTCGGCATCCGGCCGCTCCAGGGTCGGCACCAGCAGGGTCGGCTGCTGACCAGGAGTGAGGATGAGCACCGTCAACCTCTCGGTGATGGCCGTCGGCTGGTAGCCGGTGAGCCAGATCAGGTCGGGGCCGGGCGTGACGAGGAGCCCGTCCAGTCCCGCATCGGTCGCGTCGGCCACGGCCCGGCTCAACCGGGCCGCGTAGTCCATGGCCGTGATCGGCGTGGCGTCACTCATCCGGATTCCCTCCACCGTGGTCTGTCAGCTCGCCTCATCAGCCGCCCAACGTTTCGCAGCCTCGAGGTCAGCGAGCCGGAACGCGCGCGCCTGCCCTGGCCACAGGACACTGAAGACTCTGACCATAGGACCCGCCCAGCGTGCGTCGGTCACGATCGCGATCCGCTCGAACGAGGTCGGGTGACGCACACCGAGCTTCAGGTCCTCCCAGGCAGCGTCGTCGTCGTACTCGTCGAACTCAGGACCGAGGACATAGACGAGACGGACCTTGCCGTGCTCCGCGATCGCCGCCTCGACGGCAGGCATCACGACGTCTCGATAGTCCTCTTCCTCCACGTCACCGATGGCCTCGAGGCCGAGAACCCCTGCTGGCATCCCACTCAGGAGCTTGATCATAGAAGCCGACGCTAACCACAGCGGAGCAGGCACGAATCACCCCTCGCGGATGAGGCATCCACCCATCGCGCATCCGCGATCGTCGACCCTGAGAGTTCGCGGCGGGACGGGCGCGTTTCTCCGCCTGCTTCATCCGCTGAGGACGATCCGCCCACGCGCGTGTCGTTCCTACCCTGAGCCATCAACTGCCGTCGCTTTGCAAGGAGTGATGAGGATGTTCGGATGGTGCAGAACCCCCGCCCTATCGCGGTGGTCGACGTGAGCGCGGGAGACGCCGCAGCGGACCTGGCGACGCGCGCCAAGATCCCGCCCACCGCCTGGATCTCGTGGGTGGCGCTGGCGATGATGACCACGAGCTCGGTCGCCAGCCTGCGGGCAGCGCCGACGATGGCGGTCTACGGCCTGGCCTGCGTCTTCTTGTACCTGCTCCCGGCCATCGTGTTCCTGCTGCCGACCTCTCTGGTCTCCGCGGAGCTCGCCTCGGGGTGGGAAGGCGGCATCTACAAGTGGGTCTCGGAGGGAATCTCCAAGCCGATGGGCTTTCTGGCGGTCTGGTGCCAGTTCGCCATGACGATCTTCTACTACCCGAGTCTGCTGGGGTTCGTGGCGAGCACCCTCGCGTACGTGTTCAATCCGGAGCTGGCCAGCAGCGGGGTGTGGACCGCGTGCGTGATCATCGTCGTGTACTGGTCCGGTGTCTGGATCTCCTCGCGAGGCACCAAGGGAGTCGCGGGTCTCGCCAGCGGCGGCCTGATCATCGGAACCCTGATCCCCGGCGTCGTACTGGTCCTTCTCGGCATCGTCTTCCTCGGGCAGGGCAACGAGTCCGCGGCGCCGATGACCTCCGAGAACATCTTCCCGGTGTGGGCCGGGCTCGCGAGCCTCGTGCTCATCGTCAACAACTTCCTCTCCTACTCGGGCATGGAGATGAACGCGGTCCACGTGTCCTCCCTGAAGGACCCGGGCAAGGAGTTCCCGAAGTCGATGTTCCTGGCCATGGGCCTGGTCCTGGCGATCTTCATCCTCCCGGCGCTGGCGATCAGCTGGGTCGTACCTGCTGAAGAGCTGTCCCTCACTGCCGGCGTGATGCAGGCCTTCGACGCGGTCTTCGCGAACTTCGGCTGGCAGTGGCTGACCCCGATCGTGGGCATCATGCTGGTCACGGCCTCCCTCGGCGGCATGCTGACCTGGCTGGCCGGGCCATCGAAGGGCCTGCTGCTGATCTCGCGCCAGGAGGGCTACCTTCCGCCCTTCCTGCAGCAGCTCAACAAGAACGGTGTGCAGCAGAACATCCTGGTCGTCCAGGGCCTGATCACCACCGTGATCGGCCTGGCGTACGCGTTGATCCCGGACGTGTCCAGCGCCTACTGGATCTTCTCCGTCATCACGACCCAGGTCTACCTGATCATGTATCTGCTGATGTTCGTGGCCGCGATCCAGCTACGCCGTAAGCATCCCGACCATCCGCGCGGCTACCGCGCACCCATGCTCGTCGGGATGTGCGGCGTCGGCTTCGCGGCCTCCCTGGCCGCCCTCCTGGTCGGCTTCATCCCGCCATCGCAGTTTGCTTCCGGAAACTCCGGTCTCTACTTCGCCATCGTCGGTGGCGGCGCACTCGGACTCGGGCTCCTCGTGCCGTTCCTGTTCTACCGGTTCCGCAAGCCGTCATGGAAGCAGCCTGAGCCGCAGGAGGTGACCCCGTCATGAGCACCCCGACGGAGACACAGAGCAAGCGCGAACGCAGCTGGATCTACATCACCGCCCTGGTCGTCCTCGGCATCCTCCTCGTCGTCGGGCTGATCGCCTTCAACTCGGCCCGGGAGACCCGCAACGCCGAGGAGAAGGCCGACGAGCTGATCGCCGCGCTCGAGGATGCGGGCGCTCAGGCCCCGGACAAGGACCAGATCGTGCGGGTCCTGGGTGACGACGGTGGGGCGACCTGCGAGGACCCGAACGACGCGCTGAATCGCGCCATCCTGCTGTCGCAGCTCTCGAACGGGGCGTCCGGCCCCGGCGCGCGCCCGGTGGTCGTCGACAGCCGGGTCTTCCAGGGCCAGAAGCTGATCATCGAGATCTACTGCCCCGACGAGCTGGACGACTTCAACGAGTTCGTCGACGACCTCGAGACCGATGACGTGGTGGGTGAGTGAGACATGGATCTGAGGGGCCGCATCGCTGACCTCATGCCCCAGGCGCGGGAGGAGCTGGCCGAGCTGGTCGCCATCAAGTCGGTCGCCGACCCGCGCCAGTTCCCACCCGAGGAGTGCCACCGTGCCGCGCAGTGGGTGCTCGACCACTTCGCGGCCCTCGGATTCGACGATGCCCGGCTGGCGGAGACCCCGGACGGCAGCAACGCCGTCGTGGGCTCTCGACCGTGCACACGACCCGATGCGCCCACGGTGCTGCTGTACGCCCATTACGACGTGCAGCCGCCGCTCGACGACGCCGCCTGGCAGACGCCGCCGTTCGAGCTGGTCGCGAAGGACGGGCGCTGGTACGGCCGCGGGACCGCGGACTGCAAGGGCAACATCCTCATGCACCTCCTGGCGCTCCGCGCCTTGGGCGAGGACGTACCGGTGAACCTCAAGCTGGTCGTGGAGGGGTCCGAGGAGCAGGGCACGGGGGGCCTGGAGGCGTTCGTGGTCGACAACCCGGATCTGCTCCGCGCCGACACGATCCTGGTCTGCGACACCGGGAACGCGGCCGTCGGCCAGCCTGCGGCAACCGTCAGCCTGCGTGGCATGGTCAACGTGGTCGTCACCGTCGAGGCCCTGACCTCGGAGCTGCACTCCGGCATGTTCGGCGGTGCGGCCCCGGACGCCCTCGCAGCCCTGATCGCGATGCTGGCCGGCCTGCGAGACTCGGCCGGCAACACCACCATCGAGGGGCTCGACAGCACCCGACGCTGGGAGGGCCAGCCGTACCCGCCCGAGCAGTTCCGCAGCGACGCCGGGCTGCTGGACGGGGTCCAGCTGCTCGGGGACGGCTCGGTGTCGGACATGCTGTGGGCCCGGCCGGCGGTCACGGTGCTCGGCATCGACTGCCCACCCGTGGTCGGCTCGGCGGCGGCGATCGTGCCCAAGGCCGCGGCTCGGCTGAACCTCCGCATCCCACCCGGGCTCGCGCCGGACGTCGCGAAGGAGGCACTCGAGGCGCACCTCCACCGGACCGCGCCCTGGGGTGTCCACGTCACCATCGAGGTGGAGGCCACCGGCTCGCCCTTCCGGGCCACGATCGACGGACCGGCCTACCAGGCGATGGGCAAGGCGATGCTGGAGGCCTACGACAAGCCGATGGCGACCCTCGGGCAGGGCGGCTCGATACCGCTGTGCAACGTGTTCACCGACACCTACCCCGACGCCGAGATCATCCTGATGGGCGTGGAGGAGCCGCAGGCGTTGATCCATGCGCCCAACGAGAGCGTGGACCCGCGCGAGATCTCCACCATGGCACTGACCGAGGCGCTTTTCCTGCAGCGCTACGCCGCCGCGACGACCTGACCGGACGGCCCCCGACGGATGGATCGACAACTTCTTCTGCCTCATCCGAAATTCGCGCGGCGCCCTTAGGCTGAGCGACGTGGACCTTCCTGTGATGCCGCCGATCCTGCCGATGCTCGCGAAGCCCGCGAAGGGCGTGCCGACGGACGGCGGCTATGCGTTCGAGCCGAAGTGGGACGGCATCGGTTCTAGTTGTACGTAATCGCGCTAAGATGCCCGTGTGAAGGCACGGCGCCGTGACGCCGGGCCGCAGACGCGGCGCGGGGTTGGTTACACGCGCTACTCGACCGACGAGCAGGGTTCAACGGCTGAGCAGCGCGCGATCAACGACGCCGTGGCCTCCGAACACGACATCGTCTTGATGCACTCGTTCGCCGACGAGGGTGTTTCCCGCAGTCTCGCCGACCGCCCCGGCCTCCAGGAGCTCTTCGACTACCTGGAATCCAACCGCGACGTGCACTATCTGGTTGTCAATGAGCTCGAGCGGCTCACTGCGGGTGTCGGACAGCGCCAGCAGATCACTACGGTGTGCAAGCGCCTTGGCATCACGCTCGTGACCGAGGACATCGGCCTGATCGACCCGCACGACGAGGACGCGATGTACGATGCCGACGTCCGCGCCGTCAACGCGAAGGGCGAGGTGCTCAAGGTCAGGCGTCGCACCCGTCGCAACCTTCGCGCCAAGGTCGCCGCCGGTTCCACGATCGCCATGCGCCCGGCGTACGGCGTACGCATGAAGCCTCTGATTGTCGACGGCATCGAGCTTCCCAGCGGGATGCCGGCCTTCGTCGGGGGCCGCAAGGTGCGATCAGGCGAACTCGAACTGCACCCAGACGAGTACCCCTGGCTCGCGCAGATTTTCGCGTGGGCCGACGAGGGCGTCCCCTCCGATGAAATCGCCCGACGACTGAATGCGGAAGCGGTGCCGACCAAGACAGGACGATCCGGCTGGGGCGGAAACACCATCAACGGAATCCTCGACAACCCGCTCTACAAGGGTGAGCTCGTGTGGGGCCGTCGGCAGGTGCTTCGCGACGAGAACGGCAAGGCCTACCTGGAAGCCCGCGCCGAGGACGACCCCGGACGTGTGGTGATGGCTTCCCCGCTCGGTCCACTCGTGGACCTCGACCTGTGGAACCGCGTGCACACCCAACGCATGGCTCGACGCGGCGAACGCCGCATGAAGAAGCGCGTCGTTCCCGAGCACGTCCTGGATCGCTTCGTCTATTGCGCTCGCTGCGGGCACCGTATGTACGCCCGAGTCGACAATCCGGGCAAACCGAACATGAAAATACGCATCAGGTTCTACTGCCCCGGCACCCGACCTGGGATGGTCGCCAAGGAGGGTTTCCCAGGCACCTGCAAGCGCGTGAACAGCATGCTTGCCGACCGCATCATCAAGGGTGTCGGATCGCAGCCAATCCGTGGTGGCGCCACGGTCAAGGTCGCAGTCAGCCGCGGCGTCTCTAAGGACCAACATGCCCGCAAGCGTGCCGTTCTCGAAGCCCGCATTGCGGAGTCTGAAGCCGAGTGGAAGAACGCCAAGCGACTGGCCATCAAAGGCCTTCTCGACGACGACGACCTCGAGTCAGCGAAGCACCATACCGACGGAGCCGTCAGCGCTGCGCGGACCGAGCTGGCAGATCTCGGCGACAGCGCGCGGATAGAGGTTCTTCCGTTCGCTGGCGAGATAGCCGAACGGTTCGCCGAACTTGCCCAAGGTTTGGAAGACGATTCAGTACCGGTCGCCCTACGGCAGAGACTGCTACGCGACTTTGGCGTCGACCGCATCTACGTCGACAACCCAGTCGTCCGCGTCGAGCTGCTCTAGCGACACCCCAGCCAAGTACGCTTCGCGCTTCGCCTTGAACACAGCCACCGCCCGCACTGCCCGTGTGTCCTGCTCCGGCGTGAGCAGCCTGACCACCTCGCCATCTCGCGGCGCCTCCCGCTGCGCTCGTCGGCCTGAGGCCACCGCGCCAGAACCCGGCCGCGCAGGAGACACCGGCGCGGCTGGAATCGCACCACGCCCGGACACCGCGCTCATGGCCATTGCACCCCCTGGGTAGTCGGGCGCAGCACGCAGCGCCCTACTACCCAGGGTTGAACCCACTCGGTCAGTGGCCATCTCACGCCAGGAAACTCACGTACGGTGACGTAACTACAGTGGCTTAACGGAACGCCGCGAAAGTCTCCTCCGACCTGGTCAAGCTAGATCAGAGGCGTTTCTGGCTCACAATTTAGGAGCACGACGGGAACACCCAAGGATCTAGGAGCGAAACCCAGTGGCCGTCAGCCCGCCAATGGCTCTCCCGCAGCCCCGCGACGACGTTGGGCGAGACGTTCACCGAGGCGGAACTGCCGGTCCCAGTTTGGACTGTACTCAACGCCACACAGAGCCAGGACTCGCACCAACGACTCGCGCGTCTCGTCGCTCGGTTCCACTCCCAAGCCATTGCGCAAACGGTCCTCGCACTCGCTGTACCACCGCAACGCCATTCCCAACTCGCTGCAGTTGCCGTGCATCTCCATCATGAGGCGGTACATCTCCTCGTTGTAGGGATCCAACGAGACGACTCGTTTGCACAGGTCGATGGCCGCCAACTCTCTGCCCTCGGACACCGCGATCACGATCAGGCCGTTGAGGACCTTGACGTACAGCGACTCAGCCCACATGCGCTCCTCGCGGGCCCACTCAGACTCGTCATCGGGCAGAAACGGCCCATGATAAAGAGCTGCGGCTTCAGCGTAGGTGGCCTTTGCCAGTTCCATATCTCCGGCTTCAGCAGCTGCCGCTGCGGACTGCGCGAGCGTCGAGAAGTCCGTGATGTCGACACAAACGTCCTCCGTGACCAACTCATACCCGAAATCCACGTATCGCACCTCAGCCACCGGGACTCCCGCCTGCTTCTCGCACTCACGGAGCACCCTGCGCAGCGCGTGAACGGCGACCTTTAGTGATGCGTTGCCGCCCCCGTTGCTTCCCTCCGGCCACAGGACGTCAACCAACTGACTCTTCGGGATCACTCGGCCTCGTCGCATCGCGAGGTACTGAAAGAGCTTTCGTGTCTTCCCCGCCCGCAAGCCTGCCGCAGGCACCCCCTGGACACGCACTTCAGATGTGCCCAGCATCTTGACTTCCAACCTTCGATCTGTCATCTGCTCCCCTGAGACGTCCGGCTCGATCATGGCCCCGAGAACGCCACCGGTGAAAAGTGTTGCCACTGTGGCTACACACTCCCACCCTGCACTACGCCTGAGCATCGCGTAACTGTTTTACGCGAGAACGTTTAGTGCTCTCAGGTTTACTTTCGTCACGACGCCGCGGCCAAGCGGCGTGGCGTCGGCCGGTCGACCAGCGTCAGGAAGTCCATGTCGACACCGAGCTCGGACTCGGCACGCTCGATCAACATGGCGGCCTGCAGAGACCCACCACCGAGCTCGAAGAAGTCGTCATCAGCACCAACCGCCCCCAGGCCCAGGACATCGGCGAAGATCCCGCAGAGCCGTTTCTCCCGCTCACCCTCCGGAGCCGAGAACGGTGCACTGAGCTCGGGGCGATCGAGCGGTTGCTCACTCAACGTCAAGCGGTCGATCTTCCCGTTCCGGCCGGTCGGTAGTGGTCCGACGACGTACCGGCGCGGCACGGACGGCGCCGGCAACCGCGCTTCCAGAAACGACCGCACGGCGTCGACATCGATCTTGCCGTCACCGTCGACGTAGGCCACCAGAACGCGTGATCCCTGGGGCGGCTCATGAGCAACTACCGCGGCGGTGGCGATCACGTCCAACGACAAGAGCTCGTGCTCGATCTCCGCCGGCAGAACCCTGACGCCGTCGATCTTGACCTCGTCGTCGATGCGGCCCACGACCTCCACCACTCCGTCGGCACCGAAACGGGCCAGGTCTCCGCTGCGGTACAGCACCGGAAAGGGGTCCGAGTCGATAGGGTTCGCAACGAACTTCGCTGCGGCGCGGGCCTCGTCGTCCAGGTAGCCTCTGGACAGGCTCCTGCCCGAGACGCACAGCTCGCCGATCACGCGGCGAGGAACCGGGTTCAGCTCGGAGTCCAGAACGTACATGTTCACGTTTCTCACCGGCCGCCCGATGGGCACCGCAGACAGCCGTTCTCGGGGGACGTCGTGCATGAGCCGGGTGGCGTCGCACAATGACACGACGTTGGCCTCGGTGGACCCGTACACATTGAGCACCTGGTAGGTGCAGGACATCGAGGGCCACACGGCCAGTCGCTCACCCGCCACTCGCAGCGAGTGGAAGGACCCCGGCACGTCCGCCTCCAGTTTGATCATCTGTTCGGCGAAGGCGGTGGGCATCTGCGCGTGCGAGATGGCTCGCTCCTCGATCCACTTCCAGGCCGTTCGCGGATCGCGGCCCAAACCGTCCGGGGCAACGACCACAGTCGCTCCCGCCCAAAGGCTGGGAAATAGGTCCACCTGAACCAGACCCACGCCCGGAGGGCAGAACCACGACGCCCGTGAGTCCGGCGCCAGTTCCGACGCCGCGGCGATCGCTGCCGCGGTGTTGGCCATCGGCCCGTGCCTCAGCTCCACCGCTTTCGGTGTCCCCGTCGAGCCGGAGGTGAACGCGATGTGACTGGTGGCATCGGGGTCCAACTGGGGCGAGACGTTGGACTCGACATGCAGGTCGATCGTCGAGTCGTGGATGTCCATGTCGACCTCGATGATCTTCAACCCAGCCGCAGCGGCACTGTGTCGCACTGAGTCGGTGCTGCTATCTCCCACCACGACCGCGGTCCGCGACTGGCGTAGCTGCGCCTCTACTCGCGCCGGCGGGAGCGTCGGATCGATCAGCACCACGGGACAATCGGCCAAGAACGCAGCCAATTGAGCCACCGCACTCTGCGTACCTCTCTCCAGCCCGACCGCCACAGGCTCACGCGGCCGTACCTGGCCGGCGATGAGTCGAGCGTTCGCCACCGCGAGCCTCGCCAGCTCGTCATAGCTGGTCGAACGCTCACCCTCCTCGATGGCGCACTTCTCCGGACTCGCCAGTGCGTGTCGCAGCACTGCCCGCCACACTCCGAACGCGGGTCCAGGTTCAACCGGCCCCATCCCGACCGTGAGCTCGTCTCGGACGACGGACCTGGCCCGCTCCTCGGCCCCGTCCTCTCCCAGCAGCTGAGCCACCGACGCGGCGAAGCCACGCACCTCGTCCGTTCCAGCCATCGGACCACGACCGATGAACTCGACCATGTCCCCGGTGACCTCCACCGACATCATTGCGGCCGGCGATCGGACCACGCCGTCGGTGACGAGCTCGACGTCCACCTGGACGCCGGAGGTGGCACTCCTGGGCTGCTCGCGATACCCGTCGTCCTGAATGCAGGTCCACGATCCCTCGGCATCGTCCATCTCGACCACGCCGTCAGGCCGGTAGCGAGTGGCAACTCTGGTGAGAACCTCGCGCGCACCGCGGGTGCCGAGCGCATCCCATACAGCGGCGCGGAAGTTCGTCGAATAGGTACTCATGTTCGCACGTCCGTTTCCGTGACTCGAAGTGTCGAAAAACTGCTCGTGAAGCCATCACTGGTCGACGCGGTGACGGAGTCGAGAAAGTTGCTCACGATCCGGTGGCCGTCGCGGCTGCCATGGCTCTCCGGATGGAACTGGATGCCAACGGCCAACGCGCCGACCCCGATCCCCATCACCACACCGTCATCGGCGGCGTTGGCCATCACACGAAGGCTCGGACCGGCGGTCGCGGGGTTGACCGCCAGCGAGTGGTAGCGGGCGACTTCGGCCTCTGCCGGCAACCCCGCGAAAACCCCCGACCCGCCATGAACCACACGCGAGATGTACCCATGCCGGGGGCGGTCAAGCTGTTCGATGGATGCACCCGCCAGCAGACCTAGGACCTGGTGTCCCAGGCACACGCCCAGCACGGGCTTGGTCTCCATCGTCGCCAAGGCCACAGGCACGTGGCACGAGTGCGATGGATGCCCGGGCCCAGGCCCGAGGACCACAGCATCCGTGCGTGGGTCGGTGGCCTCTCGAACGACCGACTCGACACCAACCTTGTCCGGCCGGACGACCGCCACCTCCACACCGGGTCGCCTAACGACGTAGTCGGCGAGCACGTGCACGAAGCTGTCTCTGGCGTCGACCACGAGGACCTTCATGAGCACCTCTTGACTGCTTGCCGGCTGCCGGAGAGTTTGGTCTGCACTTCCTCCCACTCCTTTGCCAGGGACGAGTCCCACAGCACCCCGCCGGCAGCTCTGATGCGGTGGCCCTGCGGCAGCACCTCCACCATCCGGATGCAGATGGCCGAGTCGAATCGACCGTCGGAGTAGGCGTAGCCGACCACCCCCGCGTACGCCCCGCGGGCCTCTGGTTCCAGGGCGGAGATGATCTCCATCGCCCGGAGCCGCGGCGTACCCGTCATCGTGCCGGCGGGGAAGACCCTTCGTAGGGTCTCGAAGGGACCACGACTGCGGTCCAGCCGCCCGGCCACGTGGGAGGCGAGGTGAAACACGTTCCCGTACGCCTCCACCTCGAACTCGCTGCGCACCTCGACAGACCCACCCACACACGTGTTCGCAATGTCGTCGCGACACAGGTCGAGCAGCATCAAGTGCTCGCCGAGCTCCTTGGCGTCCGTCTCGAACAGAGCCAGCATCGCCGAGTCCACCTCTTCGACACCTGAGCGACGCACCGTGCCGGCCAACGGGCGGAGGTGCAGCTCAACCCCATCGGACTTGGCGAAACACTCCGGGCTCGCACCCACCAACGTCCGCCCATCGCTCAACGGCCACATGAACGCGTACGGAACCTGCGAACGGCTCGTGAGCTCCTTGAACAGGGCGCGGGGGCACATCGAGCCCTGGTCACGGACGCTGTGGCTCAGCACGACCTGGTAGGCATCACCCCGGGCGATGTGTTCGATCACCGCCTCGAAGGCAGCCCGGTACGAAGGGTCAGCGCCCAGTTCGGGTGCCGCACCGGAGTCCGCTGACGCACGAGGCGGCGCGTGCGGCCGCTCCGGGCTCCCGGCGCTCATGCTGACCTCGTGGACTGCTTCGGGAAGCACCAACTCAGCAAGGAGCGTGTCCTTCGTGACCCCCGGAGGGTACGGGATCGAGTCATCGGCATGCGTGGCCTCGAAGGCGAGGTGAAACAGAACCGGGGTCTGCTCCGCGACCTCGCGGATCCCGGGCTCATCCAACGCCGCATCGAACAGCACCCACGGCCGAGTCTTGAACCGTCGGCCCAGGGACCACCAGCCGCGGGTCAGAAGATGGTCAGGATCGAACACTTCGAACCTGTCCACGAACACAGACACGCGTAGCCTCACCCCACGAGCGATCAGGGTCGGCGTACTCGAGGTCTGATCGTGCAGCAGCCACACGTCGGACGATTGCTCGCCCTCGAGCTCAGCCCACACGGACCCATCGTCGTGAACCTTCATCGCGACGACCGTGAGTCGACGAGGCGCGCAGCCTTCCAGCTAGCCGTAGCACCAGTCTTGGTACGCGGGTTCAGCGAGTCGGCGAACTCGACCGTCAACGGCATCGCCAGCAGGTCGCCCAGCGCCTTGCCGACCTCCGGTGTGCGGTTCGCTGGATCAGGAACCAGCAGCCGCAGTCGCGCCTCGGGCGACTGGTGAGAACCAGCGATGAGGACCTGGTATCCCAAGCACCCCTGCAGGTCCTGCAATGCCGAGCGCTCCACATCGTAGGCAGAGACCCGGCGCCCGTCGCCCGTCAGAACCTGGTCGGCTACCCGCCCCAGCACCGTGAGCGTTCGGCCCGGATAGCCGTCGAGAGGGCCGGGCTCCAGCGCAACCAGATCGCCGGTTCTGAAGCGAATCATCGGGCGCAGCCCCGGGATCAACGACGTCACCACCAGCTCACCCACCTGGCCCACCGCAACGGGCGCACCGTCATGGGGATTCACCAGCTCGACGTGGTAGTTCAGCTCATTTAGTCGCAGTGACCCGTCCGGCCAACCCGAGGCGACGCACAGCGCCTCTTGGGATCCGTACATCGCCGGCGACACCCGTGCCCCGGGCCAGAACGACTCCGCACTCGACCGAAATTCCGGTGTGGACAGCTCGCCCAGCACCAAGAACCTCTTGATGGCGAAGTCCTGTGGGCTCAGTCCCGCGGCCGAAGCGACCTCGGCAAGCTCCAGCACCATCGACGGCGCGCACACCACATGCGTCACCTTGAGCTGTCGCAGGATTCGCAACGCTTTCGACAAGCCCACGCGGGGCGAATCCGGCCACAGCTTGACCTGTGGAACCCCCACCGTACGAGCCACCGCCCCGAACACGTCTCCAAAGGCGTAGAGCTCGCTGGGGCCCATGATTGCCACCACGGATGGGCGCCCGTCCTGGGCCAGCATCGACGTCCACGCACGGATCAGCGTGCGATTGCTGGCCCACACCTCCAGCTCCCCGCGGGGGCACGGCGTGGGCGGGCCGGTGGTGCCGGTCGTCTCGTAATAGACCTCCGCCTCGGCGACCGAGCCGGCCAGAATGTCCAGGCCGGCCTCGACCAGATCTGCCTTCGTGGTGAACTCGCCGGTCCACTGACGGCCCAGCTGCTCGGCCCGCCGGGAGTAGAACACAGACTGTCGCGCTACCAGGGCACGCACCTGCTCCAATCGCTCAGCCCGCCAAGACTCCAGGACGGGCGAGCGCGGGTCCCCATCCCAGCGGTTCTCCACGTTCTCCCACGCGCGCTTGAGAGCCTCAGGCCGTCGGTCCTCCGTTGAAATCGCCACGCGGCCACCGTGCCGGAGGAGGGTTGCCCCGCGGTTTCCACCCACGCGCCCAGCCATACCGACGCTTAGCCCGACACCACCCGGTCCGGCTACCGGGACTACGAACCGGCCAGCTCCATGATGACGCGTGCCGTCTCCGCCGGATGAGTGACCATCGGCCAGTGCCCGGTAGCCAGCGTGCGACGCTCCCAGCCGAGCTGCTCGGTGGACAGGTTCTCGACCGGTGGGTTGGTGACCAGGCATTGCACATAGGCCACGCGCGCCGCCTCTGCGCGCATCGGGTCCTTGATCGCCGCCTGCCTGTACGTTGCGACCGGCTGCCCGGTCAGCCGCGGCCGCATCCACGCGAAGTCAGCATCGCTGATGCCGTGCCCCGGATAGAGCTGGTCGAGCTGCTCTCGCGTGAACCACGGGATCGCTCCATCCTGCGCCAGACCCGTCATGAACGCAGCCACACCAGACCCCATGACTTCGAACCATGACTTGTTGGGCTTCGGCAGGATCGCGTCGATGAAGATCAGTCGCCCGATACTGTGCGGCTGTCGTTCCAGAACGGCAGCGGCGACGTAGCCGGCGAAGGAGTGGGCAACCAGGGTCACCTCGGAAAGGTCAGACAGCACCTCACAGACGTCCTCGACCCATGCGTCCAGGTCGACGGCTTCCGCTGGAGTGGCATCACCGCCAGTAGTGCGCAGCTGGGGCGTCACGGATTGAAACCCACACTCTCTCAACAGTGGCGTGATGCGCTCCCACACCCAGGGCCCGAGTCCACTACCACCGATGAGCACGATGGGGTTGTTGGCATTCATGCGTTCACTCCTACGCGATTGATGAAGTCGTCCAGATCCGTGATGAACTCGGTGGCAGCGTCAAGGGAGGCGACGTGGCCGCCGCCGTCATGGGCGTACCAGGCGACGAGGTTGTTCTCGCGTGCGGAGACCGCACGCCCAGCGAAGTCCCCGCTACCGAACACGCTCACCGCGGTCGGCACGCCCGCGGTGACGGCATCGACCTCGGCTGAACCCATGGAGTAGATCCGCATACTGCTTCCGGCGCTGCCCGTCAGCCAGTACAGCGTGGCGTTCGCCAGGATGAAGTCCATTCCAAGCCCGAAATCGTCGCCGAGGCCCCCTTGCCACAACTGGTACTTGTCGAGCTGCCAGACAAGCAGACCAACTGGCGAATCAGAGAGTGCGTAGGCCAGCGAGTCCGGGCGGCGGCTCTGCAGGTGAAGGTACCCACCGCTTCCCGCCACGAACTCGCCCAGCCGACTCCAGGCCGACTCGTCGCTCGAACCTTCAGCCATGAAGCCCTTCAGGCCCGCGCTGACATGGACGCCGATGACCCGGTCAGGTGCGATCGCGCCGGCCGCACGGGCCACCACGGATCCCCAGTCCTGTCCATGGACGATGAACCGGTCGTGGCCCATTGCCGCCATCGCGTCGGCCAGGAGCCGCGCCGAGTCGGCAACCGACCAGGCACCGAGCGGCACCTGGGACGTACCGAATCCTGGCAACGAAGCCAACACGACTTCGGATACCAGAGCTCGTAGTGGCCCGATCACCTGGTGGAACGCGAGGAAGGAGGTCGGCCAGCCATGCAGGAGCAGGATCGGTACGCGGCCGGCCCCTGGGAATCTGGCCACGTGCACGCCCTGGCCACCTACGTCGAGGACCTCGTGGTCGCCGAGTCCCGGGCTCTGCGGTTGCGCGAGCCACTGCTCCCACTCAGAGACGAACCGTTCCACTGTCGATGCCGTGACTCCGCGCGCCCGGCCATCGGCGGGCGGCAACACCGGCCATCGCGTCTCGCCCAAACGACGACCGAGTGCCTCCATACCCGGCCCCCCACCAGGGAGGGCACCCACGAGAAGTTGGTAGCATGCTGTCACATCACCCACGTTAAGAAACTGACAGGAGCCTGTCAAAAGGAGGGCATCGTGACGGATGTGGATGTCGACGCAGCCCTACACGCCATCTTCGACGCGAACCGTCGCCTACGCGACGCCAGCGAGCGAATCTCCGCAGCAACGGGCCAAACACACTCTCGTCGGATGGTCCTGCAGGCCGTCGGCGACCGCGCCACCGTGCCGGACATCGCCCGCAAGCTCGGGCTCCAGCGCCAGAGCGTCCAGCGTGTGGCCGACGAGCTGGTCCGGGACGGCCTGGCTCGCTACGAAGAGAATCCTCGCCACCGCCGGTCGCCGCTGCTCGCCGCCACTGCGGCCGGCAAGGTCACGCTCGCCACGATCCAGGACGCTCACCATGCATGGGTGCGGGAGATCGAAGCCACCGCCGACGATGTCGACTGGGCCCGCCTTCGAGGTGATCTCGACCGCATCGCGCGGATCGTGGACGGCCTCCACCAGGCGCAGGAGTAGATCGCGCGAGCGTCAGCACAGCAGACCTCTCGCCAGATCCGTACCGACCCTCCGCCGCCTACTCGAGTCGATGGGCCTGAGCTGACTCGGGGGTCCGAGCCGATCTGTCACGCGGCGGGCCGCCGGCGGCGAGGTCGTCGAGGTTGGCGCATAGATCGTTCAGGTGCTGGTCGGGAAAGAAGTGGTCGCCGCGGTATCCGGTCACTTCGAAGGGGCCGGTTGTGAGCTCGACCCACCGCTTGACTCCCTCGGGGTCGACGTCCGCGTCCTCGAGACCGTAGCTGGCAGAGATCGGACAGCTCACCGGCTCCGGGTCAGGCGCGTAGGTCTCGGCCAGAGCAAAGTCCGCGCGCAGGAGGGGCAGGAACATCGCCCGCAGCGAGGGCTCTGCAAACACCTCCGGCGGTGTCCCTCCCAATACGCTGATCGCCGCAGCAAAGCTCTCGTCGTCGAGCTCGTGCCTCACCAGGGCGGGTGGTTGAACCGGAGCTTCGGCCGCTGCAACCCCAAGCCCATCGACCTGGACGCCGCGCCCCTGCAGTTCCTTCGTAGCAGCATGGGCGATGTAGGCGCCCAGACTGTGGCCCTGGAGCAGGAGCCTTCCGCGAGCGGCGAGGGTTTCCAGTTCGTCGCACAACGGGTCGATCAGCTGTGAGATGCGCGAAGCAAGGGGTTCACCCAGTCGTCTTTCCCTGCCGGGAAGTACGACCGCCATCGCACGGTGGGGACTGCTGAGCCTGCCCACGAAGCTGTACGCGCCGCGGCCGGCGGGCGGAAAGACCACGACCGTGGTTCCCGCCCGCCCGCCGGGTATCTCATGCAGGAACCTTGCCTGCATCCGCACGACTTCCCCTCAGAACCAGTGCCACGCTTACGGCCGCTACAACAAGGATGCCTGTGGACACCCACATGGCACTTCCGATGGTGCTTTCGTCGAAGGCACCCTTCGTGCCTACCCCCAAGGCGATCGCCGTCAGGGAGGCCAGCCCGATCGCCTGGCCCAGCTGCCCGAGCGTGGTGACGATGCCCGATCCCAGCCCGGCGTCTTGCATGGTGAGGTTCGTCAGCGCGGCGGTCTGCGCGGCCGGGAAGGTCACGCCGCCGCCGAGACCTACGAGGATCATCCCCGGCAAGAGGCCTTCCCAGAAGCCGTCGCCGAAGGGGCGCGAGGCCAGGAGCGCCATGCCGACAGCAGCCACGCCCAAGCCCGTCATCATGACGCCGCGCACGCCCACGGTTGGCATCCTCGCGATGGCCTGCTGGATGCCGACCATGAACACGATGCAGTACGGCACCCACGCTAGTCCGTTCTGCAGGGGCGAGTAGCCCAGCAGCGACTGCATGTACAGGACCAGCAGGAAGAACATGCCTGCGGTTGCTGCGTTGAGCAGGCCCAGACCCAGGTAGCCAGCTGCCCGGACGCCGTCCTGCAGGAAGCTCAGTGGCAGCAGCGGCGTCGAGGACCGGCCCTGCAGGGTGACGAAGGCCGCCAGGAGCGCCAGCCCGATGAGCAGCGGGGCCAGGGTCGTACCCGACATCAGGCCGTGCTCGGCGATCTGGAGGATGCCATGCACCAGCGACACGGTGCCTCCGGTGACCAGCAGGGCGCTCAGGGGCCCGTCGGAGATCTTGCCCTGCATCTTGGACTCGGCCACCAGGCCGACGATCAGTACGGCCGGGATGATCGCCAGGGGCACGTTGATCCAGAAGATCCACCGCCAGCTGATGAGGTCGACCAGGGCCCCGCCCAAGAGCACGCCGGCTACAGACCCCAGACCGGACAGTCCGCCCCAGATACCGAAGGCCTTCTGAAGTTCCTTGGGGTCGGAGAACGTCAGGGCGATGATGCCCAGCGCCGCGGGCGCCGCGAGGGCCTCGGCGACACCCTGAAGCACTCTCGCGCCCAGCAGCACTTCGGCGGAGGTCGACGTCGCCGCGACGACGGAGGCCACTCCGAACATGAGGGCACCGGCGACGAACACCTTGCGTCGTCCGACGACGTCGCCGAGTCGACCGCCCATCAGGAGGAGACCTCCTGCAGCCAGTAGGTATCCGTTGACGACCCAGGTGAGCATCGAGTTGGACATCTCGAGGTCGTCACGGATCGACGGAAGAGCCACGTTCACGATGGTCGCATCGAGGAAGATGATGAATTGAGCCGTGGCGAGCACCCACAGGATCGTCCATCGCTTCGGGTTCGGCGCGCTCTCACTCCCCCACTCCGACTTCTGCGCATCCACCGTCGTGTCGTCGTTGGGCGAACTCACGTTGTCTCCTTTGTCGGCAGGCTTCTCGCCCGCGAAGTTGCGTACACGCCCACACCATCAGCCAGGTCAGTTACGTATCGGTTAGGTATCCGGCAGCCTCCGAAGCCGGACCCACCGACCCTTTACTCCGGCTGGTCTAGGAATGGCCGCGGAGGTGGTGCATATGCCCAACGTTCTGAGCCCGGTAGGTGTTCGCCAAACTGATCTGGCCCGCGACGAACCGCTCGCAGGGTTGCTCGACGCTGAGGTGCGTCGTGCGCGCTCCGCGGTGCCGTTGGTGGCCTCGGCGTCCATCGGGCACCCCGAGATGCGAGCGCTGGCCGGTTCCGAGTTCGGAGACCTGACTACAGAGGGTTACCCGGGCGCACGCTTTCACCCCGGATGTGAAGTCTTCGACCGGGTCGAGGAACTGGCCCAGGCCCGAGCCTGCTCGGCTTTCGGGGCATCGTTCGCAAACGTGCAGGCACACTCGGGTTCCACGGCGAACCAGGCCGCCACGGCCGCGCTGGCCAGCCCTGGTTCACGGGTGTTGTCCATGGATCTGAAGGCCGGCGGCCATCTCTCGCACGGCGCGCGAGCGTCACAGACGTCGCGCTGGTTCGAGTACGTCCACTACGACGTCGACGGCGACGGATTCCTGAACTATGACCAGATCCGTGCACAAGCACGCGAGGTGAAACCGGCTCTCATCATCTGCGGCGCGAGCTCGTACCCACGGCAGATCGACTTCGCGGCGTTCTCGGACATCGCCCGGGAAGTCGGAGCTGCCCTCATCGCCGACATCTCTCACATCAGTGGACTCGTGGTGGCCGGGCAGCACCCCTCTCCCATCCCCCACGCCGACCTCGTCACCACCAGCACCTACAAGCAGCTCGCCGGGCCGCGCGGAGGGCTGATCCTGGGCGGGACGAACGTGCCAGACGCTCAGGCCCTGCACCGACGAGTCGACCAGGCCGTCTTTCCGGGCCTTCAGGGTACGCCCAACGGCGCAGCGGTCGCGGCAAAGGCGTGGGCGCTCGGTTACGTGGCCAGCCCCGAGTTCCGCGCGATCGCCGCTCGCATCGTCGACCTGGCGCGCATCGTCGCCGACCGGCTGGCGAACCATGGCCATCGCATCGTCACGCGTGGAACCGACACGCACATGGTGTTGGTCGACACGTCGGCGGCCGGGCTGTACGGCTTGGAGTCCGAGCGAGCGCTCGAGGAAGCCGGGATCCTGGTCAACCGCAACGCCATCCCCCACGACCCCCGGCCGCCCAGCCGGCCCAGCGGAATCCGACTGGGGCTGAACAGCCTTGCTCAGCTCGGCGCCTCGGACGCCGAGGCAACCCTCGTCGCGGACATGGTCGCCGCGGTGCTCGCAGCTCTGCGGCAGGCAGAGACCGACCAGCTGCGGGACACGATCGAAACGACCCGTATCGAAACGGCGACGCTGATGGAAGAGCTCTGGACCACGTACTCAGAGGCCACCGCAACGAGAGGCGTATCGGCATGACCACGACCAACCACGACTCGTTCCCTCTCACCGCCACGCAGGAGGCCTATCTGGTCGGGCGCGGCACAGGCGTGGACTTCGGCGAAGTCGGTTGCCAGGGTTACTGGGAGTGGCAACGCCCCTACCAGCCGGGCGACGAGGCCAAGGTCCGCGATGCGTGGACCACGATCGTGGAGCGGCACCCGTCGCTCCGAACGGTGATCACCGGCGGCCGCTCGTCGCAGAGGACGCTCCCTCCGGGGTCCGCGTGGACCTTCACCTTCAACGACTGGTCCCAGCTCCCACCCGATCAGGCCGACCACCAGCTGGCCCAGCTTCGAGACCAACTGTCGCATCATCTGTTCGACCCCAACACCTTCCCCCTGTGGGACGTGCAGGTGTCGTTGATGCCTGACCAGAACGCCTACATCCACTTCAGCCTGGACCTGTTGGTCGCCGACGCGTGGAGCTACTACCAGGTCCTGGTCCCGGAGTTCGCGGCTCTTCTTCTCGGCCAAGACCTGCCGGCGGTGCCGGAAGTGTCGTTCCAGGACTGGGTCATCGCCCAGGAACGTGCCACCCGCGAGTCGGCCTCGTGGCGACGAGCAGAGCAGTACTGGGTCAACCGGCTGCCGAGCCTGGCCCCCGCCCCGCAACTGCCTCGAGGACCGGGCGAGGGGACGGAGTTCACTCGCTTGGAAGACTCCGTGGACGCTCGCGGATGGGCTGCCATCCAGAAGACCGCCGGCAAGCGACGGGTGGCCGGAACAGCACTCGTGGCAGCAGCGCTCGGTGAGGTGCTGCGACGTTGGGGGGCCGGTGAGAAGTTCACCATCACGGTGCCCACCTTCGTGGCATCACGTGCATCCGAGGCGTACGCGGGAGTGGTGGGAGACTTCACCAGCACGATCCTCCTCGAGGTGGACGGGGCCGGCGACTCGTTCGCGGCCCGGGCCCAAGCAGTGCAGCGGCAGCTGTGGAGCGACCTGCCCCACTCGGCGTTCAGCGGCATCCACGTCGCGCGCGAGATGGCTCGCACCTCGGGCGCCACACAGGTCAGCTTCCCGTTCGTGCTCACCAGCCTGCTCGGTCAGCCCCCTCGCCGCTACCACACCGACCTGGGCGTCTCCACCTACACCAGCACCAGGACGCCGCAGGTGAGCGTCGACGTGCAGGTGGCTGAGGTCGAAGGCGCCTTGGCGTGGAGTTGGGACTTCCGGCGCAGTGCGTTCCCGCACGGCCTGATCGAAGACATGTTCACGGAGTTCGGTCGAGTCTTCCGTGACCTGTCGCGAGACGACGTCTGGGACAGCGCCGACTGCATAGCCCAGCTCCCGACCCGCCAGGCGGCCGCGCGAGCGCGCGCGAACAGCACCCACGGTCCCGTTCCGGCGAACACCTTGGGTCAGTCGTTCTGGAGTCACGTCGAGTCACGACCCACCGCAACGGCGTTGGTGAGCGAAAACGGCAACCGCCTGACCTACGCCGAACTGGCTCAAGCCGCGAGAAACGTCGCCGGGGCAGTCACCGAATCCGCCCACGCCGACGGCCCGGTCGCCATCGTGCTGGCGAAGCAGACCGCGCAGTTCGTCGCCGCGCAGGCGGCGAACTATGCCGGCCGCACGTTCGTCGCCCTGGACCCGGACCAACCCCTGACCCGGCTGCAGCGCGCGTTCGACTCAGCGTGTCCCGCTCTCGTCATCGCAGACGAGCCGCTGGCATCAGCACTCGCCTCGCTCACGCAAGCCCCCGTGCTCACGGTGGCCAAGGCACAGGCGCACGAGGCTCTCCGGATCCAGGCCACACCCCCTGAGGCGTGCTACGTCGTGTACACATCCGGCACGAGCGGGAAACCCAAGGGCGTGGTCGTGGGCCAAACGGGAGTGGCGAACGCGTTCGCCCACATGAGCGAGATCGGAGCGATCGACCACACCGACGTCGCCTACGCCGTCTCCCCCTTCCATTTCGACCTGGGCATGTTCGAGGCGCTCGGCATGCCGGCCCTCGGAGGGACAGTGGTCGTCGCACCGCCCATCGTTTACCCGCTGAGGTGGCTCAACGACGTCCAACGTGAACGGGTCACGGTGTGGAACTCCACCCCGGCGCTGCTGAGCTTGCTGCTCGATGCCGCCGAATCCCGAGGAGAGACCCTCACCAGCCTGCGTACGGTGATCCTGGCCGGCGATCGGATCCCGGGGCACCTGCCCCACCGCCTGGCGGGGCTGGCGCCCAACTCGCGCCTCATCGCGTCGGGGGGCCCGGCCGAGACCTGCGTGTGGTCGGTCTACTACCCCGTGCCCGTCGACTTCCCGGCGTCGAGCCCCTCAGTTCCCTACGGGTTGCCCATGCGCAATCAGCGTTATCTGCTGCTGGACCACCTCGGCCATGAAGTGCCCGACTGGGTCGAAGGCGAGATGGTCGTCGAAAGTGAGGTCGGACTGGCCGAGGGATACCTGAACCTCCCCGGCGAGACCACAGAGAAGTTCCTGCACGCCGCCACCCCCGGTACCCGCCGATACGTCACCGGAGACATGGGCCGTTGGAGGCCGGACGGACTCATCGAGATCACCGGTCGCAAGGACTTCCAGATCAAGGTCAACGGCATACGCATCGAACTGGGCGAAGTCGTCGAAGCACTCAAGACCCTGCCCGAGGTCCACGACGCGGTGGTGGTGCAAGCAGGCGGGACCTCGGATTCACCCCTGGTCGCTTTCACGAGGAGCGACGACGTCGCGATGAGCGAGATCGCGGTGAAGACCCACGTGTCGAACCTGCTTCCACGCCCGGCGGTACCGGCAAGGGTCATCGCGGTCCCGCAGTTCCCGCTCACCCCCAACGGGAAGGTCGATCTGCTGTCCCTACAGGAGACCGCAGCTGAGGCCGTCGCGGCCGCGGCGTCCCAAGACGACGGATCCGTCGAACGCGATGCCATCGAGGTCGTCCTGTCGGCCTGCTGGCTGAGTCTCCTCGGGCACCGGATCGGGCGGGACGACAACTTCTTCAGCGTCGGCGGCACCTCGCTGGACGTGGCGAAGGCGACGATGCGATTCAGCTCCTTGACAGAGTTCGACGTCGATGCCCGGACGATGTTCATCCACCCCACGGTCCGGTCAGCGGCCCGAGCGCTCCTGGAACGTCACGGCCAAGAGATGCTCAACCGATGCAAGCTGATCACCAACGCCTAGCGGCAGCGGTGCAGCCCGCCATCGGCGCCATAGGGGCGTGGCGCTCCGCCTGACAGCCGAGAAGGCTGATGCGGTGAAACTCAATCGCCCACGACCGTTGCTGGAGGGATGGCGGGGCCGGCTCCGCCATCCGCATTTGTCGCACATAACGCGGCTACTCGTTCGCCCTTCGGACAACTTCCGGGGTCGCCGACAGCGAGATCCAACTATTGAGTCGGTCACCAGGCGGCGCTCGGCCAACTACTGCGGTTGAGTTCGACTCAGGCGTGGCCCCGCCGGCGAATGAGGATGCATGACTCAACAACCACCCGATCGTGCGGCGGTCTCCAGATGCGCGTACCCTGATCCTAAGGGAGGTCCCGCATGTCGAATGCCCGGTTGACGCTCGCCTCACACGCACTGTGTTGGCTCGAGTATTGGCGCCGTGAGGGCAAGGAGTTCCTCACGTCCGACAAGCTCGCCAAGAGCCTGGGAAGTAACCCGGTCTCGGTCCGCAAGGTCCTTGGCAGAGTTCGAGACGCCGGAATCTTGCGCACCGGACGTGGTCCGGGATCGGGCTGGGCGTTGGCGCGGCCCGCTTCGGAGATCACACTTTTGGACCTGCATACCGCTCTGGGCCTGTCAGGACCCTTCGGCCTCCACACCTCACCCCCGGACTTCAGTTGCCCGGTGGGCGGCGGCATCAGCCAGACACTGACAGCCGTCTATGGTCTGGCTGAACTGCGTATGGCCGAAGTGCTCAACGAGGTCACTATCGAACTCATGCTCGAAGACATTCTTCGAGTCAACCAAGGTGGCGAGTCACGGGCTGCCCGGATTCTTGAGCAAGAATCCGGGCAGCCGGGGCTCGCCTCGCTGCTTGGCTAGGACCGTCGGGTCAAGGTCGCGGTCAGATTGTCGGGGATGAAGAAGCCCCCCTCCGCGACCGACAAGGGTTCCTCGGAGAGCTGTAGGTCGAACTCACTCGTCAGGGCTGAGAGCGCCAGCGTTGCCGAGTGGATGGCGAACTGGCGCCCGATGCACATGCGCGGGCCTGTGCCGAACGGCTTGTAGATGTGCGCTGGGCGCCCCTTCACCTCCTCGGGCTGGAACCTGGAGGGACGGAACTCGTGTCGATCCGGTCCCCAGGCCTCGTCGTGGTGCAGAGCTCGGGTCAGCACCGCGGCCCACCCGCCCTTGGCCACCTGATGGACACCGCCGACAGTCGCGTCCTCCTTCGCGACCCGCAAGAACGCGGGCGTGGGCGGCCAGAGGCGCAACGTCTCGTCGATTACACGCCGCAGAGCACGCAGCTTGGGCACTTCAGCGAACGTGGGGTACTGACGTCCGACGACATCGGCACCCTCTTGCCTCACCTCCTCGAGGACCTCGGGGTGGGCGTAGAGGTACATCAACGCGAACGAGATCAGTGAGGCGGTCGTGCCGTACCCGGCCACCATGAAAGTCGTGATCTGGTAGCGCACGTTCTCCTCAGGGAGCGTCCGCCCTGTTTCCGGGTCCACGTTCGTCAACATCGCGTCCAACAGGTCGCGCTGCTCGCGGTTCGGGTTGGACTTGCGCTCTTCGATGACGGCGTCGACCGTCTGGTTCAGCAACTGCACCCAGCCCTCGAAGTCCGCCCGCCGCTGCTCCTGCAGATCGGGGGGCAACACGCTGAACATCAGCGCCTCGACCATGGCATCGACGTAGGGGTGGCGGCCGGCCTCAGGCCCCATCGTCCCGAAGTCGTAGCCGAACCCGGCCCGCCCAATGATGTCGAGCGAGAGCTTCGTGGCCTCACTGCCCACGTCGACAGGTTCGCGCTGCTCGCGCCAGTAGTCGATGAACTGTTCCACCGACTCCCGCATCGGTTCGTGGTAGCGGGCCAGGGCCTCCTTCGAGAACGCCGGCACCAGAATCCGGTGGGCAAGGCCCCAGTTCTCTTCGTCGTTGCGGGCGGTGAAGAGACCATCTCCGGTAATCGGCCTGAATGCTTCCATTCCGAAGCCCGCGAATTTCTCGAACCGACTGTCGTCGAACAGGTCCTTGCACACCTCCGACCCCGAGGCGACGACCATTCCGAATCCCGGCGCCTGGGTCTCGAAGATCGGCCCCAGTTCCTGAGACCAACTGAACAGCTTCTGCATCGGCTTTACGAAATCTGAGTTGGGAGCGTCGAGCAGCTCCGGGTCTCTGCCCGCAGGGTGCGGGATCGTTCCCAGGCTCCATTCTTCGAGCATCAATCTTCTCCTCTTCGTTGGTCAGCGATCGCGTTCGCTGAAGCTCGCTTCGGCCAAAAGGTCGGCTCCGCCCAGTTCGGCGTGCTGGCGGAGCAGGCGGGCAAGCCGAGCCATGCGTACGGCCATGCGCCGCAGCATCTCCATCCCCTCGGTGTCCTCGAGCACCTCACCCGCGGCGTCGCCGAAGAGCACGGCCGGAAATCCCGCGCCCGGCAGGATCATTCGGTTGAGCAGGAGGTGCTGAAGCAGATAGTTGTACGTCTCGACGTGGGAGTAGCGCCGGCCCGTGACGAACGCACCGCCCACCTTGTTGGTCAGCACCCTGTCGAAGCGCAGGTGTCCGGTACCGATGCGCTCGATGAAGGTCGGCAACGTGGGGCTGGGCCCGAACCCGTGCACCGGGGCCGAGAAGATGACCCCGTCGCAGGCAGCGAGCTTCGGGATCAGCCCGGGAAGCGCGTCGTCGACCTCACACGGCGAACTGCGGAAATTGCAGTCACCGCACGCTCCGCACGGGCGCAGATCCATATCCCACACATTGACGACCTCGAGTTCCACGCCTTCCCCGGCGAGAACTGCCTCGAGGAACCGGTAGGCGTGAGCCCCGTTACCGTCAGCTCTCTCGGACCCGTTGATCCCGAAGAACTTGATCCGTCCACCTTGCTCGGCCATAGCCGCAAGCATGTGGACCCTCAGTAAGGTATCGGTTAACCGCTCGGCCGGCGTTCGCTCTCGCCGTTGACCCTGGCGGGAGACTGTCGGACCAGGAGGCAATGATGCACGTCGTGTTCTATAGGAACCTCAATCTCGGTCACGCCGGGTCGCCGAACCGGGAGCAGCTGGAGGGTGCGCTCAAGCGGGGCGGTGCCTCGCACGTGAAGTCCTTCCAAACGAATGGGACGGTGTTGATCAAGTCCGAGGACCCCGAGGGCGTTGTGGCTGCGGCAGCAAGCGAGTTGGCCGCCACGGCGGGGTACGACGACGCGGCCATCGTGAGGCCGCTGGCGGACCTCGAGGAGCTGCTGGCGCTGGGGGTGTTCGAGAAGCACGAATCCCCCCACACGTACCGCGAAACCGTGACTTTCTTCCAGGGCGGCACGAAGCCGAGCTGGTCGACGCCGTGGACCAACGCCAAGGACGACGTCGACGTGCTGCATGTCGGAGACGGGATCGCCTTGAGCCTGATCCGCAAACCCCGCAACTCCGCGGGGAGTCCCACCTTCGAACTGGAGCGGGCCACTGGTGGCGTGGCGACGACGAGGAACCGAGGCTCTATCGACCGGCTGTTGAAGGCTGCAGCGACTTGGAAGTAGTCCTTCCTACGTTCTGCCTGCTCGCGTGCCCCGCGCTGCGCCAGGCGAATGCGTGGTCGACGAGACTCGACGAAGACCTGGCGACGAAGTTCGCCGACCACCGCGATGCCGAAGCGTTCCTGACGTCCAGATGGCTGACAAGTGAAGCTGCCGGCCGAGTGCTCAACGTTCCGACTCCACAGGTTCTGATCACGCGGGAATGCACTCAGTGCGGGTCGACGTCGCATGGGCGGCCGCGAAGCGGCGAGGCGTGGTTGTCGGCATCACGGCGCCGGGACCTGGTCGCCGCGGCGGCCAGCGGTGTCCCGGTCGCTGTGGATCTGGAGCCGATACGGGCAGGAGCAGATGTTCCAGACTCCGGCTTGACCCGCCGGGAACGCGATGCGGACTCCCTGGGCCGGCTCCGTCTGTGGACCCGCAAGGAGTGTCTGGTGAAGCTGGGGCTGTGCAGCCTCGACGACTTCGGGACGGTCAGCGCCGGGGCACCCCATATGGACAGCGTGCAGGTCGGGGCCGTACACCTGAGCTCACACCTAGTGTGGCCACGGACGGGACAGCCCCACCTGGTGACCGTCGCCTCCTTGGGCCGACGGCCCCCCACCCCAGCCTTCGTATCCCACCGGGATGGGGCGCCGACCAGCCTCAACCGACGCGGGCCGACGGGTCGAACCGGATAGGCAACGACGTGAGCCGGTGCACGGTGATGGAGTTCAGCCACACCAGGTCCTCGGCTCGAGCATCAAGCCTCAAGCCCTCGAGCCGGTCCAGCGTACGGCGGAACGCGACCTCTCCTTCCAGCCTCGCCAACGGCGCGCCCAGGCAGAAGTGAGTCGCCTTGCCGAAGCTCAGGTGCGGGTTCGGCTTCCTGGCCACGTCCAGTCGGGCAGGGCACTGGATCACCGCTTCGTCGTGATTGGCCGTGGGCAGCGCGATCGCCACGTGCTCACCCGGTGCGATCGTGGCATCACCGATGCTGACCTCTGAACGCGCGAAACGGTAGGTGACGGCCGAGACCGGGGAGTCGAATCGCAACAGCTCCTCCACGAGCAGCGCTGTCGACTTGTCGTCACGGTGTGCCAAGGCCCGGCTGAGCTGCTCGGGGTGACTCAACAGCGCCAACAGGCCGTTGGCCAACAGGTTGACCGTCGTCTCATAGCCGGCAGACAGGAAGAGGAACGTGTTCGAGCGAGCCTCGACCTCCGTGAGCCGGCCCTCGTCGACGGCGCGAGCCATGGTCGTCATCACGTCCTCGCGCGGCTCTACCCGGCGCCTGGCCAGCAGTTCACCGGAGAAGTCGTAGAACCAAGTACCAGCGGTGAAGATAGCGCTCTGGTCAAGGTCGTTTCCGACCCCAGTGATGACCGAAGCGTTGGCCTCGAAGTCCTCCTGATCGGCCTCCTCGACACCCAGAATCCGACTGATCACCGCGATCGGCAGCGGCAACGCGACCGACGTCACGTAGTCGGTTCTTCCCGCTTCGATGAACGTGTCGATGAGTCCGTCGACAAAGGTGGTCATCCACGGTCGAAGGGGCTCCACGTTCTTACGTATGAAGGCATCGTTCAACACGCTCTTCATGCGCCGGTGATCCTCGTCGTCGGCGAACAGAATGTGCTGTGCGAGCGGGAAGTCACCCGCCAAAGACAGAAATCGTCTAATCGTCGGATCGGCGGCGTCGGCGCTGCGGACCAGGTCACGGTTCGCGAACACGGCCTCGACCGCCTCCTGTCCGACGGCGAGCCAGCTGGGCATCCCGTCCGGGAGGATCACGCGCACACACCCCTCAGTGACCCCCGTCTTGGCGTAGATGGTCTGGGGCGAGGCAAAGTCGGTGCTCTCAAGCTTGACGACAGTCGGCTGCTCGGTCATTCGTCCCTCCAGTTCGCATGTGGCGACCACCGTCGCAACATGCGGTTATGCCCTGAGAAGCGAGCACAGACCGTCGTTAACCGTAGCTCGCATCGTGCGGTCTGACACTGGCAGGACGAGACGACTCGAAGGGATCTCATATGCGCGAAAACATGGACGTCGGCCGGGCGAACGCATGCCGCATCTACGACACACTCATCGGAGGTGGCAATCTCTCCGAGGCTGACCGCTCGGCCTACGGGCGCCTCTTGGAGATCAATCCAGGGACCCCGTTCGTGGCACGGGAGAACCGTGACTTCATGCTCAGAGCCTGCCGGACCCTGGCCAGCAAGTACGGGGTGCGACAGTTCCTGGACCTGGGCTGTTCCTTCCCCACCCTCGACACGCCCAACCTGCACGAGGTAATCGCCGAGCACCGGCCGGAGGCGCGGGTGCTGTACGTCGATGTCGAGACCGAGGTGGAACAAGCCTGGGAACCTCATATTGAAGGGCTCTCGTCTGTGGGCTTCATCCACGGCAACGTGTCCGATCCCCATGGCACCCTCGAGGCCGCGCGGGCGGTCGGCGTGCTGAACTTCGACGAACCGATCGCCATCGTCTTGACCGGCGTCCTCCCGTTCGTACCCACCGACACCGACCCCTGGGCGGCCGTATCGGCGTTCCGAGATGCTTGCGTCGACGGCAGTCACCTCGTGCTGTCGCATGCCCTGACCTCGGAGGACTGGCCCGCCGGAGCAGAAGAAGTGCTCAGCATGTACCGCGAGCAGATCCAGCCGATGTTCCCCCGACTCGAGCGTGACGTACTGCGCTTCTTCGACGGATACCGCCTCCTCGAGCCGGGCCTCGTCTCTACCCCCGCGTGGCGGCCCGACACCCCGCCGGATCCAGACCTCGTGGCGTTCAAGCGTGCGGTCGCGGCCGTCGGGATCAAGGAGCCCTGCCCACGGTAGAAGCCGCACACAGTGACGAAGGCATGCGCGGATCCCCTCCCGCGCATGCCTTCGTATATTTACGTGCGCCCAGTTGTTGGCCAGAAAGCTTGTTGATCTGGAGCTTGGTATGCATGGCAGATGATCGGACGATGCTGCCCCTCGACGGAGCGGCCGGCTCCCACGCGAGCGCCGGCGGCGTTGTCTACGCGCGTGTTGTGAGTGCGGACCATCCCGCCATCGCGCCCGTGACGATGCTTTCCAGTTCGGCGAGCGTTGCACCGTCGCGAGCTTGGATCGACAGGCCTTGCACGATGGTGGCGTAGTAGCGTGCGACGGCGTCGACGTCGCATTCGCTCGCGTCGAGCTCGCCTTCGTCGATCCCGCGTCGCAGCCGGTCTCTGATCGCGGATAATTGCGAGCGACGGATGTCGGCCAGGAACTCGCGGATGGGTTCGTTCTCGATCGCGCCAGTGGGCGCGGCGAGGATGAGCATGCAGTAATGCGGGGCGTCAGGTCGCGTGATCTGGTCGACGGTCGCCCGCAGCATGGCGTGGATCGCCTCGCGCGCCGTCGAGTGCTCGTCGAGTGCGTTCCGCGGCGGTGCGCCGGCGGTCGCCCCGTAGCGTTCCATGACCTGGCGGAAGAGGCTCTCCTTGCTTCCGAAGTAGGCGTAGATGCTCGCCGAGGCGATCCCCATCGCCCGAGTCAACTCGCTGATCGATGTGCCCTCGTAGCCGCGCTCCCAGAACACCTCGAGCGCCCGCTGCAAGGCAGCGTCAGGGTCGAACGTGAGCGGCCGCCCGCGACTGGCCATATCTGTGCGCCTCCGTGATTTGTTTGCCGTTCGACCAACATTAGCTTGACCGGCCCCGAGCTTCGTGACACGTTTTGTTTGTCAATCACTAAACAAAACGGATTGGATGGTCATGAGCATTCCTGCAACGATGCGCGCCCTACAGCAGTCGTCCTTCGACGGTCCCAAGGACCTCAAGCTGGTCCCCGATGCGCCAGTTCCGAACCCCGGTCCGGGCGAGGTGCTGATCCGAGTCGGCGCAGCGGGCGTCAACTTCGTCGACATCTCGCAGTCCCTTGGAGTGTTCGCGGGAGGCCCGCGGCCGCCATACCTGGCCGGCATCGAGGCAGCGGGCGAAGTCGTCGCGCTGGGCGAAGGTGTCTCCGACGTCGAGCTCGGCTCTCACGTCATCGGGGTGACAATCATGGGAGGAGCCTTCGCGGAGTACGCCGTCCTGACGGCAGCCAGCAGTGCACCGTTGCCGCCCGGCTGGACCGACGAACAGGCGCTGGGGATGGTCGTGTCCTGGCCGACCGCGTTGGCTGCGCTGAAGCCGCTCGGGCAAATCGAGGCGGGTCGCACGGTGCTGATCCATGCGGCCGCGGGTGGAACCGGCCAAGTGGCCGTGAAGCTGGCCAAGCACTACGGCGCGACGGTGGTCGCGGCGGCTTCCCCCGGGAAGCACGCAGTAATCAAGGAGCTGGGCGCGGACCACGTCCTCGACTCGGGCAGCAGCGACCTCGCCGCAGAAGTCCTTCGGCTCACCGGAGGCAATGGTGTCGACCTCGTACTGGAGTCAGTTGGCGGCGCGACCTTTGAGGCGAGCCTGGCAGCCACCAAGCGGATCACGGGCCGCGTCGTCGTGTTCGGCCTTGCAGGCGGCGATGCGTCGATCACGAACTGGGACCTCGTATACAAGCACCCAGTCCACCTCATCGGGCTGAACATCGGTATCCTGATCCAGTCCACGCCGCACATCTTCGGCGAGGTGATGGGAGAAATGTTCGGCCTCATCGCGGGCGGGGTCCTCAGTCCAGGGACTCCTACGGTGCACGAGTTGGCAGACGGCCCGCAGGCACTCCAGGATCTCGAAGCACGCAATACCGTCGGCAAAATGGCGCTCGCTCCTGCCGTATCGCTCTCGGCGTAGGCACAGACTGAGGGCGGACGAACCATTCCATGACGCAAAGAACGCGCCGCTGGCCCGGGAGGGCCGGCGGCGGCTCGCGGAGCGCTGGCGCGCACGCCCTATCGGGCACGTTGCCGCCGAGAGGGGAATCTCCCGCGCGCCCGCGGTTCCTGCTACCGCGCGGCTGCCGCTGACGCGATCGGCGAGTGTCGACACCAGCGGATCACCCCCTACACGCCGAGGCGCAACGGGACGATCGAGCGCCAAAACCGCATACTGGCCGAAGAGTTCCTCGACGCCCGCACCTGGCACTCCGAACAGGAGCGGGCGACCGCGGCGCTCGTCGTCTGGAACCGGCACTACAACTGCCACCGACCCCATGGCGCACACGACGGGCACCCGCCCGCGTCCACCATCCCGCGCCGCGTCAACAAGTAGTTGCCTCATACACCTAGTTGCCTCCCTGCGCGAATTCAGCCAATGCGGCTGACTTGAGGCGCAGGGCGACTCCCGCCGCAGTCGGATCGTCGTACAGCTCGCTCATCCGCAACGACACGCCCAGGTCCGAGCGGGCCGCGGCCGCGGTCCTGGCCAGGATCAAGGAGTGGCCACCCTCGTCGAACAGGTTCGCCGTACGCGACAACGAGCGTTGGAGGAGCATGTCCCACAGCTCCAAGACCCACTGTTCGAGCTCGGCCACATCGTCGTCCACCGCCGTCGAGACGTCAGTGCCGGCCGCCGGGGGCGACGAAGAGGCACTGGTTGTCGCGCCAGCTGCCGCGGCGGCGATGACGGCGTGTCTGTCGATCTTGCCGTTCGGGGTGAGCGGCATGGAGTCAGCGGTCACGGCCACCACATCTGGCCGGATCGCGCGTGGCATCTTCGAGAAGGCGCCGTGGAGCACGGTCGGGTCCGGGGACCCCTTGATCAGAAGGTAGACGCGCTCGCCGTCGCACGCCGCAGCGGCTGCTCCGACTCCCTCTACCGCGGACGCGATCGACTCATACTCCCCTAGCTCCACCCGGTGGCCCCGCACCTTGACCTGGTCGTCCGACCGTCCCAGGAACACGATCTGGCCGTCGACCACCTTCGCCCGGTCGCCGGTGTCGTACCAGCGAAGGCCCTCGGTCACGACGAACTTCTCGGCGGTGAGCGCGGGTTGTTCCCCGTACCCATGTGCCAGAGCCGGGCCACCGATCAACACGTGCCCGACCTCTCGGGGCGCCACCGGTTCGGTATGCGAGGAACTGACGAGACGCACAACGTATCCCGGCAAGGGTGTCCCGATGGGCGGGTCGGCGGCGAGGTCATCACGCAACCGGAACTGGGTCGCCCAGATCGTTGCTTCCGTCGGCCCGTACACATTGCGGGCGTCACGACTGCGGCGCACCACCTCCGTGGCCATGGACTGACTCAATCGCTCGCCCCCGACAACGACCCGGGCGATCTTCGACTCCGGGCCCCATCCCTCAGCAAAGAGTGCCGCCATCATGCTCGGCGTCCCGTGGACGACGTCGACATTGCCGCGACGGATCTCGGCTACCGCATCCGAGACTCCGCCAAGGCCGTGCCCACCCTCGGGGAAGACAATGCTCGCCCCACAGACCAGCGGAAGCAGGAGCTCATCGATGGAGATGTCGAACGTCGGGCTGGTCAGAGCCAACATTCGTTCACCGGCCCGTACGAACTCCGTCTTCGACGCAGCGCGGACATGTTCAGCCAGCGCTGAACGTCCCACCCAAACCGCCTTCGGCTCGCCGGTCGACCCCGATGTGAACATCGCATACGCATGCTCGAGGGGCCGGTTCGGGTCGGTCGACTCGACCGCGCCGTTCACGCGAGGTGTGACTCGTAGCCCGCCGGAAGAAGACCGGATCTCCACATCCGTCTGTGCCTTGATCCGAATGGCCTCGACGCGACTGCCTGGCAAGGAATCGCTGACCGGAACGTAGGCGACCCTCGCCGAGAGGCATCCGAGCAGGGCGACAACGAGATCAGGCCCATGGTCAGCGGTCACCAGCGCCGTCGCAGCACCACACTCGAGCAGTTCTGCCCGCAGGCGCGCAACCCGATCGGCGATCTCGGCATATGTGAGGCGAACCTGGCCTTGTGCGACAGCGACCTCGTCCCCCATCACCTCCACCGACTGGAGGAACAGCTCATCGACGTCGGCGGCGGCTTCGGCATTCACCGTGCCCAAGTCCGCCGCCGACCCCCGGCGTCCCAGATCACCTACGGCCCCACCGCGTGCCACATCGCTCAACGCCTGGACAAGGTCATGACCGAGCTGCTCGATGAACTGGGGGGTGAACATCGACTCCGCGTAGTCGATACGCAGTTCAACGTCCCCAATCGGAGTGTTCGACGCCGTCACCTGGAACGGAACCCTGGCCGTTTCGTTCATCACCGGGCGCGGCGTCATGCTCCCTCCACCCGCCAATGCCAGGGGCTGCGGGTCCGCGGCATCAGTGGTCACCAGCACGTTGTAGAGAGGATTCAGGCCACTCTCGCGGCGTGGCCGCAGGGCACGCACCAACGATGAGAAAGGAACCTCGTGCTCGAGGTTTCCACTGGCCGGGCCCGCCGCGACCCGCGCCAACGCGGCCGACACCGATTCCATCGGTTGGAGCTCGACCCGAATCGGCAGACTGTCTGCGAACGGGCCCACGGTCGAGGACAGCCGAGCAGATCTGCGTCCGGACACCGATAGACCTACGACCATGTCCCACTCTCCGCTGTAGCGGCCACACACAGCCGCCACCGCCAGCATCAACAAAGCCGACGGTCCAGCCGACTCCCGGCTCGCAGCTGTGATCGATTTCGCCCACGCCGCTTCGTCGACGCGGAAGGTGCGGTGGCCACCGCGAAACCGTGAGGCGTTGTTCCCCGCGGGTCGATCCGGCGGGAAGTGGGCCGGCATGGCCGAACCCAACTGCTCTCGCCACCAGGTCAGGGCCTGGTCGCTGGGTTCCACGTCAGTAGCGACCACTCCGGCCTGGACCAGGCCCCTGAACTGGTCGGATGTGTCGATGGATCCCCCGTTGTACCGCGCACAGACCTGTTCGGCCAGTGTGGCGATCGACTGACCGTCCGCCACCACATGGTGGGTCTTGACCACCAATGCCAACGACGTCGACAGGTCACCGTCGGGTGCGCGTGAGGCTGCGGTGGCTGCCTGCAGCACCCACGCCTTGGTGCACGGCCCGGTGTGGGGGTCGATCGGCTCCGACGCGATGCGGTGTGTCTCGGTGTCGAGGTCGACGTCGCGGACCACCTCGACCGCGGCTGCCGGCACCAGGTGTGACTCGATGCCCGCAACCGTGGCCCGATAAGCGGTGTTGAGCACCGGGTGAGCTTTCAGCGTCTCCTCGACAGCTCGCGCCAGCAGGTCCGTGTCGACCACACCGGTCACGTCGTACGCCGTCGTGATCGTGTAGGGACTCGACGGTGCTGCCTCGGCCTCGCTGGCGAGAATCGCCGCCTGGGTCGGAGTGACGGGCACTGCGGAGCCGGGATCGTCTAGCGTGGTTGTCGGTTCGATCCCGAACACGCTACGACGCTCGTCGAGCGGCTTGCTTTCCCACCGCTGCAGGAAGTCCATGCTGGTCTCTCCTAGGTAGTTGAAGTCGCTGACGGCCTCAGCCCTAATCTCGTTCGGATGTGAGTGGCCAAACCGGCCGGGTCCGTGGTGCAGAAGTAGTGATCACCGGTGGGTAGCACGGACAGGCTCACCGGGCTGCCCAACCGTCCCCACTCGACGTACCTGTCCTGGAAACCCTCGGTTGCTGGGTCTGCCCCGCCCACGACACAGTGGACGGGTACGTCCAGCGGTGCGGGAGGTTGGTCGAGGTCGGTGAGGTACATCCGGACCATCTCCTGCAGGTCGTGTCGCACAACCTTCAGGATGCGGGTGATGTCCGAGTCGTCCAGGACCCCGTCGAACCCGCCGAGACCGCGCATGTGTCCCAGCAGCAGCGCGTCGTCGCCATCCCTGACCAGCGCCATCGATGCGTGTGGGTCGCGATCCGGCAGCGCCGCTCCCATGAACACCGCGTCCAGGCGGATCCCATCCCGCCGCATCGCCCGGGCGAGCCGGTCTGCGGTCGCGCAGCCGGCGCACTGTGCGTACACAGCTGTCGGCATCGTCGGCAGCTGCCTGAGCTCCTCGACCACCTGGTCGGCCACCTGGCTGATGGGCTTCATGGCGGACCCGTCTGCCAGATCGTGGCCCGGCAGGTTCACAGACAAGACCTCCACGGCGTCGCCGAGCTGGTCGGCCAACGGCTGATAGGCGATCGCGTTCCCACCGCCGTAGGGCACGCACACCAAGCGAACCTTCGCGCTCGCGTCGCCGCCAGACAGACGTACCAATCGGTTGAGGTGGTTGGTGGAGCCGTCGGAGTCAAGGTAGTTCGCCAACTCTCGCACCGTGGGGTATCGGAACAGTGCGACGGTGGGCAGGTCCGGATCGATGAGGCGGGCCGCCTTTACCGCCTTGAAGGAGTCGCCCCCCAGAAGGAAGAAGTCGTCCACGGCGCTCTCCACCGGTGTGGACAACACGGCCGCCCACACCTTCGCGATGTGAGCCTCACGTTCGGTTCCCAGAGGCACCTGCTGCGCCGAAGCGGTGAGTTTCTCCGCCGTGTCGAACAGAACGCGTACCTGACCGCGGTCCAGCTTCCCACTCGCATTGAGAGGCATCGCCGTGACCCACCGAAACTCCGACGGAATCATGTATGAGGGCAGCTCGGTGACCAGCTTCTGCCTGACCGCCCGCATGTCTGGTCGCTGCTCGGACTCGAGGACTGCCACCAGCCGCTCGTCCAGGTCTGCCACGGAAAACACGACCGCAGAGGTGACCTGCCCGGACTTGACGACGGCGGCTTCGACGTCGCCCGGTTCGATCCGGAGCCCAGCCAGCTTGATCAGGAAGTCGCGGCGCCCCAGCAGTTCCAGCGTCAGCTCGTTGTTCCATCGAGCGATGTCGCCGGTGTCGTACCAAACCTCTCCGTCCTCGCGCGCCTGGAACTTCTCCTGCGTCAGGCCCTCGGCGCCCAAGTAACCAGAGGCCAACCCCACGCCACCCAGCAAGAGTCGTCCGGGGACACCGACGGGACACAGACGGCCCTGCTCGTCGACGACGATGCTCTTCTGATTGGCCATGGGGCGCCCGTAAGGGACCGCGTTCCACGTCGGGTCGACCTCGGTGACGCGGGTATAGGTCGAATGGATCGAGGCCTCTGTGGCACCCCCGAGGACATCGAACGTGGCATCACCGAAGAACGCCCACCACCGTGCCGGCATCGACAAGGGCGCCCAGTCGCCACCCAGAACAGCTGCGCGAAGCGGAGGAGGTTCTTGGCTCGCGTCTTGTTCGAGCTCGTCGAGGAAGGCCCCCAGCAGAGCGGGGGCTGAGTTCCAGACCGTGGCCTGTTCGTCGGCCGCGCGCTCGAGCCAGTGGGACGGGTCACGCCGGAACTCGGGATCCAGGATCACCGATGCCCCGCCGGCGCTGAGGATGCCGAAGCCCTCGAAGATCGACATGTCGAAGCCGGTGGAAGAGATAGCCAGGCATCGGTCCTCGCTGGTGAGGTCAAGACGCGCGGCAAGATCGTTGAGGTTGTTCACGATGCCGCGATGGCGAATCTGCACCCCCTTGGGCACCCCGGTCGAACCGGAGGTGAAGATGATGTACGCATGGGCATCAGGTTCGACGGCGCAAGGTTCGAAGCCAGCTCGTCCCCCCTGGTATACCCACGACTCGACAACCTCCACGCTGGTGAACTCTGCAACGGGCTTGGCAGCCTCCCGGATCTGGTCGAGTCGCTCGGCGGCCATGTCGTGCGCCACCGGCACGAAGGCTGCTCCTGTCATCGAGGTGGCCAAGCAGGCCACGAGATACTCCCGGCCGGGAGGAAGCGCAACCAGGACCGTCTTCGCAGGGCCCGCCCCTTCCTTGACCAGCCGAGCAGCGACCGCGGTCGCATCCGTGACGAGCTCCTTGTAGGTGACGACGACACCGCCGGGCAGCAGAAGGGCCGGGGCGTCCGGGCGGGTCTCAGCCTGTGCCAGCACCAGGTCGTGCAGGGTTTCGGCGCCCGAGAACTCCTCGTCGGTCGCGTTGATGGCGGCCAGCGTCTGTGCTTCCGCGGGGCTGATGGTAGGTAGCTCGCCGATGGCCCGCGACGGGTCCTCGCAGGCGACTTTCAGGCAGTGGTCGATCGCGGACAGCAGGGCCTCGACCCGGCTGGAGGTGAACAAGTCGGTGTCGTACTGGACGTGTACCCGGGTGTCGCTGGCCTGGTTCCGGACACTGATCAACAGCTCGTACTTCGCCGCATGGGAGTTCACGTTGTCGTCCAACGTGGTCGTACACCCCTCGAATACGAACGCGCTCCCGGGGGTGTTGTCCTGCTGGAACAACACCGCTGTCAGCGCCTTCCCGGTTCCGTCGCCGCTGAGACCCAGGCGCGTCACGACCTCGTCGAACGGCGCGTTCGCTCGCTCCTGGGCCCGGCTGACGGTGCCCTTCACCTGCTCCACCAGCTCAGCGAAACTCATCTGTGCCGGCACCTCGGCGTCCAGCACCAGCGTCTTGACGAAGAATCCGATGAGCCCGGCCAGTTCTTCGGAATCGCGGCCCGCGGCACTTGTGCCGAACACGAACTCGTCCTCGCCGCCATGCACCCGAGCCAGCACCAGGAACGCTGCCAAGGTGACCATGAATGGCGAAGCGCTCAACGTGCGAGCGCAGTCCTGGATCGCTCGGGTCCGTGCACTCCCCAACCAGAGTGCTCGCTCATCACCGCCGAACGAACTCTGCGCTGGCCGCTGCTTGTCCGGCACGAAGCGCAACGCCGCTTTCCCCTGGGCGCGCGATACGAAATGCGCGACTCCGTCACCGTCGCCGCTGCCCGCCTCGACGCTGCCCAAGTTCAAGTAGTCGACCGCGATACGCCGAAGTTGCGGCTCTTCACCGCGAAGAAGAGCGGCGTAGGTCGTGGCCAACTCGCTGGCGAAGATGCCCATGGACCACTGGTCACACGCGATGTGGTGGATCGTCAGCAACAGCTTGTGCCGCATGGGACCGAGCGAGATCAACGTCGCCCGGAACGGAAGATCCTCGGTGAGGTCGAAGGTGGTCGCGATCTCGGCAGCGATGATGCTCTCGGCCTGAACCTCACGCAGTTCAGCTTTGGACTCTGCTAACGACCTGACCGTGAGCACGGAGGCCGGCGCTGGCTGCAAGACCTGAGTCAGGTCGCCATCGGCGTCGGTGAAGGTCGTGCGGAATGCGACGTGCCGTTCCACCAACGCCGCCAGCGCTCTGTCGAGCACCCCCACGTCCAACGGCCCCTCCACGTCGTGGAGCACGGGGACCGTGAACGCAACGTTCCCGCTGAGCTCGTTGGCCACCCACAGTCCTTGCTGCGCAACAGTGGCCGGAGCGCGCGTTCCAGGTGCACCTGGTCGAATGTGTGTATCAGAGTGCTGTGCCTGCGATCGGGCTCGCTGGGCACGCTCTTCCAATCGCTTTCGTAGGCTCTCTGCCATGACTCCTCCTCGACAACGCACCGACGGTCACACGGTCGAGTAAGGAATGGGCAAGGCTGAGCCTGAACGGCTTACCGTTGCCTAACCTGCTCCATCCACGCTTCCCGGGTGGCCGGTAGGAAATACTCAGATCACGTCGATGTAGCGATCGTCGGTGCGCGGTGTGCCGGCGCCAGCCTCGCCATACATCTGGCCCGCGCAGGCCTGTCGGTGGTGGTCATCGACCGCGCCAAGCGCGGAAGCGACAAGCTCTCAACCTTGTACATCCACCAGCCGGGAGTACAGCAGCTTCGAAACCTCGGGGTATCGATGGGCGACACGTTAGCGGGAGCGCCGGCCATGGACACGCTCACGTTCCGCGCCGAGGGCGTGGAACTGCAGGGCAGGGGGCCGGCGTGCGGTGACGGCAACGTCGCCTATGCCCCCCGTCGCTCGGACCTGGATGAGTTGTTGTGCACTCAAGCAGAGGCCGCTGGCGCGACCGTTGTCCATGAAGCCCGCGCGACCGGCCTGCTCGCTGACGAGGATCGAATCACGGGGATCTGCTTCCGCACCTCCGAAGGCGATCAGCTGTTGGGTGCTCATCTGGTGGTGGGGGCGGACGGGCTGCGCTCAACGGTCGCAGAGAAGGTGCAAGCTCGCACCTACCTGGAACGGCCCAAGGCCTCGATCTGCTATTACGGGTTCTTCGAAGGGTTGGACGACCCGTTCTCCCAGTTCCAAGGCGGGCGGCGCTGGGTCGGAGTGATCCCTACCGCCGGTGCGCACCTGGTCGCCGCCTATCTGCCCCAAGGCGAGTTCACCACCGCGAAGGCCAACCCCCAGGCCGCCTTCCTCCAGACCCTCGCCGAGGTGGACGCCCGTCTGTACGCGAAAGTCATGGACGCGAGGCAGGCCGAGCGACTCATTGGGATGGGTGACCAGCGCAACTATTACCGCGCCGCATCAGGCCCAGGGTGGGCGCTGATCGGGGATGCCGGACACCACAAGGATTCCTTGACCGCTCAAGGAATCACCGACGCCCTGGTGCAGTCGGCCATGCTCGCCGGCGAACTGGCCCAGGTCCCCATCGACGACTCTGACCGAGTCGACCAGGCCACGAGAGAGTTCGAACACAAGCGCGATGAAGAGTCCCTGGCTCGTTACTACTCCACCTTGGCCATCGCCCGATTGCAGCTGGATCCGGCTCGTAGAGCAATGCTCGAGGCGATCGCTCCGAGCCCACAACTGTGTGACCTGTACGCCTCAGCCGTGGCCGGGGTCACGACACCGGCCGAGTTCCACGCGCGCCTTGCCGAGCACGGCGTCGATTCAGACCGATGAAGCAAGCACCCACCATGGGAGAAGATCAGATGACCGACCAGTTGGACAACGACCACTCGCTCAGCGGCGATGCCAGCATGTACACCAAGCCTGTGCTCCGGATCTACGATCCGATCGCGCTCGGGATGGTGTGCCCCATCGCGTGGCGCTGCTCACGCGGAACGATGCTGCAGTTCTTCAACGACAACGTGCGGGGCAAGCACCTCGACATCGGGCCCGGAACTGGCTTCTTCCTCGACAAGGCGACCTACCCGGTCGAGCACCCGGACATCGTCGTCGCAGACCTGAACGAACTCGTCCTGAGCACCACCGAGAATCGGATCATCCGGTACCGGCCCCGCACCATGGTGCAGGACGCGCTCTTGCCGCTTCAGACCGATGAAGTTTTCGAGTCCATCGCCATCCAGAACGTGTTGCACTGTCTACCCGGTGCGATGAAGGACAAGGCAGTGGTGTTCGACAACCTGATCCCGAATCTGGGCCCGGGCGGCGTGCTGTTCGGGTGCACCGTTCTTGGAAAGAACCACGGCCTCGGACGGGCAGGATCCTGGATGATGGAGAAGTACAACGACGCGGGATCGTTCCACAACCGCGACGACGACGTGCGCAGCCTCGAATCGATCCTGGCCGATCGCTTCACGCGGTATTCGGTACGCACCCGGGGTGCCGTCGCCTTCTTCGAGGGCCATCGTGGCTGAGGTCGTCCTGATTCCCGGGTCCTTCCTGGCCGCGAAGGTATGGGAGCCCGTGCAAGACGCACTCACAGCGCACGGAATCCAAGCGTCGGCCGTTGAGCTGACCGGCCTCGGAGACCGCCACAACGAAGAAGCCACCCTCGACGCACACGTACGAGATGTGGTCGAGGCGATGGAGGCCACCCAGGGACCCACCCTGCTCGTCGCACACTCTTATGCCGGTGTTCCCGCGGCACTGGCTGTGGCGCGGCTGCCGCAGAAGGCACGCGAGAAGGTCTCCACAATCCTCCTGGGCGCGAACCTGCCGGTCGCAGGTCGGTCCATCTTCGACGACTTCGGCCGCGGCGCGGCGTACCTGAGGAAGTTGTCACTCAAGTTCGACGGATTGGCGATACCCGTGCTCACTAGGACGCAACTAGATGGGTGGGGTGATCACGGGCTGGAAGGAGAATTGCTCGCCCAGTTCAAGGCGGTGACGAGCCCACATCCCATCGCGACCTACGAAGACACGGCGGATCCGTCGTTCACCTGGGCAGCGTTCGTGACCCCACCGACCTTCGTGGATCTCCGGCGAGACACCCTCAAGGTGCCCTCCGTCGCCTTGGAGTTGATGGACATCGTCTCCCTCGACGCCGGCCACTGGCCCATGATCACGGCCCCCGGCAAACTGGCCAACCTGATCATCGAGCGCTCACTGGTGACCGACGCGGCTGGCATGGTCGCGGACGGTCGGCTCGTCGACTAACAGTCCTTCCTCATCGGGCCGCCCGCTGCACTACCTCCACCTCACGACAGACCTCTTTCATTCCGACTCCCCTTGGCCACACGTGAGTTTCAAGCGGCCCTGGGGTACGTGACGATGACGATCCACAAGCTGGCCGCAGGCTCGGGGTACGAGTACTTGACCCGGCAGGTGGCGGCGGGCGATTCCACCGAGCTCGGCGCCACCGCCTTGGCCGACTACTACAAGGCCAAGGGCGAGGCACCTGGCCAGTGGGTCGGATCGGGGCTCAACGCCTTCGTCGGCCCAGACGGGATCGACTCGGGCGATGTGGTGACGGCCGAGCAGATGGGGCGCCTGTTCGGTGCCGGGGAACATCCCGTCACTGGGCGGCCGTTGGGTCGGCGAACACGGTCAGACGGAGTGGCTGGGTTCGACCTGACCTTTAGTCCGGTGAAGTCGGTCTCGACGCTGTGGGCGGTCGCTCCGCCTCCGATTGCGCATGCGATCGAGCGGGCCCACGATGCCGCGGTCAGTGACGCGTTGGCGTATGTCGAGCGCGAGGTGCTGTTCACGCGAGAGGGGACCGATGGGGCACGGCAGGTCGAGACCCGAGGCCTGATCGCGGCCGCCTTTCGCCACCGGGACTCCCGTGCCGGCGACCCGGACCTACACACTCACGTCGCTGTCGCCAACAAGGTGCAGGCGACTCGCCCGGGCAAGTGGCTGACGATCTACGGGCGCGTGCTCTTCCAGCACACGGTGGCGATCTCGGAGACGTACAACACCGCACTCGAGTACCGGCTCGCCGACGAGCTCGGCATCACTTTCGCCGAACGCGCCAACCCTCGGGACCGGCGCCCGGTCCGAGAGATCGTGGGTATCTCAGGCGGACTGTGCCGAATGTGGTCGCGACGAACCAGGGACATCGATCGCCGTGAGGGCGACCTGCTCGCCGAGTTCGTGGACAAACACAGGCGGTCACCGACGGAACCGGAGCGCCTCAGGCTGGTGCAGCAGGCCAATCTGGAGACTCGTGATCCCAAGCACGAACCGCGCTCCGAGGCCGAGCAGCGACGAATCTGGCGCCGCCAGGCATCCGAGTTCCTGGGGAGCGAGTCGACCCTCGATGCGATGACCCGAGCGGTCTTGGACGCGTCTCTGCCGGCTCGCGGCGCGCGCTCCGGCGAACCCATGGACACACATCTGATCCGGGCAATGGCAGTGGCCGTGATCACCGAGCTCGAAACCCATCGCGCGACTTGGCAAAGCTGGCATCTACGCGCCGAAGCGGAGCGCCAAGTGCGAAGCGCGGCATCTGGTCACCTCAGAGCAGACGACCTCCCCGCGCTGATCGACGCGGTCGTCGCATCGGCCGTTGGGATGTCGGTGTCGCTGACTCCGGACGACGATCCCGTCCGTCTGAGGCCCGATCTTCGTGAGCCGGTCGGCCTGCGGCGCTCGGACGGGACCAGCGTCTACCGGCATACCGGTGCGGACCACTACGCCAGTGAGCGGATCCTTCAAGCTGAACAGCGGCTGGTCGATGCAGCCGGCTTGGGCAGCGCTTTCGCGTTCTCTTCTGAGGAGATCGACATCGTCCTGGCCGCCAGCACCGTCGGCGGCGTGCGGCTCAATGACGGGCAACGCGCGCTGGTGCATGCGCTGGCCGGCGGCGCCCCCCGAGTCAGGCTTGCACTGGCGCCTGCTGGCTCGGGGAAGACCACGGCGGTCGAGGTCTTGGCCGCCGTCTGGACGACCAACGGCTATGACGCGATCGGGCTGGCTCCGTCCGCCGCCGCGGCGAAGGTGCTCCAGGACGCCACCGGACTGCCGTGCGAGACCCTCGCGAAGATCGACGACGAGATCCTCACCCAGACCACCCACCCCGGGCGGAACCCTCTCGGCGGGCTGAGCACCCGCATCGGCGCGGAGACCTTGGTGGTGATCGATGAGGCTGGGATGGCCGACACGTTGACCCTCGACGGAGTGGTCGCCTTCTGCCTCTCACGTGGTGCCACCATCCGGCTCCTGGGCGATGACCAGCAACTCTCAGCCGTCGGCGCCGGTGGCGTGCTGCGTGACATCACCCACCGGCACGGTGCCGACCGGCTCGAGCAGGTCGTACGCTTCGTCGACCCGGGCGAAGCCGCCGCCTCCCTCGACCTTCGCGACGGCGATCAGTCCGCGATCGGGTTCTACCTCGACCACGACCGCGTCCACACCGGCGACGAGGAAACCACGATGACCGAGGTCCTCGCCGCCTGGCATCATGACCGAGATCGCGGCTTGGACGCACTCATGCTCGCGCCCACACGCGAAATGGTCGCCACGCTCAACCAACGGGCGCGATCCAGCCGCCTCGGCGGCATCGAACCGCGCACCGAGGTCGAACTGGCCGATGGCAACCAGGCCTCAGTCGGCGACACGATCATCACGCGCCACAACCAGCGCCGCCTGGCCGTCTCCGGCACCGACTGGGTCAAGAACGGTGACCGCTGGACGATCACCCGCATCGGCCACGGCGCGCTGACCGTCCGCAACGCCAGATCCGGCCTGACGGTGGTGTTGCCTGCCGACTATGTGGCCGACCATGTCGAGCTCGGCTACGCCTCAACCGTCCACACCGCGCAGGGTCTCACCGCCGACGTCGTCCATGGGATCGTCGCCGGCCGCGAGGACCGGCAGATGTTGTACACGATGCTGACCCGCGGCCGGCGCGAGAACCATGTCCATGTGGCGCTCGAACCGGTCGATCCTGTCGATGCCGATCGGGAGCAGTGCATGTTGCCCGGGCCGCAGGAGCAGCTGACAGCGATCCAGGTGCTCGACGAGGTGGTCGCGCGTGACGGTGCTGCGGTCTCGGCCACCACCACGCTCCGCCGCGGGCGCAGCTGGTCCACCCAGCTCCACGACGCCTCCGCGCGCTATGCCGACGCGGTCGCCACAGGGGCAGAGCGGATCCTCGGCAGCAGGTGGGACGACGCCCTCGAGGCGGCTGGCGCGGGCCCCCTCCCCTGGCTGGCCGCAGTTCCTGCCGAGCTCGCGGTCGACGAGTTCTGGGGCCCTTACCTTGCCGCTCGTGCCCGGCACGTCGAGGTGGCCGCGCGGGGATTCCTCGACCACTTGGGCAGCGCCGACGGCCCCGGGGCAACAGCGGCGGAGAGCGGAAAGCGTCCCGCCTGGATTGCTCGGTATGCCCATGTCCTGGGCGACCTCCACGACGTCGTGGCATTGTGGCGGGCTGCCCGCGGGGTGGCTGAGGATGATCCGCGTCCGACGGGGCCGGCCGTCACCGACCCGGTCGCTGCCCGGTTCCAGCGCCACCTCCTGCGCGTGCTGACCGGTCGTTACAGCGAGTCGGTCCGGCGCTGGCACGAGGTGATCATCCGTCGGGCAGGGATCCCGGCCCAGGACGACCACGCCAGAGGCGAGGCCGTCGAGCTCGCCCGCATGCTCGACGCCCTCAATCGAGGGGGACACGACGCTCGCGGCCTGCTAGACCGTGCCCTGGCGCGCGGTCCGTTGCCCGACGGCCATGCCGTCGCGGCTCTGACCTACCGCGTCCGCAGGCTCACTCCGCTCGACACGCTTCAGTCGCGCCAGGAGTCCGCTGGGCATGCTGGCCCAACGGCGCCCAGCTTATGACCGGGCTCGCGGTCGAGTCAGAGCCGATCCGGTCCCACCGCGGTTCTGCTCGATGGTCCCCGATTCATCGCCCTAGGCTCAGGGCACGTGACAGCACGACTCAACGACAACCAGGTAGCCATGCTCAACTGGCTTTCGAGGGAGCCCCGTGCCGGCGAAGCGACGAACCCGCAGCGGCTAACGGCACGAGCCCTGGAGAGGCGAAGGCTCGTCAAGATCAGAGGCCGTGGACCACGATGGCACGCGACGCTCACCGCCGCCGGGATCCATTACCTCGAGCATGGGACGTACCCGCCAGGTCACTTCTGGTCGCAACCCGAGCCGGTGTCCAAGTCGCCTGCAACGACACCGGCACGGGAGCAGCCTGGGAAGAAGAAGGAGGCCAAACCCGAGGTCGACCTCACGATCGATTCGCCCGTCGGTAAGCGGCGCCGAGGAGGCAGACCGGCGGGAGACTCGCTGTTCCCTGACAACGTGAGCGATCCGTACGACGAGAAGATCCTCATCACTGTCAAGGAGGCCGCGTGGATGCTCAGCCTCCCTGAGCATGCGATCCGTCAGGCAGTCTCACTCGGTGATCTTGACCGCGTCTTCATCGGCGAGGGCGCAAGGAACTATCGCATCGTGTACGGATCGCTGCTCGCCTGGGTGAACTCGATGCCGCGAGAGTCCGGAAAGGGCTGGTGGTGAGGATGCGGCCCGAGCACTGGGAGCCGCCCGATCCGCCCAAACTGCTCGTGTCGGCACGCCGGGTTGCAGCGGAGTTGGACGTCCCCATCTGGAAGGCAAACGAGATCTGCTGGTGCCTCGACAGGCGCTTCTACGCCCCAGGCCAGGCCCACTACCGGGTCACCCGCGCATCCCTCGACGCCTTCAAGGCACTCCTGGCTGACGGCATGACCATCCACAGCGCACGGGCTGTCATGTGGCACTTCAAGCAACGGGGCAGCTTGCCGCCACCAGATCTCGGCCAAGAAGAGCAAGACTGGCTCTATTTGCACTCCCGGCGTCGCCGACGACGCCGCCGCTGGTAAGGGATCGGACCGCTGCTCGACGCCAAGCCCTTCTTGCGGGCTCCTCTAAGACGGTGTCAACAAGGCCTCCAGAGTCAGGCTGCACCGATCTCACTGCCCTTCTGCTCTGAGCGCTCCCGGCTGGTGTCGTCGGTCCACACCGCGGCATAGACCTTCAAGCGGTCCAACGAGCGGGCGGCGCGGCGCCGCAGCGTACGGGCTGCCTCTGGGTGGTCGTGGGCGACCAGGTCGACCGCCGCAGGTGTGGTCAGGCCCAGCCGTCCGCGGCGCATCGGTGCGCCGACGACCTCGGCTGCGACGGCGAGTTCGCGGAGGAGGCGCACCTCACCCTCTTCTACTGCGTGGTCGCGGATTGCCTGGTCGAGGAACTCACCCAGTTCCGCCTCCGGCACGACCTCCTCCTCCAGCGCTGCGCGATCGCCGGCAACGCTCGCGAGCATGGCGAGCTCGTCAGTAATCAGCACATGCTTCCAATGACGGTCGGCACGGCTGCCGACACCGAGCGTGGCTGCGACCTCACGGCGGGTCGCATTCAGGAGTGCCCGGGCCAGCCACGGCGTTCGTACCCGATGCGCCTCGGAGGCCTGGACCCATAGCTCGGAGGCGACCAGCGCATCGATGTCCGAGGAGAGATCGCTCAGTGCTTCGGCGACACGACACGCCCCGGGAATCAGCAACCACACCAGCGCCGCGACCGCCGCACGGTCGGTCGCAGTCAGCTTCGCCAGCGTGCGGAGCATCGCCACCTTGTCGTCAAGACTCGCGTGCCGGGTCCATTCCCGCAGGTCTGTGAGGTCGTCGACGACGGCGAGACGTGGATCGGCGGCGCACCATCGTTCCCATCCCGTCCGCGCTTCGATCAGCAGTGGCGATCCGGGATCGTCGAATCCGTACTCGTCTGCAACACTCATCTCGCCTCCTGTTCCTGGCTTCACCAGGTAGGTGCGCACGACGAATGCGGCTCTTGAGCGTGTCAGATCCGAAGAGTTATGTTTTGGTATGGCCATCGGCCATGAGGACTCGTTGCTGGAGGCCGCTCGCGTCGCTCGCGGGTTGACCCAAGAGGCGCTCGCGCGCCGATGCGGTACGTCGCAGCCGTCGCTGTCGGCCTACGAACGTGGCGCGAAGTCGCCCACCATCGCCGTCCTCGAGCGCATCTTGCGGTGTCTCGACTTCGAACTCACCCTCAACGAACGCGTCACCTTCCACCAGATCGCAGTTGCCGGGCCCGGACGGTCCACGGCCCTTGTGCCCAACCGTCTGTGGCGGTTGCAACCCGAGCAATGCTTCGCGCCCCTGAGGGTGACCCTTGGACGCGACCACCGCGTGTTCAATCTAGGTGACCGCGATCGTCGCTCCGCGGGCTATGCCTGGCTGCTTCGCTATGGCACGGAGACCCAGCTATTCGAGCACCTCGATGCCGCTCTCCTGGTCGACGCCTGGCCCGATCTGGCCGACTCGCTTCCCCCGGAGATCCGCACCGCGTGGGGGCGACTGGTCGGCCAGACCGCAGATCAGGTCATCGAGGAACTCTTGATCGCCGACGCTCGGGAGTGGGGGCAGGACTACCGACGTCGAACGGCTACGCGTGCCAAGAAGATGCGGGTGTTTCGTCGCCTGGCCAACTACGGGCTCGATCCCGACCAGATCCGAGCCCTGATGCGGCACTGGTGAAGGTCCCCCGCGCAAAGGCAGCGACTGCCCGGCGTATGCCGGACGCCTCGAGTGCGAGACGCTTGCAACGCCTATCTCGAGTGGTCGCACACAGCGCACGTCGATCGCCTACGGTGAGCATGTGGACCTTCCAGTGATGCCGCCGATCCTGCCAATGCTGGCCAAGCCGGCATCGCTCGAGAAGGTGCTCTCGATGGCGCCAAACATGCAACTAGAACCCAAATGGGACGGGTTCCGGTGCATCGTGTTCAAGGACGGGGACGAGGTGGAGCTGGCCTCGCGCAACACCAAGCCGCTGACCCGCTACTTCCCCGAGGTGGCCGAGGCGCTGCGGAAGGCGCTGCCGGAGAAGATCGTGCTCGACGGGGAGATCTTCGTGGCGATCGGAGACCGGCTGGAGTTCGAGGTGCTCCAGCAGCGCATCCACCCGGCGGCGTCGCGGATCAACCTGTTGGCGGAGGAGACGCCCGCTGCGTACGCGGCCTTCGATCTGCTCGCACTGGGCGAGAGGTCGTTCCTCGACGAGCCGCTGACGGAACGGCGGGCGGCACTGGAGGCAGTCTTCGCAGAGGTGAGCTCGGACAACGTCCACATGTGCACCACGACGACCGACCCCGAGGTCGCCCAGGACTGGTTCACCCGGTTCGAGGGCGCCGGGCTGGACGGAGTGATGGCCAAGCCGCTCGATGCCCCTTACGTCCCCGACAAGCGGACGATGCTGAAGATCAAGCACTCCCGTACGGCGGACGTGGTCGTCGCCGGCTACCGCGAGCACAAGACCTCCACGCCGGAGAATCCGTTGCTCGGGAGCCTGCTGCTGGGTCTGTACGCCCCCGGGGAGGACGGTCAGCCGGAGCTGCAGCACATCGGGGTCTCGGCGTCCTTCACCGCCGCGCGGCGCGCCGAGCTGTGGCAGGAGCTTCAACCACTGGTCGTCCCCATCGAGGATCATCCCTGGGGCCGCTGGCAGGAGTTCCTCACCGCCAACCCCGACCGGGTCCCCGGCACTCAGAGCCGCTGGTCGCAGGGGAAGGACCTGTCATTCACCCCGCTGCGCCCGGAGCGAGTGCTCGAGGTGGGCTACGACCACATGGAGGGACGCCGGTTCCGGCACACCGCTCAGTTCAAGCGCTGGCGCCCCGACCGCGACCCCGAGTCGTGCGGCTACGAGCAGCTCGAGGAACCCGTGGCGTACGAGCTGTCCGAAGTGCTCGGGGGTCCTGCTCAAAAGCTCAGATAAATCCGGCTAGGGTCGGAGCCATGAGCTACGACGTCGTTCTCCTGGTCGAGCAGGCAATCACCCTCGACGACGCGACCCGAGTCCACTCCCTCCACGAGGGAGTCGAGGACCCGGTCTACCACGTGCTGCTGCCCTTGGAGGACGCTGCCGCCCGGATCGAGTCGGCGATGGGCACGCTCAGCGCGGCCGAATACCTCGGCTCGGCGATGATGATGAACGAGATCGACCTCGACGCAGTGCGCGAGGAGGCCAAGGAGGAGGCCGAGAAGGCACTCGAGCAGACCCTGAAGGTCCTGAAGACCTCCGGCGCCTCCGCCCACGGCGAGCTCGTCCAGGACCCGGTCAAGGCGCTGCGCGCCAAGGTCGCCGCGGTCGACGGTCGCGAGGCGATCATCATGACCCGCCCCCACGTGGTCGCCGAGTTCTTCCACGTCGACTGGACCCACCAGGCCCGCCGCCATCTCCACGTCCCCGTGCTGCACCTGATCGAACACGAGAACTTCGACGAGCAGGCCGGCGAAGGCGAAGGAATCACCGGCATGTGAGGCGTTTCGTCTCGATGACAGCCGAATCAACAGAAGTGAGCGGCGACACACCGAAGGTTACCGCTCTGTTACCGGCTCCACCTGGCAGTTGTGGACAGCATTCCCATAGGATCTTGGGGTTCGCTGTTCCGGGGGGATCCAGCGACAAGGAAGTGCCTGCTCGTGCGATCGGGGGATCCGCGCTGAGCGGGCACTTCTGCTATCTGTCGCCGATCCGGTTGCCCTCCTCGTCCCAGTGGGACGCGACCTTCTTGCTCGGCTGCACCCGCGGCGGCTCGCCCGGCATCTTCGGGTAGTCGGGCGGGAAGTTGAGCTCGCCGCCGGGCAGCTTCTCCCAGAGCTCGAGCAGCGGCGTGAGGTCGTACGCCTCGTCGTCGATCTCCGCCCAGCGGTCGCCGTCGGCGAGGAAGTCGGGGACGGTGAAGAGGTTGAGCTCGCGCGGGTCCTTCAGGTCGGCCAGCTCGTCCCAGGTGAGCGGCGTGGAGACCGGGGCGCCGGGCTTGGGACGCAGCGAGTAGGCGCTCGCGATGGTCCGATCTCGGTTGTTCTGGTTGAAGTCGACGAAGATGCGCTCCCCGCGTTCCTCCTTCCACCACGCGGTGGTCACTCCCCCGTCGCGACGCTCCAGCTCACGGCCGAACCCGATCGCGGCGTGACGCAGGTCCTCGAAGGTCCACTCCGGCCGGATGCGCACGTAGATGTGTACGCCGCGGTTGCCGCTGGTCTTCGCGAAACCGCGCAGGCCGAGCTCCTCGAGGGTCTCCCGGGCGACGCCCGCGACCCGCACGGCGTCGGCGAAGTCGGTGCCCGGCTGGGGGTCGAGGTCGATGCGCAGCTCGTCGGGGTGATCGACGTCAGCGCGGCGGACGGGCCAGGGGTGGAAGGTGAGCGCACCCATCTGGGCGCACCAGACCGGGACAGCAGGCTCGGTGGGGCAGATCTCTCGCGCCTTACGCCCGCTCGGGAAGGTGATCTCGACCTCCTCGAGGTAGTCGGGGGCTCCCTTGGGCGTGCGCTTCTGGTAGAAGCCGTCACCCTCTTTGTCGGTCGGGCCGGTGGCCAGCTTCATGCCCTCGCGCCAGCCGTCGGGCCAGCGCTCCAGAGCCGTCGGGCGATCCCGCAGCGCTCGCATCAGCGGGTCGCCGACGGTCGCGAAGAACTCCGCGACCATCAGCTTGGTGACCTCGGGGGTGCGGTCGGTCGCCTCGTAGATCACCCGGTCTGGGCTGGAGATCCGCACCTCGCGCTCGCCTGCCTGCACGTGTGCCGCCGGTGTCTTCGCCATGGCGCCAACCTAGCCCGCTCCACGCCCCTCCCCCAGTGAAATCGCCCGGACGACATCGGCAACTCACTGGCCAGTACGTCTCGAGACCGGCATGATCCGCTCCAACGTACGGCGACCGCCACGATCTCGGAGGACCCCCACATGTCGACTCGAACCACGGCACTGACCGCCGCCACGGCGGCCTTGGCCGCCGCCATCACCCTCGGTCTCACCGGCGCTCCCGCGACCGCGAGCACCACCCCGGCCTGCCGGACCGTCGCCTCGCCCGAGACCCGGGTGGAGCACACCCGGCTCACCGACCCGGCGGTGAGCGACATCCTGGCCCGCTCCGGGTTCGACGACGTCGCCGGCACGGTGAGGACGGTCGTCTGCGCGGCCGGCAGCAGCAGGGCCGCCACCGCTGCGGCACGGCTCGTCGGCCAGGCGCTGTGGCAGCGCGCGGTCGACCGCGTGCAGGGCCGCGGCGACGCCGGTGGCGACCTTCCTCGCAGCGACGACCGGCCGCTCTACTGGGCTCGGCTCGCGGGCGAGCTGGAGATCGCACGAGTCGCTCCTCCGTACCCGACCTGGTCCGAGGACGCCCGGGAGAAGGTGCTGGCGGCCTTCGACCGGAGCTCGCGCGGGATCGAGTCGACCGCCTTCGCCCGCGGCGAGGCCGGCCGGTCACGGCAGGTGCTGGCCTCCGGCTTCGACCCGTTCACCCTCGATCGCAACATCCGCCAGTCGAATCCGTCCGGGGCGACGGCGCTGGCGATGGACGGGCGCGTCGTCCAGACGGCGAAGGGTCCCGTCGAGATCCAGACCGTGGTGTTCCCGGTGCTGTGGGGGCCGTTCGCGCAGGGCAGCGTCGAGCGGGCGTTCCTGCCGCACCTGGTCCCCGGCAAGCGCGACGTGGACACCGCCATCACCATCAGCCAGGGCCGCGCGGGCCGTTTCGACCTGGAGGTCTGGAACGGCGCCCATCGCGGCACCTTCCCCGACAACGACCGCGTCAGCGTCAACGAGACGATCCCGATTCCCGAGGACGTACCTCATGCTGACCCGCAGCCGCAGTGGACCCGGACCACACTGCCGGTCGAGGCGATGAAGGCGGCCGTGCCCGGCACCTTCCCGGTGAACATCAACCGGATCATCACCGAGATCCCGGCCGGATCGACCGCGCCGGTCACCCGGGAGGACCCGACGCCGGGCTCCACGGCGGTCGCCGGTGGCGGCGGTGACTACCTGTCCAACGAGTCGGCCTACCGCACCACCGCCCTCCGAGACGCGCTCCAGGCCGACACCAAGCAGGGTCACATCCACGTACCCGTCCTCGACGGGGACGCCGGCGGCGAACCGCTGGCCGACATGCGGGCGGACATCGTGGCCCAAACCCTCGATCTCGTGGCGGCTGCGGCGACGAGCTGATCCGGAGACGACCCGAAGGAAAATGGCACGAAGGAACTAGCCGTCTCCCGCACCGTTTTCATGCCCCCGGGCGTACAGAGGGCATGAAAACAGCAAAGGTCAGGCCTATCTCGGGTGCGGCCCTTGTGATTGTCAGCATCTTCGCCCTCGGCGCATGCGGCGGCTCGGACGGATCGGGCGGGTCCTCCGCCGACTCCGGCTCGGTCGAGTCGCTTGCCGACTCATCGGCCGGGAAGGCGGCCGGCCCGGAGATGGCCGCGCAGGATGCGGACGCCGCGGCACCGAAGCAGGCCGTCGCGCAACCATCGATCATCTCCACCGGCTCGGTCTCGCTCGACGCGAAGGACGTCGGCAAGACACGTACGCAGGTGCAGCAGATCTCCGACAGGTACGCCGGTCAGGTCACCGAGCAGGAGACCAGCGACAGCGACGACGACGGACCGAGCCATGCCCGGATGGTCCTCCGGATCCCGTCGAAGTCGTTCGACGACGCGATGGCCGACCTCGAGGACACCGCCACCCTGGTCGACTCCAACACCACGACCACCGACGTCACCACCGAGGTCGTCGACACCGAGGTGCGGGTGAAGAACGCCCGGACGAGCATCGAGAGGATCCGTACGCTCCTCTCCCGCGCGGAGGAGATCGGGGATGTCATCGCGATCGAGTCCGAGCTCGCCCGACGCGAGGCCGACCTCAACTCGCTGCTCGCCCAGCAGGCGGCCCTCGAGAACCAGACGTCGCTGTCGACCATCACGGTCAACATCGACCGTGCCGGTCCCGGCGGCTCCTCCGACGACGACCCCGGCTTCCTGGCGGGGCTGAGCGCCGGGTGGGACGCGCTGGGCGACTCGGCCCGTGTCCTCGCGGTCGCGCTCGGCGCCATCATCCCGTGGACGCCGGTCCTCCTGCTCCTCATCGCGCCCGTCTGGCTCCTCTCCCGACGCCGCAAGCAGGTGGTCGCGACAGTGCCGGCCGCTGTGCCGGCCACCGGCCCGGCGGAGGAATAACCAGTCGAGATCGGGGTGCTCGGCGGCGTACGTTCTGACCATGAGCGCGCTCGAGCACCCCGGCCTCGTCTTCCGCAGCCTCGACCCCTTCGACGGGGACGAGGCCCTGTTGAAGGGGTGGTACGAAGGCACGCGACGTGGCTTCCACCAGTCCCGAGGCAACGACGACGGCATCCAGGTCTGGCGCGACCACACCCGCTCCGACTCGGTGACGCTGCTGGGGGCGTGGACGGAGAGCTCGGAGTTCTCCTCGGCCACGATCCCGGTCGCGACGTTCTCGTCCTGGACCTCGCCGGTCAACGTCGGCGGCGGCGTCAGCCTGCCGACGCTGCTGATCAGCGACGTGACCGTCTCGCCGACCCACCGGCGCCAGGGCCTGCTGCGCAAGCTGATGACGGTCTCGCTGGCCGACGCGGTCGCCGCCGGCGTACCGCTGGCGGCGCTGACCGTCTCGGAGGGGTCGATCTACGGCCGCTTCGGGTTCGGCACGGCCACCCATCTGCGCGAGGTCGAGGTCGACGTCACCGCGAAGTTCCGCTACCGCCCCGAGGTGCCGGAAGACGACGGCTCGGTGACCCTGGTCGAGCCGGCCGACGCCTGGAAGACGGTCGCCGAGATCTACGGCACCTTCCAGGAGCGCACCCGCGGATCGGTCACCCGGCCGCAGTTCTACGAGCCGTGGCTCTCCAGCGCCTACGACTTCGGCGGCGACTCGAAGGGCGAGTCGAAGCAGCGCACCGTGCTGCACCTGGACGCCTCCGGCACGCCCGACGGCTACGCGATCTACAAGACCGCCGACGAGCGCAACGACTCCGGCCTGCGGATGGCGCGGGTCGTCGACCTGGTGGCGCTGACCCCGGCGGCCTACCTACGGCTGTGGCGGTTCCTCGCCGACATCGACCTCGTCGAGCGGGTCGGCTGGCGCCGGGCGCCGCTGCAGGACCCGCTCTACTGGGCGCTCGCCGAGCCGTTCGCGGTCAAGAGCGCCGAGCTCGAAGACATGCTGTGGCTGCGCGTGCTCGATGTGCCGGTGGCACTGCAGGCACGACCCTGGTACGCCGCCGGCGAGGTCGTCCTCGGCGTCGACGACCAGCTCGGACACGCTGCCGGTGCCTGGCGGGTCGCCGTCGCGGACGGCAAGGCCGAGGTCACCCGGACCGACGACGCCCCGACGGTGGAGCTAGCCGCGGACACCCTCGGCGCCCTCTACCTCGGCGGCGTCGACGTACGCACCCTGGCGGCCGCCGGCCGGATCACGGGCTCGCCCGAGGCGATCGAGACCTGGGCGGCGATGGCCGACGGCGGCCCGCTGCCCTACTGCATCACCGGCTTCTGATCAGGGGCGTCCGGGCTCGGCGCCGATCAGGCTGATCCGGTCGCCGCGAAAGTGGTAGTGGTGCATCGCGTCCAGCCTCGGTGCGTACGCATGCAGGCTGATCGCCGGGTGCGACCCGACGTTGCGTACGTCATGGACGTGGCCGGCGTCGTGCGCCCGGGCGTCGCCGGGGCCGACATCGGCGATCTGCAGGCCACCGAGCCAGTTGTGCTCGACCAGGTTGCCGGCGAGCACGGTGAAGGCGGTGGTCGCGGTGCCGTGGTCGTGGAAGCCGGTGCTGGCGCCCGGCGACCAGGCGATCAGCCAGACCTCGACCTTGTCGTCGCGGTGGAGCAGGTGGAACTCGCGCCCGGTCTCGGGCGCCTGCACCCGCGCGACCAGGTCGTCGTCGGCGTAGGTGCGGATGGCGTCCAGCAGGGGCTGCATGGCTAGTGCGGTCAAGGTGGCCTCCTCCAGAAGCGTCGTGGATTTAAGTATAGTAGATGACTCGACTTTGACAATGGAGTTGTGCTCCCACCCCAGACGTACCATTTCAACCATGGGTTACAACGTGGAGAAGTCCGACGAGGAGTGGCGAGCAGAGCTCTCGCCGGAGGAGTACGCGGTGCTGCGCCAGGCGGGCACCGAGCGGGCGTTCACGGGTGAATACACCGACACCGAGACCAAGGGCGTCTACTCGTGCAAGGCCTGCAAGGCCAAGCTGTTCGAGTCGGACACCAAGTTCCACTCCGGCTGCGGCTGGCCGTCGTTCTACCAGCCGATCAGCGACACGATCGAGTACATCGAGGACAAGTCGCACGGGATGGACCGCGTGGAGGTCCGCTGCGCCAACTGCGGGTCCCACCTCGGCCACGTCTTCCCCGACGGCTACGGCACCCCGACCGGCGACCGGTTCTGCATCAACTCGATCTCGATCTCGCTGGAGCCTGCCGACGAGGCCTGACCCGGCTAGCGTTGCGCCGTGACTGTGCGGATCGCGATGTGGTCAGGACCGAGAAACCTATCCACGGCGTTGATGCGCTCGTTCGAGAACCGGCCGGACTGCACGGTCCTCGACGAGCCGCTGTACGCCGCCTACCTCGCGGCCACAGGCCTCGATCACCCGGGCCGTGACGACGTCCTCGCCTCCCAGCCGAACGACTGGCGGGTCGTGGCCGAGGAGATCACGTCCGGGCCGGTCGGGTCGGCGGTGCAGTACCAGAAGCACATGACGCATCACCTGCTCCCGGAGATGGACCACGGCGCGTTCGCCGGACTCTCGCACGCGTTCCTGGTCCGGGACCCGGAGCGGGTGCTGACCTCGTACGCCAAGGTCCGTGAGGAGCCGACGCTCGAGGACCTCGGACTGCCGCAGCAGGTGGCGCTCTTCGAGGAGTTCGGCGGGCCGGTGGTCGATGCCGCCTCGATCCTGGCCTCGCCGCGGGCGGCTCTCGTCGGGCTGTGCGAGGCGCTGGGGATCGGCTTCGACGAGGCGATGCTGTCGTGGCCGGCCGGCCGCCGCGACTCCGACGGAGTGTGGGCCCCGCACTGGTACTCCGGGGTGTGGGCCTCGACCGGGTTCGCCGCCTCCTCCCCCGGCGCCGCCGACCCGCTGCCCGCGCGCCTGGAGCCGCTGCTGGAGCGCTGCCTGCCCTACTACGATCGCCTCGCCCCCTATGTCATGGCCCCCGATATCAAGAACGGCGACTGATGCTTCAGACCTACGACCCCCGCAACGACCACCTCCAGGTCTGGATCAACGGCGAGCTCAGCCACCGCCTGGAGGCGCGGATCTCGCCGTTCGACTCGCTCGCCCAGGGCGGCGACGGCGTCTGGGAGGGGCTGCGGCTCACCCGGGGACGCATCTTCAAGCTCGACGAGCACCTGCAGCGGCTGCGGCGCTCGGCGCGAGCTCTCGCCTTCTCGGACATCCCCTCCGACGCGTACATGACCGAGGCGATCCGGGAGTGCCTGGCCGCCAACGAGATGCACGACGACGTCCACATCCGGCTGACGCTCTCGCGCGGCGTCAAGGTCACCTCCGGCATGGACCCGCGGCTCAACCAGTCGGGTCCGACACTGATCGTGCTGGCCGAGTTCAAGTCACCGGTCTACGACGACTCCGGGATCACGCTGATCACCGCGGCCCAGCGCCGCCCGCGCGCCGACATGCTCGACCCGAAGATCCATCACAACAACCTGATCCCCTCGATCCTGGCCAAGGTCGAGGCGACCAACGCGGGCGCCGACGACGCGCTGATGCTGGACGACGCCGGCTTCATCGCCGAGACCAACGCCACCCACTTCTTTCACGTACGCGACGGCGTGCTGCGCACCTCGACGACCCGTGCGTGCCCCGAGGGGATCACCCGCGCCACCGTCCTCGACCTCGCCGCCGAGCTGGGCCTGCCGGTGGACGTCGGCGACTTCTCGCTCACCGATGCCCACACGGCCGACGAGGCCTTCGTCACCGGCACGATGGGCGGGCTCACCCCGGTGGTCTCCCTCGACGGCCGGCCGATCGAGCGCGGGCCGATGACGCAGCAGCTCTCGAAGGCGTACGCGGATCTGCAGGCGACGACCGGGACGGTCGTCGCCTGACGCCTCACCCGACCCGCTCGAAGAGGGCGCTCTCGAGAACGACCGTGCCCTTGCCGTACGTCTCGTCGAGGCGCCGCTGGAGACTGCCGTCGTCGAGCAGCACACGCAGGTGGACGGCACCACGGGACAGACCGCTGCCGACGTAGTAAGGCTGGTCCGCGAGCTCGTCCTGGATGTCGGCGAGCTCCTCCTGGGACACGGTCGCGCGCGATACGCAGAGCATCCCGCCCCAGGTCTTGCGCAGCTCCTTCTCGGCCGCGGCGGGGTCACCGGTGACGCGTACGTTGAGGATGAGCTTGCGCGGGTCGTTCATCGGACGCTCCACCCGGGTCTGGTCGAGCCACAGGTCGCTGTAGCCCGGCAGCCGGTGGGCGGCGGACACGGTCGCCTCCTGGGTCTCGAACGTGGTCCGCTCGGGGTCGATCACCTTCCAGCCACCCTCGGGCTCGGGGCACGGGCTGCTGAAGTCGACGACCTCCTCCTCCGGCGCGACCGACGCATCGTCGGCCGGCACCGCGTCGGTCACGGCGAACGTGGTGTCGTCGAGGGTGCCGGTGACCTGGAAGTCGCCCCAGCGGGTGCCTCCGGCCTCCTCGTGCTCGGGATGGTCGGCCCAGTCCCAGCCGGTCACCTCGAGCCCCTCGCACTGTGGCGGCAGCGACTCCGCGACAGCCCCGAGGCACAGCTGCGGCCCACCGCCGTCGTCGAGCACCGTCACGGTGCCCGTGGAGCGGACGGTGCCGCTCCCCGCGGCAGGGTCGAGCACCTGGTCGTTCCCACATGCGCTCGCCGCCGCGAGGAGCAGCACCCATCCATATCGCCACATACCCTGTAGACGGCCGAGGCGAGGCTCAAGTTGCACTCGACTGGCTGTCACGCCAGGCGACGAGGTCCTCTAGCGGCTTGAGGTCGTAGTCGGGACCGCCGACCCCATAGGTGAACAGCCGGGCACCGGCGTCGTAGAGCGGCTTGGCGGCCTCGGCGCTGTTGGCCGCGGTCGAGATCTCGATCTCGTTCACGTCGCGGCCGATCGCCTCGCAGTGGCCGGCGAGCACGCCACGCTTGCGCTCCAGGGTCTCCACGTCGGAGAAGGAGTGCCAGATGTCGGCATGCTTCGCGACGTACTTCAGGGTCTTCTTCTCCCCGCCGCCACCGATCATCACCGGGATCTTGCGCGTCGGCGCGGGGTTGAGCTCGGACCAGCGCTTCTCGATGCGCGGGAGCGCCTCGCCGAGCGCGTCGAGGCGCGACCCGGCGGTGCCGAAGTCGTAGCCGTACTCGGTGTAGTCCCGCTCGAACCAGCCCGAGCCGATCCCGAAGACCAGCCGGCCCTCGGAGATGTGGTCGACGGTGCGGGCCATGTCGGCGAGCAGCTCAGGGTTGCGGTAGGAGTTGCAGGTCACCAGGCAGCCGATCTCGGCGCGCGTGGTCTGCTCGGCCCAGGCCGCGAGCATGGTCCAGGCCTCGAAGTGCTTGCCGTCGGGCTCGCCGTAGAGCGGGTAGAAGTGGTCCCAGTTGAAGAGGATGTCGACGCCGATCTCCTCCGCGCGGCGGGCGGCATCGCGGATCTGGGCGTAGTCGGCGTGCTGGGGCTGGATCTGGACTCCGATTCGGATCGTCATGTGTCCAACCCTACGGAGCGCCTGGCTTCCGTCCCCGCGCGAATCGGCCCTATCGTTCGGCAGGCGGCGAATCGCGCCGTACGAGAGCTGAAGAGGGTGCGAGATGCGACTCGGCTGGGATCTGCACGATGACGGCAAGAACGTACGCGAAGGGGCGATCGTCAAGCCCGGGGAGCGGTTGAGCTGGCCCCGGACGATCGGCTTCGGCGGCCAGCACGTGGTCGCGATGTTCGGCGCCACGTTCCTGGTGCCGCTGCTGACCGGGTTCCCGCCGACCACGACGCTGTTCTTCTCCGGCCTCGGCACCCTGCTGTTCCTGCTGATCACGCGCAACCGGCTGCCCTCTTATCTCGGCTCGTCCTTCGCGTTCATCGCGCCGATCGGCGCCGCGATGGGTGGCGGCGGGATGGGATCGGCGCTCTTCGGCATCCTGGTCACCGGTGCGCTGCTGGCGCTGGTCGGGGTGATCGTGATGGTCACCGGCACCGGCTGGATCGAGGCGCTGATGCCGCCGGTGGTGACCGGGGCGATCGTCGCGCTGATCGGCCTCAACCTGGCCTCGGCCGCAACCAACAACGTGGTCGGTGGTGACCCGGCCAACCCCGACAACGGCGCCGTGCTGGTCGCCGCGATCACCCTGGCGACCGTGCTGGTCGTCGCCGTCGCCTTCCGCGGCCTGATCGCTCGACTCTCGATCCTGGTCGGTGTCGTCGTCGGCTACCTCGCCGCGCTGGTCATGGGCCAGATCGACACCTCGGCGTTCCAGGAGGCCGCCTGGTTCGGGCTCCCCGACTTCTCCACCCCGACCGTGTCCTGGTCAGTGGTGCCCATGTTCCTGCCGGTCGTGCTCGTCCTCGTCGCCGAGAACGTCGGCCACGTACGCAGCGTCGCCCACCTCGCGGGCGACGACACCATCAACCGCGAGACCGGCCGAGCCCTGTTCGCCGACGGCCTCGCCACCACCATCGCCGGCGGCTTCGGCGGCTCGGCGACCACGACGTACGGCGAGAACATCGGCGTCATGACCGCCACCCGGGTCTTCTCGACCGCCGCCTACTGGGTCGCCGGCGTGGTGGCGATCCTGCTGTCGCTGTCGCCGAAGTTCGGGGCGCTCCTGAACACCATCCCCGCCGGCGTGCTCGGCGGGATCACCGTCGCGCTCTACGGCCTGATCGGCCTGATCGGCATCCGGATCTGGCTGGACAACCGGGTCGACTTCGCCGACCCGGTCAACCAGTTCACCGCCGCCGTCGCCCTGGTCATCGGGATCGGCAACCTCACCCTGACCTTCGGCGACCTCACCTTCACCGGCATCGCGCTGGGCACCATCGCCGCGGTCGTGATCTACCACGGGATGAGCGCGCTGGCGAAGGTCCGCGGCCGTCGTCCTGGCTCAGAACCTGCTGCGCGAGGTGGACGTCGGTGAGAACGCAGCGCTGAGCCGAAGCATCTTGGCGAGCTCGGTGGCCTCGTCCACGGACAGGAAGCCGTCACCCTCACCCGACCCGAGGACGACACCGCCGTCATCGAGCCTCTCGACGTACTTGTCGATGCCACCCGGTAGCGCCTGCGCCCTCCCCACGGAGAGGTAGGTCAGGCATCCGATCTTCGGTTCAGGCGTTCCGACCGGCTGCACTTCGGAGAGAGCGCGCATGAAGGACCTCGGGCCCACAGCGGCCCAGTCCGGCTCCCACACAGAGATGAGCTGGCGCAAGATCGGGTCCGCGAACACCCCCGCGTCCTCTCCGCGCCACGTGAGCACAAAGGCGTTACGTACGTTCGGGGCCGCGGAATACCCGCCCACATTCATCGTGATCGAGGAGTCCTCGGTCCTCTCTCCGCGCGCATCGTACGCCTGGGTCACCCCGAGATGCGGTGCGTCGACGTTGCGACGGAACGCCTCCCCTATCACCTGCAGGGCGTTCGCAGGATCTGCGATCAGCCCGTCCGCGAGATGGGGCGACGACCACCGAAGGGCCTCACCGACCACGTCGTCCAGAGCCGCGAGGAACGCCACCAGCTTGTCAGCGATCTGAACCGGTGACTCCTGCCTCGGACCCCAGAATCCCCGCGCGATCAGTTCGTCCATCTCCACGCGTTTCCTCGATCAGATGCTGATCGGATCAGCTCAGACTGTCCGCCCGCTCCGAGCCCTACGCCCTCGAGCCGGGTCAACGATCCCTCTGGCCCTCGCCGAAGAGCGCGGCCTCCATGTCGACGGCGTACGCCGGTTGCTCCCACTCGGCAAGATTGACGACGACGAACGGTGTCCCGTCGGGTAGCAGCACGTTCACCTCGTCCAACAGCCGACGGAGCCCCTTCGCGGCGCCGCTGTTGCCGCGGCCGTCTTGGGCCTCCAGCCATCCGGCCGCCTTCTCGACCACGTCCGCCGGCTCCAAGATCACCCGAACCTTCGGATCCTCTGGCCACGACACGCCCTCCATCGTGCACGTGCGGAAGCCGGTGAACATCAGCCTGCTCCGCGAGAGGTCCACCCGCCGCATCACGACCGACTCCTGCTCGGGGAACGGCAGGTCGCGCGCCAGACCCGAGCGCTTGCCGTCGAAGATCACCTCGCTCAGGTCGGTGGCGAACATCGTGTCGCTGATCGAGCAACGATAGAACTCGGTGCCCTTCATCTTGGTGTCGGTGAAGGTACACCTGGTGATCGTGACCCCGGACCACATCCGACGACCGAGCTTGGCCTTGCTGAAGTCCACGTCGGTCCACGTCGGCCACGAGTCGGCCGTCGCTCCGCCCACGGTGGCCTGTTGCAGATCAGCACCGACGAGGCTCGTCCGACTGCTCTCGACTCCCAGCAAGCGGGAGTTCTTCAGGCTCGCCTGGTCGAGGACGCAGTCCTCGACCACGACGTCGAAGAACCACAGACCCGAGAGATCTGCGTACGTCAGGTCGATACCGCTCCAGCGCACGCCCCGCAGCTCGCGCACGTCACCCGCAGGAAACGTCGGCAGGCCACGTAGATCGACGCGCCCGTCGAACGTCCCGATGCCTTCCGGCAGTGGCGCTGATGTGTCCGACAGCCAGCGCGCAGTGGCCGCCGCCAGCCCTGGCTGGTCCCTCCAACGCTGCGTGACATCCTTCTTGCTCACGTTGAACTCGTTCCTAGTCGTGTGTGTCGGAGACGCGCCACTACCTTAGGACATGGCCGAGAGGGCCGACTGCCAGCCGACGACGCTCCCGCGCGCGTCCCACTAGTTCGTGAAGAGTCCGTGGCCCTGTCCCCAGTCGGCGTTGTAGTCGCGCTCGTGGGCTCTCATCTCTCCTCGCGTGGTGATGTCCCACCAAGCGTTCGGGCCACCGTCGATCGAGTAGAAGTCCGGGCCGTACCTGAACCGCGGGGTGACGCCCACGTTGATGTTGGGGTCGGCCTCGACCTGCTGTTTCACCCAGTTGTCGATCCGCTCGCCGCGGAATATGGCTTCGAAGAACTCCTTGCCTTCCTGGTCTGCCAGGTATCGCTGCGCCGGCGTGAGAGTGATCTCCCCTGCGTCGAACTTTCTGACCGCTTCATCGACATACGCCTGGAGCCGGTCCCTGATGTCGTCGCGGCACGGCGAGAGGCCGAGGGGGTCGTTCCAGGTCGTCGGGTTGTGGACGTAGGTGTTCGGGTTGAGCGCGGGCGCGAGCCCCAGCGGGTCCTGGCTGAGATAGCGCGCCGTCGCCGGGTCGTAGTAGCGCTGGTGGTTGTAGAAGAGACCCGTCTCGTCGTCTGCGTACTGGCCGGCGAAGCGGAGCGGGGTCGCCGTCGACTCGGTAGACACACCCCAGACCGTCCGGCGGGCATGCCAGGCGAGTTCTCCGTCGGGGGTCACCAGCTCAGAAGGTGCTCCGGCCAGATCGGTCACGATCGAGTAGAAGCGGGCGTCGACCTCGTCCTGGGTGAGCTCAACCTGAGCGAGGGGCCGGTAACCCTGGTGCACCCATGAGAGGGTGTCGCCGCTTTCATCGGTCTGCTCGATGAGGACCGGGCCGTCCCAGGCGAAGAGGGTCTCCTCGACCACCTCGCCGGACTCAGCGTGGCGGCGCTTGGCGACGCGGCGGCCGAGGGCGTCGTAGAGGTAGGTCCAACGGGTGCCGTCGGGAGTGCGCACGGCAGTGAGGCGGTCGTTGGCGTCCCACTCGTAGAGCCACGTGTCCGGTTTCTCGGAGAGCCGGGTTCGAGTTTGGCGAACCAGTCGGCCTTGGGAGTCGTAGGCGTAGCGGCTGCGGCCGGCGCGAGTGAGGAGGGTGCCTTCGTAGTCGCGACGCTCCGTGTCGCCGCCGCCGGCGGCGGAGCGGGTGATGTTGCCGAGCGGGTCGTAGGAGTACACCTCGGACACGGAGTCGTCGAGGGCGACCGAGGTGATCCGATCGGCGAGGTCGAGCTCGAAGCGGCGGGCGCCGGTGAGGCGGTCCTCGACTCCGATCAGACGACCGGCGGACTCGTACGCGTAGGTGCGCTCCTGGAGCACATCACCCGGCGTCGAAGTGGTCTCCCGCTGGAGGCGCTGGGTCAGGGGCTGACCGAGGAGGTCCCAGGTCTGCTCCAGGACTAGATCGCCGGTGGTGCGGCGGGTCTCGCGGCCGGACAGGTCGTGCTCGAAGGCGATCTCCTGGCCGGCGACGGTCATCCGCTCTGGGGCGAGGCCGAGGCCGTATGACCACTCGGTCTCGACGCCCGCAGGCGTCAAGCGACGGGTCGGTCGTCCGAGGGCGTCGTACGTCTTGGCCACGCGCCGACCGTTGACCGACTCCGCTAGCACCCCGCCGAGCGGATCACGCTCGATGACCAGATCGACGCCTGGAGAGGTCGCGCGCAGGAGACGACCGAGCGGGTCGTACGCCATCGTCGTGGTCTGGTCGCCAGCCTGCTCGGTGACCACGTTGCCGAGAGCATCGTAGTCGTAGGCCAGCCGCTGACCTGCGCCGTTGACCTGCTCGACCATCTGGCCGGCGGCGTCGTAAGCGTAGGTCAGCGTCCGGCCGTTGTAGTCGGTCTCGGCTGCAAGACGTCCGACCTCGTCGTAGTCGTAGCTCCAGGTCGCACCCTGAGGACTGGTGACGCTGGTGAGCCGCAGCTCGGGGTCATAGGCGTAGCGCGTGGTCGCGCCGTCGGGCGTCATCACCTCGGCGGGCATGTCGAAGTGGGTGAATCTGGTCATGGTGGTGCGACCAGCAGGATCGGTGTAGGAGACCGGGTTGCCCTCGCCGTCGTACGTCCAGGCCTCCCTCGAACCGTCCGGCAGAACCCGAGAAGCGAGCTGACCGTCGACGGTCCAGGAGTATGCGGTGCGGGCGCCCAGGGCGTCGGTGCTGGCGACGACTCGGCCGAAGTGGTCCCGCTCGAACTCGGCCCAGCGCCCGTCCGGCCCGACGACCCGCCGCGGCAGACCGGCGGCATCGGTCTCGATGGTGCGGACTCGACCGAGTGGGTCGGTGACCGAGGCCAGGTGACCGTGCTCGTCGTAGCCGAACTCGGTGGTCGCACCGTTGGCGTCGGTGGACGAGGTGCGCCGCCCGGCCTCGTCGTAGCTCAACGTCGTCACGGACCCGTCGGGAAGCACGTAGCTGGCCGGTCGCGGCCCCGCTACGGTGTCGACCCACTCCATCGTGATCTGGCTACCGTCCGGTCGAGTGACCTTCATGAGGTTGCCGGCTTCGTCGTAGGCGAACGTCGTGCGGCGGCCGAGCGGGTCGGTGCGCGCGAGCAGCTGGTTCTGCCCGCTCCACTCCGAGCTGGCGGCACCACCGAGCGGGTCGATTCTGGCGACGACCTGGAAGCGGGAGTTGATCTTGAACGTCGTGGTGAGTTCACGGGAGTCGGTGACCCTGGTCTCACGCAGGCCGCTGGCGTTGGGCTCGCCGTACTCGAACGTGTTCCGCATGACGCCGTCGGAGCCACCCTGGCTGACACAGCGGCCCTGGGTGTCGTAGACGTAGTCGTAGAAGGTGCCGTTGCGGTCGACCCAGCGGGTTACACGGTGCTGGGTATAGGCGAACTCCAGCTCCTCACCGGAGCCGTTGACGACTCCGACCAGATCGCCATGGTCGTCGTAGCGGTAGCCCGCGACCTGTACCGCGTCGGCACCGTCAGAACGGGTCACCGACAACCCGGTGACCCGGTTTCCGGTGGTCACCACCTGAACCCGGTACCCCGCACTGTGGGTCACCTCCGCGGGTGCGCCCTGCTCGTCACGGGTGAACCGGATCCAGTCGCCCGACGGGTTCGAGATCGACGACAGCCAGGCAGTCCCGCCCACGACGGCGCCGAAATGACGGGTCTCCCCGGTCGCCGTGTCCAGCACGCGATAGCCACCATCCTCGGTGGCCTGCAGCCGGAGCGGCCCGCCAGCGACCGGCCGGGCGTCCTCGCCGACCGTGAAGTTCTTGAAGACATGCGCCCTGGTGTCGGCGGCCACCACGACCGCTGAACGTCGTCCGACCAGATCGGTGTGGACATCGATCCGCTCGTCGAACGTCGAGGACCAAGAGAGGCCGAACCAATGACCGTAGGTCCAGTCGCTCGAGTGCTTCCGACTCAAGACCAACGGGAGGTCACCCGGCAGCGTCAGGTCGGTCTGCTGCAGGAAGACCGCGCCCGTGGCCACATCGACCGGGTCACCACAACCCTGCTGGTCACGATTTCCGTCCTTGTCCGTACCACCCTTGTCCGAGGGCAGGCTGTCGGTCCGGCCGGGCTTGTCGGAGCCGGATCTCGCCATGTCGCTGTCCAGGTCGCGACGTGCCTCCGCGTGCTTCCGGATCCCGTCGGCGACGTCGTCGGCGTTCTTCTTCAGCGAGTGTCCGACGTCGGTGAGAGCCTTGGTCGCCGCGTCCCGGAGCTCCTCGACGACATCATCCATCTTTCTGGCCATCGAAGTTCTCCTAGGACTGGAAGAAGGGCAGGGCGGACACTTCGGCTGCGAACGTGGTGCACAGGTCGTACTGGTCCGCACCGCAGTCGTTGAGCGCGGTGGCGATCTGCTCCATCACGTCGTAGCTGAGCTCGGTCGCGGCGGTCGCGTCGCCGTCGGTCACCAGCGGAGCCCCCGCGATCGACACGGCGAGCTCGGCGATCGTGCCGGTCAGCGGCTCGACCACCATCGTCGCCAGCTGACCGATCAGCTCTTCCATGGCGATATCGGTCGCGATGTCGAGGGCCTTCTTCCGTGCAGCGATGATCGCTGCGTTGCCGACCACGCTCAGGCCGGCGGTGACCACCGCGCTCGCAGCGGCCGCGGCGATCTGGGCGGCCGTGATCGTCAGCTCGGCGATGACCTTCATCTTCAACGCAACGATCGCATCGGCGGCGACATCGATCCCCGACGCGACCCCGGGCAGCGTGTCGAGCACCGCATCCATGTTCGACGTACGGTTCTCGGTCCACGCCCTGATCAGGGCATTCGTCGACTGGGCCTTGGCGCCGTCGCCGAGCTCGTTGACCCGGATCTGCAGCTCATCGAGAGTGCCGCGCAGGTCCGACTCCAGCCCGCGCAGCAGCTGCGCGGCGTCACGGACGGCATCCTCGTCCACGTTCGGCCATTCATAGCCGAGCAGGTCGAGAACGAAATCCAGCTCCCCAGGGATCGTCATCCCCATCCTCATGCCCTCCCGCGGTCGTTTGGAGATCAGGCGACCATGACGAGATCGGCAATCGAACCCGAGCACGAGCCACCGCGACGGGAAAGGCTAGTGGAGACGTACCGGGCCGGACAGCGAATTTCCGAGATCTCCGGCCGGTCAGGGATGCGTCAGGGGAGGCGCTCCAGGAGGTCGCCGATCTCGACGCGGGCACCGGTGTAGAACGGCACCTCCTCGCGTACGTGACGGCGGGTCTCGGAGCCACGGAGGTGGCGCATCAGGTCGACGATGCGGGAGAGGTCGTCGGCCTCGAAGGCCAGCATCCACTCGTAGTCGCCGAGGGCGAAGGACGGGACGGTGTTGGCCCGGACGTCCGGGTAGTCGCGGGCCATCTGGCCGTGCTCGGCGAGCAGGCGGCGGCGCTCCTTGTCGTCGAGGAGATACCACTCGTAGGAGCGGATGAACGGGTAGACCGCGACGTAGTCGTGGGTGCGCTCGTCGGCGAGGAACGCGGGCAGGTGGCTCCGGTTGAACTCGGCCGGGCGGTGCAGCGCCATCTGCGACCAGACCGGCACGAGCCGGCCACCGAAGGCGGTGCGGCGCAGGCGGTGGTAGGCCGACTGCAGCTTGTCGGAGGAGTCGGCGTGCAGCCAGAACATCACGTCGGCGTCGGCGCGCAGGCCGGCCACGTCGTAGGTGCCACGCACGACGATGTCCTCGCCCGCGAAGGCAGCGAAGAGCTCCTCGACCTCGACCGCCTCGGCCTTGCGGTCGGCATCGCCGAGGGTCTCCTCGAGGGAGAAGACCGACCACATCGTGTAGCGGATCGTGTCGTTGAGCTCGTTGATCTTGGCTGCGTTGGACTTGATGTCGGCCTGCGGGTCGGTCATGCCCCCATTTTGCGCTACCGCCGGTCGCCGATCCGCGCCGGGCTCCATCCTCCGGCCTCTAGGGTGTGGGCATGCTGCCGCTGCGTACCCGCATCTTCGCCTTCCTCCAGGAGCGCCTGGTCAAGACACCGCTGAACGCCGAGGAGATGATCGCCCTGCGCGCCCAGCGCGAGGGTCTCCGCACCGGGCCGGTCACCGCGTTCCTCTTCGGCCGTCCCGCGGACGTCGAGATCAAGGAGACGTACGTCGACGGGCGCCGGTTCGCGATCTACACGCCTCCGGGCGTCGGCGACGGCGCACCGGTGGTCATCAACTACCACGGCGGCGGCTGGTGTCTCGGGACGCCGGAGCAGAGCGCGTGGGTCTCGTCGCACGTGGCCGCGGGGACCGGCTCGATCGTGGTCGCGCCGTCCTACCGGCTGGCGCCGGAGAATCCGTTCCCGGCTGCGGTCGAGGACGCCTGGGCGTCTCTGGAGTGGGTCGCGAAACATGCCACCGACCTGGGCGGGGACCCGTCGCGGATCGCGGTGATGGGCGACAGTGCCGGCGGCAACCTGGCAGCAGTGGTGTCCTTGATGGCCCGTGACGCGGGTGGGCCGTCGGTGCGGGCTCAGGTGCTGATCTACCCGGCGGTGGAGATGTACGAGAAGTTCCCCTCCGAGGCGGCCAACGCCAACGGTCCGGTGCTGACCTCGACGCAGATGAGCACCTTCGGCCACCTCTACATGGGCGAGCGCTACGGGGACGAGTCCTGGCAGGCCTCTCCCCTGCGTGCTGCGTCCCACGCCGACCTGCCGCCGGCCCACATCATCACGGCGCTGCACGACCCGATCCGCGACCACGGCACGCGGTACGCGGAGGTCCTCCGTGCGGCCGGGACGCCGGTCTCGCTCGTGGACTACGACACCGCGTTCCACGGGTTCATGTCGCTCCCCGGCGTCGCTCCGGCTGCTCGGGAGGCTCTGGACGCGATCATCGAGTTCCTGCGGTGAGATCATCAGGAGCTTTCTACATTCGCTTAGGAGTTTGTTAACCCTCGGCGCCGGGCCGTGTTGTAACGTTCCACCCAGGTGTCCGTCGCCAGGTTGTCTCGGGTTGTGCGCCACCTGGATCCCCCCATTCGCCTGCGACTGAGAGCGCTTTCGCGAGTCCTCGGCGAGCCCTGCGCACACGGAAAGGCGTAGCGACATGCCAGACGTCTCCATCAAGATCGAGACTCTTGATCAGACGGTCAAGAAGCTGGATTCGATCATCGACGAGTTCGACCACGCGGTCGGCAATGCCGACGCGCTCGAAGGCGCCATCGGGAACCCGTTCCGCCGCGGCGAGCTGCGTAGTCAGGCCGACGACTTCGAACAGCGCTGGGACATGAAGCGCAACGATCTCAAGGACGAGCTGTCCGACGTGCGAGACCACATCAAGGGCGTCGTCGAGGGCTTCCAGAACTGGGACAGCGAGACGGCTCTCCTGTTCCAGCAGAAATAGATGGAGTGAGTCATGGATCAGTCACCCAAGGGGCGGGAGATCCAACCCGTCACCGGCGACTCGGCGGTGATCGTCGCTCGCGGGAACAAGATCGAAGAGCTCGGCGAGCAGATGTCCGAGGCGGCCACCGTGCTCGAGCAGATCGCCACCGGAGAGCTGGCCGACGGCCAGATGCAGGGAAAGGCCGTCGCTGAGCTGCAGGACAAGATCGGGTCCTCCTACGAGACGTTGCGGGAGGCCAGCGAGCTGTACACGCCCGTCGGGCCGTTGATCGCTGCGTACGGCAAGAGCCTCGGGGAGATCCAGACCAGGATGGGACCGCTGGTCGAGTCCTGCACGGACAAGTGGACCACCTATGAGGGGCTTCCGGGAGACCGCGAAGAGGACGACGCCGAGGGGCAGGCGAAGAAAGCCGCGTACGACGAATGGCAGGACGACGCGGAGAGCTGGGACGCCCAGTACGACACCTGGGAAGACGCCTATGACCTCGCGGTCAACGGCATCGGCAACGAGATGGCCGGCAGCATCAAGGACGGCTTCTGGGAGATCTTCGGCTTCCTCATCAACATTCTCGAGGCCATCGCCATGGTCTTCATGATCGCCGGGCTCTTCCTCGGTGGCATCGTCGCCGTCATCGGGTTCGCCCTCGGCGCCTTGGTGCTGATCGGCAAGATCGTCCAGGCGTCAGCCGGCAAGTGCGAGGTGACAGACGTGCTCTTAGCGGTTCTCGCGGTGCTCCCCTTCGGAAAGCTCGGCCAGATCGGGAAGGCTTGGACAGCGATGGGGAAGGGTGCCGCCTCCGGCGGGAAGACCGCCGGCGCGGCCGGACGAGGCTACGGAAACTTCGCTCTGAAACGAGCGGCGCCACTGAACCCACCTCCCGTGAACGTCACGTTCGGCGCCAAGTTCAAGACCGCGCTCTCCATCTCCACCGGCTTCAGGGAGGTCCCCCGGACCAGGGCCGCTTGGATGGCCAACCCGTTCAAGCCGCCCAAGGACATTCCCGTGGGCATCATGAGCGGCTCCGACATCGCTACCGGGATGGCCATCTACGGGGGGATACGCACAGGCACCTGGGGCCAGAAGGTCGGGGCCGGCTTCGACGGGCTCAGCGGCCTGGGGAAGTGGGCCGGCGAGTGGTACGGCACCACCTCGACGAGCCAGGCGCTGAACGAGCGGCGCACCAATGACCAGCAGAGCGCACAGCCCTCGGAGGGATGATGCCGGAGACGTGGGAAGCTGAGATCGCCCAGCCGTCGGAGCGATGGATCTGGGTCCCGCACGCGGGCGAGCTCGACACCTCGGGTGCGGAGACGTGGGTCGAGGACGTGCTCGCCACGCTCCGCGACACCTGGGACGGCGAGTGGACCGACGAGGTCGACCCCGGCGCGCGTGCCCTGCTCGCCCACCACCTCGCCGGCGACCTCCACCCCGGGACGCTGGCCTCGATGCTCCACTGGCCGTTGCCCGCCCCCGTCGTCAGCCGGGTGCGGGTCGTACTCGGGGGCGGCGAGCCGACCTCGCCCGAGGAGTGGCGGCAGCAGGGCTTCGACGTCGATGAGTACGCCGGGGCCGCTCTCGGTCCCGGACTGAGATGCCTCGCGTCCAGGACCGGAGAGATCGACGGTGAGACCGTCGAGTTCCTCACCGGCATCTTCGTCTTCTCGACGCAGGAGATCAGCGTGATGGTCGTGGTCGAGGCAGGCGCACCCGAGACCTTCGGTCTCACCATCGCGGACATGCCGCTCTTCCTCGCCGAGCTCGAGGTCGTACGCCCCGATGGCACCCCCTTCTCGGCAGAGCCGGTCCCCGGCGTGACGAGCGACCCGTTCGACGCATGGGAGGACACGTCCTTTGTCTGAGGCAGCACCCGCCCCGCAGTCCTCGCTACGCGAGCTGCTCGGCGGCACCAAGGAGCCGGAGTTCGAGCTGAGGCTCCTCCCCGGCTGGGAACGACACTCCCCCGGCGAGGCCGACCGGGCCGCGATGGACGCGGCGTTGAAGAAGCGCTTCATGAGCATCAACAGGCCCGAGCTCCACGCCTCCATGCGGGTGCAGCTCGATCAGGCGTACGCGCTCATGAAGCAGCATCAGGTCAAGGCCTACTTCGCCGCCACCGCAGAGACCGACAGCCTCGCCATCATTCCCGGCGCGATCGTCGCGACGACGTTCCACGCGCACAACGGCGGGACCCTCGACACCCACGTCGCCGCGATCATCCGTGACCACGGCGCGAAGCCGTTGTTCGGCGACAAGCGGTTCATCAGGTACGAGCGCGAGTCGACCAAGACCGCCCAGGGCGACGAGCCGGTGGTCGCGACGACGATCGTCTACATGACACCCGTCCCCGGCTCGAAGCGACGCCGAGGGCTCCAGCTGACCGCGACGATCGCCCGGCCGATGGACATGGCCGCGACCGACGAGAAGTTCCTGGCGTGGAAGCTGGCACTGGATGTCTGTGTCTCGACCCTGCGGTGGGTGCCGGCCTGAGGATCAGCTGATGTCCGCGGCGGCGCGGTGGGCGGAGGCGATCGTGGCGGGGATGCCGACCCCGTCGTAGGAGGCGCCCGCGAGGGCCAGGCCCGGGACCGCTCTGAGGCCCTGCCGGATCCGGGCGACCCTGTCGAGATGCCCGACGGGATACTGCGGGAGCCCGTCGGTCCAGCGCTGGACGTGCACGTCGGACGGCTTCGCGGTGATGCCGGCGATCCGCTCCAGGGCCGCCAGCGAGTCGGCGACGAGCCGGTCGTCGTCGTCCGAGGGGGGCTCGCCGTGCCGCCCGATGGAGGTACGCAGGTAGTTGCCGCGCTCCCCCACCCAGGCCCACTTGGCGAAGGAGAAGGTGGAGGCCTTGATCGCGCAGTCCTCGACCGGCGGTACGAGGAATCCGGACCTGCCGGCCAGCTCCGCGGGGAGGTCGGGGAAGGCGAAGGTGACCACGGCGACGCTCGCGGTCTCGATCCCGGAGAGCTCGCGCGCCACCGAGGGCGCGGTCGAGCGGAGCAGCTTCGCGGCGACCGGAGCGGGGGTCGCGACGACCACGGCATCGGCCGCCTCCACCTCGTCGCCGGTCTCGATCAGGAAGCCCTGCGGGGTCCGGGTGACGGTGTCGACGTGGGTGTGCAGCCGGATGTCGAGGCCATCGGCGAGGGTCGCGGTCAACCGGGACATGCCGCCGTCGATCCCGGCGAAGACCGGGACCGTCGAGCTCGGGAGCGCGGCGGCAGCCTCCAGCAGCGACCCCTTCTCGGCCAGCATGAACAGCTGCGGCGCAGCCGCCTTCACCGAGATCGCACGGGCGTGGCCGGCGTAGACCCCCGCGAGCAGCGGCTCCGCCAGCCGGTCGGCCGTCTCGTCCCCGAAACGGGACGCGATGAAGTCACCGACCGAGATGTCCTCATCCGTCTTCGCAGGCGGGAGCGTGGGTTCGCGGCGTACGACCTCCAGGGTCTCCTCCGAGAGAAGCCCCGAGGACTCGAGCGCAGCCAGGTCGAGGGGCACGCCCATGATCGACCGCGGGATCGGGCGCAGCGCGCCGCGGGACCAGATCGACGACTTCGCCTCGGTCGGGTGGACCACGTCGAGGCCGACCTCACGAGCCAGGGACACGCCCTCCGGCCGGCGGTTGAGCATCGCCTCGGCGCCGACGTCGACGGTCTGCCCGGCGACGGACTCCCCGCGGATCTTTCCGCCGACCCGGTCGGATGCCTCCAGCACGGTGACCCGGTGACCCTTCAGGGACAGATCGCGGGCCGCGGTCAGCCCGGCGATCCCTGCTCCGACGACGATGACACGCACAGGAGAAGTCTCGCATCCCCCTGATCGCCAGGATCAGGTGAGCCGCTCGACCGCGACCTTGGCCTCGAGCAGCCCCGCACCGGTTGCCTCCCGGTAGACCTTGATCGCCTCGATCTTCTTGCCCGCGCGCACCAGCGCGACGACCTCGTCCTGGCGCGGTACCGGCGGCTCCTCCAGCCCCGCCTGCTTCAGGAGCAGGTCGACCTTGTCCTCGAGCCTGTTCATCCGGCGGGTGAGCTCCGCCCGAGTTCTGGTCGCCGAGGACTCGATCACGACGTAGAGCAGGATCAGACCGGCGAGGGCGACGACTCCGAAGATGTCCACAGCCGAACCCTAGTGCCGAGGCGTCACCCCCGTCGGCCGAGACGGCACCGAGGTGCCGTCTCGGCCGACGTACCTGACGCCTCGGCGGGAGGGGGTCAGCTGGCCAGCTTTCCGAAATTGGAGCGGTGGAAGACGAGGGGCTGGCCGGCGCCGTGGTCGGCGGCATGGAGCTGGAGGAGTACGACGATGTGGTCGCCGGCCTCGACCTCGCGGTAGATCGTGCAGTCGAACTGCGCGAGGCCCTCGTCGAGGGTGAGGGCTCCGTCGAGGGACGAGCTGACCACGAGGCCGTCGAAGCGGGAGTCGACGGGGCCGGCGAGCTGGCGGCAGACCTCGCCGTGGTGCTCGGCGAGGACGGTGACGCCCAGGTGCGAGGAGCGCCGTAGGTCGGGCCACGTCTTCGAGGTCCGAGCCACGGAGAAGGAGACCAGGGGCGGGTCCAGGGACACCGAGGTGAACGACGACGCGGCCAGGCCGACGGGGCGACCGTCGACCACCGCGGCGACCGCCACCACCCCGCTGGGGAAGACTCCGAAGGCCTGCCGCAACGCGGCCGGGTCGAGATCCTGATTCGTACGCAGCGGACTCGTCATCACGCCACCACCTCTCTCGCGGGCACTGCCCGCGCCTCGTCCACCGCCGTGTCCCGCAGCCTCTCGCCACGGGTCTCCGGCAGCAGCCACATGCAGGTCAGACTGACCACGGCGACCACGACGTTGTAGCCGGCCACCCACCACAGCGAGCGGTCGTCGGAGAGCGCCACCAGGGCGGCCGCGATCAGCGGCGTCAGCCCGGAGGCCACCACTCCGGAGATCTGGTAGAGCGCGTTGAGCGCGGAGAACCGGTAGCGGGTGTCGAACAGCTCGCTCCAGAACGCCGCCAGCGGGCCGTAGACCGTGCCGTAGACCAGACCCAGCCCGCCGACGAAGGCGGCGACCGACGGCACCACCGCGCCGGACTGCACCGCGGCCGCGACCGGGAAGGCGATCACCAGCCCCAGCACGGCCCCGACCGTGTAGACCGGCCGCCGTCCGAACCGGTCACTCAGCGCTCCGGAGAGCACGGTCATGACCACGCCCAGCAGCGCGCCGGCCATGATCGCGTTGAGCACCACCGACCGGCTCAGCCCCGCGTCGGCCACCGCGTAGGAGAGCAGGAAGACCGAGTAGAGGTTGTAGGTGAACCCCTCCACGAACCGCGTCCCCATCCCGAGCAGCAGCGTGCGCGGCTGACGCCGGAAGAGCTCCCCGACCGGCAGCTTGGAGACCTTCTTCTCGGCCTGCACCTCCTGGAACGACGGCGTCTCCATGATCGAGAGCCGGATCCAGGCACCGATGGCGAGCAGCACGATCGAGATCAGGAAGCAGACCCGCCATCCCCACGCCAGGAAGGCCGCGTCGGGCAGCTGCGACGCCACCGCGAACGCCCCGGAGGCGAGCACCAGCCCGCCCGGGACGCCGATGTGCGCGAAGCTGCCATAGAGCCCGCGGCGGCCGGCCGGTGCGTATTCGGTGGCCAGCAGCACCGCGCCGCCGTACTCACCACCCACGCCGATCCCCTGCAGGATCCGGAGCACCACGAGCGCGATCGGAGCGAGCACCCCGATGGAGTCGTACGTCGGGAGCAGCCCGACCAGCGAGGTGCCCACTCCCATGATCACGAGCGTCCAGATCAGCATGGTCTTGCGACCGATCCGGTCGCCGAAGTGGCCGAAGATCAGGCCCCCGACGGGGCGGGCCAGGAACCCCACGGCGAAGGTGCCGAACGAGGCGAAGGTCGCCGCGGTGCCGCTGAGCCCGTTGAAGTAGAGCTTGTCGAAGACGAGGCCGGCGGCGGTGCCGTAGAGGAAGAAGTCGTACCACTCGATGGTGGCGCCGACCGAGGCCGCCAGCGCCACCCGCTTCGGGTTGGCCGTCGCTGCAGACATGCGCGTCCTCCCTACTGGGCGGCGGCACCGAAGGGCACCGCTGCCCCTCGGCCGACGACAGGAGCGGGGTGCGACCACAGGCCGCGGCGGGCGAGCTCGGGCAGGACGCCCTCGCCGAACCAGTACGACTCCTCCAGGTGCGGGTATCCGGAGAGCACGAACTCGGAGATCCCGACCGAGTGGTAGGCCTCGATCAGGTCGGCGATCTCGGTGTAGGAGCCGACCAGCGCGGTTCCGGCACCACCACGGACAAGCCCGACGCCCGCCCACAGGTTGGGGTAGACCTCGAGCCCGTCGCGCGAACCCTGGTTGAGCTCCAGCATCCGCCGCTGACCCTCCGAGACGCTGCGGGAGAGTCCCGCCTGGACCCGCGCGATGTCCTCGTCCGAGATGTTCTCCAGCAGCCGGTCGGCCTCGGCCCACGCGGCAGACGAGGTCTCGCGGGCGATCGAGTGCAGCCGGATCCCGAAGCGGAGCTCGCGGCCGCGGTCGGCGGCGAGCTTCTGCACGCGTCCGATCTTCTCCGCGACCGCGGCCGGCGGCTCACCCCAGGTCAGGTAGACGTCGGCGTGCTCGGCGGCGACATCCAGGGCCGCGGGCGAGGAGCCGCCGAAGTAGACGTCCGGGACCGGCGTCGGCCGCTGCTCGAGCCGGGCGTTCTCCACCGAGAGATGCTTCCCGGAGAAGGTCACCGTCTCCCCCGCCCACAGCCGGCGGACGATGTGCAGGAACTCCCCGCACCGCTCGTACCGCTCGTCCTTGGCCAGGAAGTCGCCGTACATCCGCTGCTCGTGGTCCTCGCCACCGGTGACGACGTTGAGGAGCAGCCGCTGCCCGGACAGGTTCTGGAACGTGCCGGCCATCTGCGCGGCCAGGTAGGGCGAGACCGAGTCGGGCCGGAACGCGACCAGGAACTTCAGCCGCTCCGAGAGGGAGCTGAGCATCGCGGTCGTCACCCAGGCGTCCTCGCACCACGCGCCGGTCGGCGTCAGCGCCGCCTCGAAACCGAGCTGCTCGGCGCTGCGGGCGATCTGGCCGAGATAGGGCACCGTCGCCGGACGGCCCGACGCCAGCGCGCTGACGCCGTGACCGCCGCCGATCACGTGCCGGCCGTCGCCGCCGTTGGTCGGGAGGAACCAGTGGAACTTGAGCGTGCTCATCGCTGCCTTTCAGTGGGATGTGGTGGGGGTGTCAGATCTGTCCGTGGCGCGGCGGCCGGGTGCCGTCGACGGCCCATCGCCCGAGGTGCTGGACCTTCCAGGCGGCCGGGTCATGGAGGGTGTGCGTGCGCGCGTTGCGCCAGTGGCGGTCGAGGTTGGTCGACGTCAGAGCCGCCCGGGTGCCAGAGACCTCGAGCAGCCGGCTGGTGACGTCGACCGACACGTTCGCGGTCGACGCGCGGGCCGCCGCCACGGCCAGGCTCGCCTCCGCGGCCGACGCCTCGGTGAGGTCCGCGTCGGCCTCGTCCACGTGTCGCGCCGCCTCGGCGAGGAGCGCCTCGGCGCTGCGTACGGCCAGCTCCATCTCGCCGAAGGCCTGGACGACCAGCGGGTCCTGTGCGGCCGTCTCGGCACCGGCGAGCGCGACGGCGTCGGCGTAGGGGCGGGACTTCGTGCGTACGAACTCGGAGGCCTCGTCCAGCGCGCGCCGGGCGATCCCGGCGTCGATGGCCGCGTGCAGCAGCTGCGCGAAGGCGCCGTAGGTCGTCGGCACGTCGAACGTGACGGAGAACGGCGTCACCCACTCCTCGGCCACGGCGACGTCGGTGAGGCGCACCGTGCCGGACCCGGTCGTACGCTGCCCCACGGCGTCCCAGTCGTCGACGATCTCGACGCCGGGGGTCTCGGTGCGGACCCAGGCCACCTGCAGCGGCCCGTCGACGTCACGCCGCGCGAGCACGGCGAGATAGTCGGCGAAGAGCGAGCCGGTGCAGTAGAACTTCTCGCCGTTCAGCAGCCACTCGCCCTCCTCCCGGGCAGGCGTGAGGGTCGTCCGGATGTCGCGCACGTGCTTGGTCCCGAACTCCGACTGCGCGTTGGCGACCAGCGCCCCCGCCCGCACCTCGCTGTAGATCCGCTGCTGCTGCTCGCGGGTGCCGTTCAGCCGGAGCTGGTTGAGGAAGACGAAGTGGCTGTGCGGGACCTGGCCGACGTTGGGATCACCCCACGAGACCAGCCGGAACACCTCGGCCACGGTCGTGGCGGGCAGCGAAGGCCCACCGAACTCGAGAGGGACGGTGAGCGCGCCGAGCCCGGCGGCGGCGTACGCCTTGACCTGGTCGTAGGGCAGCGCCCTGACCCGGTCGCGTCCGCCGTCGCCGAGCGCGAGCTCGTCGGCCAGCCGCCTCGCCACCAGCGGCGCGGTCTCGGCGTCGAGCCGGGCGATCTCCGTCGTGCTCAAGCCACGGACTCCAGCTGCTGCGCCTCGAGCTCGCGCACGATCGGCAGGACGCGCTGACCGAAGTACTCCACGTCCTCGAGGTAGTGCAGGAAGCCGCCGAGGATCAGGTCGGCGCCGGCCCGCTTGAGCTCGACGATCCGCTCGGCGACCTGCTCGGGCGTGCCGATCAGCCCGGTCCGGAAGCCGTCGTTGTACTGCACCAGGTCCTCGAAGGTCGAGTCCTGCCACATCCCGGTCTTGTCGCCGGTGGACTGCCCGGCCTGCTTGACCGCCGAGCCGAAGCCCTCGACGGCCTCGCGGTCGGCCTTGTCGATGATCTCCCGGAGAGTGTCGCGCGCCTCCTTCTCGGTGTCGCGGGCCACGATGAAGCCGTTGATCCCGAACCGGACCCGCCGCCCCAGCGGGCCGGCGACCGCGTTGACGTCGGCGATCTGCGCGGCGAGGCCCTCGGGGGTGTTGCCGTTGGCGAAGTACCAGTCCGAGACGCGGCCGGCCATCGCCTTGGCGTCGGAGGAGTTGCCGCCCTGGAAGATCTCCGGGTGCGGACGGCCCTCGCTGGCCAGCGGCTTCGGCTTCAGGTCGAAGTCGTGCAGCCGGTAGAAGTCGCCGTTGAGCTCGGCGGCCTCACTCGTCCAGATCTCGCGGAGGTAGCGGATGAACTCCTCCGAGCGGCGGTAGCGCTCGCCGTGCTCGAGCCACGGCTCGCCGAGCTGGGTGAACTCGTCCTTGAACCAGCCGCTGACCACGTTGACGGCCGCGCGGCCACCGGAGAGGTGGTCGGCGGTGGCCAGGAACTTGGCGAGTACGCCGGGCTGCCACAGCCCCGGGTGGACCGCGGCGATCACCTTGAGTCGCTCGGTGGCCAGCAGCAGCGCGAGGGAGAACGAGGTGGACTCGTGCTGGTAGGCCGCACCGTAGGAGGCCATGTAGCGCACCTGGGAGAGGGCGTACTCGAAGCCGTTGTTCTCGGCCAGCTGCGCGAGCTTCTTGTTGTAGTCGTAGCTCCAGTCGGTGCGCTGCTCGATCTTGCTCACCACGAGGCCGCCGCTGACGTTGGGCACCCAGTAGGCGAACTTCAGGGGCTCGGTTGCCGGTGAAGTCATGCTGGTCTCCTTGGATCGCTAATGTCTACTAAACTTATCTGATTAAACAGGAGACGGGACCGGATCTTCCGATGTGGACCACCGGAAGACCCGATCCCGTGATAGGCGCGGCCTATCAGGCGGCGAGAAGGCGAGAGGCCCTGCTGATCACCGCAGGCGGCTCACGTGTACCAGGTCGGCGCGGGGATCTCGCCGAGCAGCGCGTAGCGGCCCACCTCGGCCCGCTTGTGCGCGACCGGGTCGTGCAGCGAGTGGGTGCGGATGTTGCGCCAGAAGATGTCCAGCCCGACCTTGTTGGAGGTCGCCCTGGCACCGGTCAGGTCGTAGACCTTGGTGCCGATCTCCAGGCCGGCGTCGATCGCGACCTGCTTGGCCGCGGCGATCACGACCGCCGCCTCGCCGCGCTCCTGCTCGGTGACCTCGTCGGCGTGCGCGTTGATGGCCTCGATCAGGCCCGCCGCCCGCTCAGCCAGCGCCTGGGCCGCCCACAGCTTCGAGGTCAGGTCGCCGTACGTCTCCTGGATGTAGAACTCCTCGCTCCCCTTCTCCTTGACGTCTCCGGCGTAGGGCCAGGCGCGGGTCGTGTCGCGGGTGTAGGTCGCGGCGGTCGTCAGGGCACCCTCCGCAATCCCGAGGTAGAAGTTGGTGAAGATGAGCTGGATGATCGGCACGTTGAGGGTGTTGTAGACCCGCGGGACGAACTCGTACGTCCCGTCCTCCTGCTTCACATAGCCGGCCGCGGACTCCCAGGGGACGCGCACGCCGTTGATCTCGACGGCGCCGGACTCGGTGAGCCGCTGGCCGAGGTTGTCCCAGTCGCCGGCGAAGACGATGGCCTCCTGCTGGGTCGGGACGATCGCGAAGACATGCTTCTCGGTGCCTTCGATGACCCCCTCGAGAACGGTCAGGTCGGAGATCCGCCCGCCGGTCGAGAACGACTTGCGGCCGGTGAAGACGAGCTCGTCACCCTCGACCCTGATCACCAGGTCGTCGTCGCGCGGGTTGACCGCGCCGCCGAAGAAGAAGTTGTTCTCGGTGTAGAGCTGCTCGACGGCGGCGATCTGCTCCGGGGTGCCGACCAGCCGCGCCGCCCAGGCCCACAGGTAGTGGTAGCCGAGCAACTGCCCGATCGAGCCGTCGCCCGCCGCGACCGCCCGGACGACGCGCAGCGCGGTCGTCCAGTCCTGGCCGGCGCCGCCGTGCTCGGCGGGGCCGAGCAGGGTGACCAGGCCGCTCTCCTTGAGCAGGTTCACCTCGTACGTCGGGACCTGGTTGGCCCGGTCACGGGCGACCGCGTCCACGGAGAGCCTGGTGGCCACCTCGCGGGCACGGTCGACCCAGCCCTCCGGAGTCGTGGGTGCCGCGCCGAACTCCGCGGCGTTGCGTACAGCTTCGGTTGTCATCGCGCCCTCTCAGTCTTGCGTCGTGGATGTTTCTGTCTTTAATCGACCAAATTACTTGAGAATGAGCGGCGTGAGACAGGCTGGACGCCAGCCATCACCGATCACCCGCTCGGGATGACCGATCACCGACCGACGAAGAGGACAGCGTGAGGATCGAGCAGCTGGAGTACATCGCAGCCGTGACCCAGTACGGCTCGCTGCGCCGCGCGAGCGAGCAGCTCCACATCTCCCAGCCCGCCCTGAGCGAGGCGATCACGAAGCTCGAGCGCGAGCTCGGCGTGACCCTGCTCGACCGGCGCCGCGCCGGGGCCCGGATCAGCCGCGAGGGCCAGGAGCTGCTGCACTCCATGTCCGACGTCCTGGAGGCCGTCGACCGGCTCCGCCTGGCCGCCGGCGACCAGAGTGCCGGGGTGAGCTCGGTGCGGGTCGGCACGGTCCACGCCGGCACCTCGACCGTGCTGCTACCGACGTTGCGGAGATTCGCCGACGAGCACCCGCGCACGAGCGTCGAGGTGCGCACCATGGTGCAGGAAGACATCTACCTCGCCCTCGCCGAGGGCACCATCGACATCGGCCTGGTCAACCTGCTCGACGGCGACGACCTGCCGCCGACGGTCGAGGGCACCGTTCTTCTCCACGGACGGCCGATCGTGGTGCTGCCCGTCGGCCACCCGCTCGCGTCCCGCGACGAGATCACCGTCGAGGAGCTCCGCGAGGAGCCGTTCGTCGGCATGCGCTCGGGCTACCTGATGTACCGCTTCGCCCATCGCGTCTTCGGTCGCGACCTCCCCCACCACTGGCACGCCACCGACGGCGCCGAGATGGGCAAGATGATGGTCGGCGAGGGCCTCGGACTGACCCTGCTGCCCGACTACAGCGTCGTCGGCGACCCGCGCGAGACGGGCGGGCACATCACGGTACGTCCCCTCGCCGGGGACCGCTCGCGGGTGACGATGGTCGCGGCGCGACGGCACAACGCACGTACGACCTCGGGGGCGCGCAGTCTCCTGGACCTGCTCGCCGAGACGGCCGCCCGCTCTCAGCGCTCTCGGTCTCAGCGTTCTCGGTCTCAGCCCTCGGCCGGCTCGTAGCTCTGCACGAAATCGGTGAGCCGGGCGAGCTGGTCGGGGTCGGTGGTCGGGATGACGCCGTGACCGAGGTTGAAGACGTGGCTCTTGGCCGTACGTCCGGTCTCGAGGATCTTCCCGGCCTGCTCGAGCATCACCTCGGTGGGCGCGAAGACGAGGGCGGGGTCGAGGTTGCCCTGGACGCCGAAGCCGTCGCCGAGCTGGCCGATCGCCCAGTCCAGCGGCGTACGCCAGTCGACACCGACGACCTCGGCGCCCGCGCTGCCCATCAGCGGAAGGAGCATGGCGGAGTTGACGCCGAAGTGGATCCGCGGGACGCCGAGCTCGCCGATCCGGGTCAACACCTGGGCGGAGTAGGGCAGCACGTGGCGCTCGTAGTCGGCGGGCGTGCAGGCACCGGCCCAGGAGTCGAAGAGCTGCACCGCGGAGGCACCCGCGCGGACCTGGACCTCCAGGAACGCGCCGGAGATCCCGGCGATCTTGCGCATCAGGGCGTCCCACACGTCGGGGGCCCCGAACATGAGCGCCTTGGTCTTGGCGTACTCCTTCGAGGGGCCGCCCTCGACCAGGTAGGAGGCGACGGTGAACGGGGCGCCGGCGAAGCCGATCAGCGGGGTGCCGCCGTTGACGCTTCCGAGCTCGCCGACCAGGTTCTGGACGGCCTCGGTGATGTAGGTGACGTGCTCCGGGGTGAGGTCCGGGATCGCCTCCACGTCGGCCAGCGTGCGCACCGGATTCGCGATCACCGGGCCGACTCCGGGCTTGATGTCGAGGTCGACCCCGACCGCCTTCACTGGCAGCACGATGTCGGAGAAGAAGATGGCCGCGTCGACTCCGTAGCGGCGTACGGGCTGCAGGGTGATCTCGGTGATCAGGTCGGCGTCCTGGCAGGACTCCAGCATGCCGATGCCCTCGCGGACCTTGAGATATTCGGGCAGCGACCGGCCGGCCTGGCGCATGAACCACACCGGCGTACGGCTCGGCTTCTCTCCCCTGAGCGCCTGCAGGAACGGGGACGACGCGAGCGCGTCGGAGGGGTTCTCAGGAGGGTTCACGGCAGCCACTCGGCAATGGTCCCACCCGGCGCGGCGTGTACGCACATCGCGAATCGCGCAGAAGACATACCCTGTTCACATGGTCGTCCGTGGAGAGTCGCGTCCCGCCGCGGGACCGGAGACCGGTCCTGCCGTGTTCCGGTCCGCCGCGGAAGGGATGCGCGCCGCGACCTTCAGACCCGAGGTGCTGGCCGAGGAGATGCCGGCGCCCCAGCGGATCGCTCCGTACGCCGCGGCACTGTCCGCCGAGGTGACCGTCGGCGACGTCGACGTGGCGACCGGACGGCTGATCCTGCTGCACGACCCCGACGGCAACGATGCCTGGGGCACGGTGCACGGACTGCCCGGCACTTTCCGGCTGGTGGCCTACGCACGGGCCGACATCGACGTCGAGCACATCAGCGACCCGCTGCTCGGTGAGGTCGGCTGGTCCTGGCTCCTCGACGCGCTCTCCGGTCACGGCGCCGAGCACGTCGCCGCCGCCGGCACCGTGACCCGCGTCGCCACCGAGGCCTACGGCGGGATGGCCGATGAGGACGGCACCGCGCAGATCGAGATCCGCGCCTCCTGGACGCCGGTGGGAACGGCCTCGGGCGACCTGGACCTGCGACCACACACCGAGGCATGGGGCGAGCTGCTCTGCACGGCCGCGGGACTTCCTCCGGTGCCGGAGGGCGTCACCGTCATACCGAGCCGGCGAGGGCAGCGAGGCGTGTGATCGAACGTCAGCGAGTGACCCATCGGGCCAACACGCCGCCGCGTCCGTATCATGGCGCATGCGCGACGGAGGTGGCGGCGTGATCGAGGACAACACCGAGGCCGAGACAGGGCCGGACACACCAGAAGATGCTCCGGCGCCGCTGCTGACCCTGCGCGACGGGTTGCCTCCGGTGACCGACACCGACGAAGGCCTGGTCAAGGCCGCCGCGGCCATCGCCGCCGGCTCGGGTCCGGTCGGGATCGACGCCGAGCGCGCCTCCGGCTACCGCTACTCCAACCGCGCCTACCTCATCCAGCTGCGCCGCGAAGGCTCCGGGATCTGGCTGATCGACCCGATCGAGCTGTCCACGATGCAGCCGCTGGTCGACGCGCTCGAGGGCACCGAGTGGATCCTGCACGCCGCCACCCAGGACCTCCCCTGCCTCAGCGACCTCGGCCTGCACCCCTCCGCCCTGTTCGACACCGAGCTCGCGGGACGGCTGCTGGGCTATCCGCGCGTCGGGCTCGGCACCCTGGTCGAGACGGTGCTGGGCTTCACCATGCTCAAGGAGCACTCCGCGGCCGACTGGTCGACCCGGCCGCTGCCGGACGCCTGGCTCGAGTACGCCGCGCTCGACGTCGAAGTGCTCGTCGAGCTGCGCGACGCGCTGGCCGACGAGCTCGTCGCGCAGGGCAAGGAGGCCTGGGCCCGCCAGGAGTTCGACTGGCTGCGCGGGTTCGAGGCGCCGGTGCGTACGGATGCCTGGCGACGCACCTCAGGCATGCACCGCGTCCGCGGCCGCCGCGGGCTCGCTGCGGTGCGTGAGCTGTGGACCGAGCGCGACCGGATCGCGCAGCAGCGTGACGTCACCCCGAGCCGGATCATTCCCGATGCCGCGATCGTCGCCGCCGCGCAGGATCTCCCGCAGGACAAGGCCGCGCTGCTCGGGCTGAAGGGGTTCCACGGCCGTGGCGCCGAGCGCTACGCGACCTCCTGGGTGAAGGCGCTCAACCGCGCGGTCACGATGGACGAGGACGAGCTCCCGGTGCGGTCACCGCGCTCGGAGGGTCCTCCCCCGCCGCGCGCGTGGGCCGACAAGGATCCCGCAGCCGCCCGTCGTCTCACGCTGGCGCGCGAGTCCGTCAACGCCCTTGCCGAGGCCCGCAACCTCCCCGCCGAGAACCTGCTCACTCCCGACTTCCTGCGCCGCGCCATGTGGACACCCCCGAAGACCCGCGACCCCGGCGCTCTGCTCGACGGCATCATCGAGCTCCTCTCCGGCTTCGGCGCCCGCGGCTGGCAGATCGCCCTCACCGCCCCGCTCCTCACCGACGCCGTCCTCCACGCGGACATCGAGCCCTGACCCGTACGCCCGGCCGAGCCGTCACCCAGGACGGCCGAGCTGGCATCGCCCGTGACGGCTCGGGCGACGGGGGTGACGCCTCGGCAGCTAGGAGCTGGGCGAGATCGAGGGCGACGGGGAGGCCGCCGGCGTGGGCTGGGGGAAGACGGTCTTGGAGAGCTCGTCGATCTGGACCGCGTAGTCCTCGATCTGGTCGGGCTCGGTGACCGCGAAGGAGCCTCGGACCGCGACGGCGGCGACCTTCTGGAGCTGGGCGAGCTGGGTGGCCTCGGGGAGGACCTGCATGTCGCGCACGGTGTCGGTGAAGATCCGGGCGTTCTTGGGGTTGCGCTCGGGCTGGGTGAAGACCGGCGCGTAGCCGACCTCGGAGTTGACCGGCACGAAGTGGCCGGTGCGGACCATCTTCACGACCGACTCGGTCGAGATGAGGTAGGTGAGGAAGTCGGCGGTGGCATCGGGGTCGGCGGTCTCCGAGCCCATGCACAATCCGGCGTAGTCGCCGGTGGTGCCGTTGCCACCCGGCATCGGCATCACGTCCCACTCCATCGCGTCGGTCGCGCGCAGGTCCGAGACCAGCGAACGGTCACCGACCAGCGCCACCAGGCGGCCCTGCTTGAAGGCCTGGAACGGGGTGCGGCCGTTGAGGTCCTTCGCGGTGGCCAGCACGTTGGGCTGGGTCAGCGCCTCGACCAGGTCCTCGTACGCCCCGGCCGAGTCCTCCAGCGCGGTGGACGTCGGAGCCAGCGGCTCGTCGAAGAGGGTCGCGCCGGCGCCGGCGAGCCAGGGCATCAGCGCGGAGAGGTTCTGCTCGACGTAGGTGCCCCGGACACCCTTGTGGTGCTCGGCGGCGTACGTCATCGCCGAGCTGAACTGCTCGAGGGTCCAGCCACGCAGGGAGCCGTCGGCCCGCACGCTGGGGGTGGGCAGGCCCTCCTCCTTCATGGCGTCGAAGTCGAGCAGCCCGGTGTTGACGTAGACGACCTGCGGCGAGACCGAGTAGGGCATGCACTCGAGGCGGCGTTCGACGGAGAAGTCCTCCATCGCCTCGCGGGAGTACTTGTCGCCGAAGTCGACGTTGCGGGCCTCGAGCAGGGTGTCGACGGGCTGGATCCGCTTGTCCTCGGCGAACGCGGCGACGTCGGCACGCGGGGTGAGCACCACGTCGACCTTCTCGCCGCTGTTGACCGCCGCAGTGAGCTGGTCGGCGGTCGGCCAGGACTTCACCTCGACGGTGACGTTGGGGACCTCTTGGGTGTATTCGGCGGCCAGCTGCTTGTAGGTGTCGACCAGCGTCTTGTGGCCGGAGACCCCGAAGACGAGCTTCACCTCGGCAGGGGCCTTCGTCGTGGTGCTCGGCGAGGGCTTCGAGGCCGGGTCACCACCACCGCAGGCGGCGAGGGACGCCGAGAGAACCGTCACCAGAAGCGCCGTTGCCAGCCGCGTGCGCCGCACCATTTCCTCCATCTCAACACCAGGACCGGGTCTGTGATGCAACCACAGACCCGGTTTACCAGCGATTCACTTTACGATACGTACCTGGACACTTCCTGAGAATGCGCCCCGGGGGACCGGCTCAGGCGAGGTGATCGCGTGCGGCCTTGATCACATCATCGAAGATTTCCTTGGCCAGCACATCGCCCTCACGGCGTACGTCTGCGGGATCCATCCGGATCAGCCGGTCCAGGCGCACCTCGGAGGGTCGCCCCTGGCGGTCCCAGCCGCCGGTGCCGACATCCATCCAGTGCCGCCCGTGCCGCGCCTCCTGCGCCTCGTCGCGGTCGTGGTCCTTGCTGGTCAGCATCAGGCACAGGAGTACGCCGGCCTTCTGGCCGATCACGAGAACGGGCCGGTCCTTGCCCTGGGTCTCGTCGTCCTCGTAGGGCACCCAACCCCACACGACCTCGCCCGGGTCGGCGTTGCCGTCACCGATCTCGGGCTCGTAGGAGATGGCGCCCTCGCGCGCTGCGGGCTGGGTGTCGGTCACTACGGCTCCTTCGTCGGTGGCTGGCGTCATGGCCACCCAGCCGAGGTGCACCGAAAAAGATGATGAACACGCCGGACCGGGAGCGCCTCACGGCGCAAGGCCGCTCGAAGCGGCTGAAGTTGGGACCCGGGGCTGCCGCAGCCCGACGTGTTCGGCACCAGTGTAACGGTGCCCCCAACCTCCTCCGCATCAAAGCGAACAGGAGGCTACAACCTATCGCTACGGGCTGTTCCTCTGCAGTCAGATCAACCGCTGCTCGAGCTCGGCATGACCCGCCGCCTCGAGCTGTTCGGAGAGCTGCAGCATGTTGCGTACGTCCTTCGCGGCCGCGTCCGGGTCCAGGGCCGCCCGCCCGGCGGCGATGACACGGGAGAACGCGGCGGCGCGGAGGAGCACCACGGCGAAGTCGCTGCCGGCGATGCCGCGCAGCACCTCGTCGACCATCGCCTTGAGCTCCTCCGGGCCGGGAGGATCCGCGACCCCGGCCACGACCTGCGCGACCTGGGCCTTCGCCCGGCCGGCGTCGAACTCGCGCGCGGCGCCCACCGGGTCGGCGTAGACCCAGCTGCGGAGCAGGTAGAGGCGCCACAGGCAGCCGGCCAGCGACTCCGCCGGCGAGCTCGACCAGACCTCGGCGATCGTCTCGATGCCCTCGGACTCGGCCAGATGGAGGATCCGCTCGGCGACCGCCGGGTCGTCGCTGTCCCGCGCGCCACGTACGAGCGCCGTCGCCGCCGCGTCGGCCGCCTCCTGCACCAGGGCAGGGTCGTCGCCCCCGAGGAGGGAGTCGAAGAAGCCGTCCCCGGGACGCATCGGCGAATGGAACTCTCTGGACATCGGATTGAGCGTAGCGGCCGCCGCACGCATGTAACAGCGCTACCCGAGCAGCTTGCGGATCCGCGCGTCGGAGACCTTCTCGGCGGTGCCGAGATGCTGGGCCCAGAGCTGGACGCGGTACTCCTCGAGCATCCACCGCACCTGCCGCAGCCGCGGACCGGGCGGCCGTCCCTCGGCCAGTGCCTCGATCTGGTGCAGGTAGGCGTCCTGGAGCGACGCGATCCGGTCGTGGGTCGTCCGGTCGGCGCGCAGGTCGGCGTCGAGCTTGCGGCGGCGTTCGACGATGGCCTTCAGATAGGTCGGATACCGCCTGATCTGCTGGGCACCCGCCTCCGCGACGAACCCACGGTGCACCAGCCGGGCGAGCTGGTCCTTCATGTCGGTCAACGCCGGGAGCTGGAACATGTCGGCCCGCCCGGAGAGCGCCTTGTCGGTCTCGCGATACGCCTCGAGCGCCCGCATCACGTCGGCCAGGACCGCACGCACGGCCGCGACCAGGTCGGCCGGCGTGCCCGCGGCGGCCAGGACGGCGGCGTACGCCTCCTGCGTCCGCGGCAGCGGACGGGCATCGACCAGCTGGCGGACGACGGCGGCGCGGCAGTCCTCGACGAGCTCGGCGGCGCTCGGGTAGGGGGATCCGGCCAGCGCGAGCTTCTCCATGGTGGAGAGCCCGTCGACGACCTGCTTGGTGACGTCGGGCAGCGCCAGGAGCAGCAGGCGTACGACGCCGAGACGATGGCGCGCCTCGGCCTCCTCCGCGGATCCGGCGACGACGAGACCGACCGTCGCGCCCTCGTCGGAGAGGCACGGGAAGACCGTGACCTCATGACCGGCACGCTTCTCGGTCACCGTGGTGGCGATGTCCCCGAAGACCCAGCTCGTCTCGCCGGTTCGGGTGTGACCGGCCGACGCCGCGACCTCGGCGATGGCCGCCTTGAACTCGCCCTCGAGCGGCGCCTTGAGCGCGTCGAGGTCCTTGCCCTTCGCGGTCTCCTTGCCGTCCTCGCCGACGACTCGGTAGGTCGGCCGCAGGTGCTCGGGCACCTTGGCCCAGTCCCAGGCCTCGCGAGGGATGTGTACGCCCGCGGTCGAGCGCGCCCAGCGCTCCAGCGCGGTCAGCAGCGGCTCCTCCCCCGGCGGGGTCTCCTTCAGGAAGGCGCGCGCCTTGTCGGGGGCCGGCACGAAGCTGACCCGCAGCGGCTTGGGAAGCGACCGGATCAGCGCGGTCACCAGCTCCTCGCGCAGCCCCGGCACCAGCCAGGAGAAGTCGTCGGCGCCGACACGGTTGAGCGTGGCGACGGGTACGTCGATCGTCAGTCCGTCATCGGCCGCACCCGGCTCGAAGTGGTAGCTCAGCGAGAACGTGAGCGGCCCGGCGTCCCACTCGGCCGGGAAGTCGCTCTCGGTCACCTCCCCCGCGGCGTCGTTGGTGAGCATCGACAGCTCGAAGGTGAGCAGGTCGGGCGTCTCCCGCCGGGCCTGCTTCCACCACTGGTCGAAGTGGGCCCCGGAGACGATGGAGGCCGGCAGCCGGCGGTCGTAGAAGTCGAAGAGCGCGTGCTCGTCGACCACGATGTCGCGGCGCCGGGCTCGGTGCTCGAGCTCCTCGGCCTCCTCGACGAGCTTCGCGTTGTCGCGGAGGAAGCGGTGATTCGTACGCCACTCCCCGTAGACCAACGCATGCCGGATGAAGAGCTCCCGGCTCAGCTCGGGATCGATCTTGCCGAAGGCGACCGGACGGTCCGCGACCAGCGGGACCCCGTAGAGGGTCACCTTCTCCCGGGCCATCACCGAGGCCCGCTTCTGCGACCAGTGCGGCTCGGAGTAGGTGCGTTTGACCAGGTCACGACCGAGGCTCTCGGCCCACTCCGGCTTGATCGAGGCGTTCTGCCGGGCCCAGAGCCGGGAGGTCTCGACGAGCTCGGCGGACATCACGAACTGCGGGTTCTTCCGGTGCAGCGCCGACCCGGGGAAGATCGCGAACTTCGCGCCGCGGGCACCCTCGTACTCCCGCGGGCCCGGCCGGCGGCGATCACGTCCGGCCGCGGCCTCTGCGTTCTTGTCACGTTCTTCCAGCGCCCCGATGTGCGAGAGCAGCCCGGAGAGCAGCGCCTGATGGATCCCGTCGGCGTCGTAGGCGACCTTGTCCTCGCCTGCGTCTGCGCCGGCTTCGATGACGTCGCGGTGTCCCTTGCCGAGGTCGATCTTCATCTCCCGGCACACCTGGCGCAGCTGCGACTCCAGGTCCTGCCACTCGCGGACGCGTACGTAGTGCAGGAACTCCCGCTTGCACAGCCGCCGGAACGCGCTGGAGGAGAGCTCGTGCTGCTGCTGCTTGAGGTAACGCCACAGGTTGAGCCAGGTGAGGAAGTCGGAGGTCTCGTCCTTGAACCGCGCATGCAGCTGGTCGGCCTGCGCCTGCTCCTTGGGGTGGTCCTGCCCCGGCCGCTCACGCGGGTCCTGGAGCGAGAGCGCGGCGGCGACGACGATGACGTCGCGTACGCACCCGAGCCGCTCGGCCTCGAGCACCATCCGGGCCAGCCGCGGGTCGATCGGCAGCCTGGCCAGCCGCCGGCCCAGCTTGGTCAGCCGCTGCCCCCGCATCGCGCCGAGCTCCTCGAGCAGCTGTACGCCGGCGGTGATGTTGCGCCGGTCCGGAGCCTCCACGAACGGGAAGCGGGCGATGTCCCCCAGGCCGAGCGAAGCCATCTGCAGGATGACCGAGGCCAGATTGGTGCGCAGGATCTCCGGGTCGGTGAACTCCGGCCTTCCGAGATAGTCCTCCTCGGAGTAGAGCCGGATCGCGATGCCCGCCTCGACCCGGCCCGTACGTCCCGACCGCTGGTTGGCCGAGGCCTGCGAGATCGGCTCGATGGGCAGCCGCTGCACCTTGGTGCGGGCGGAGTAGCGCGAGATGCGGGCGACACCGGTGTCGACGACGTACTTGATCCCGGGGACCGTCAGCGAGGTCTCGGCGACGTTGGTGGCGAGCACGATCCGGCGGCCGGTGTGGGGCGAGAAGACGCGGTGCTGGTCGGCGGCCGACAACCGGGAGAACAACGGGATGATCTCGACGAGACCCGTTCCGGAGCGACCCTTGTTCAGCCCGAGCGCGTCGCCCAGAGCATCGGCGGCGTCCCGGATCTCGCGCTCACCGGGCAAGAAGACGAGGACGTCTCCGGGCCCTTCGGCGGAGAGCTCCTTGACCGCGTCGACGATGGCCTCGGTCTGGTCGCGGACGACGACCTCGCCCTCTTCGTCCTCCTCGGAGAGCTCCATCAGCGGGCGGTAGCGGACCTCGACCGGATAGGTGCGCCCGGAGACCTCGATGATCGGCGCCGGCTCGCCTGTCTTCACGTCGGAGAAGTGGGCCGCGAACCGCTCCGGGTCGATTGTCGCGGAGGTGATGATCAGCTTGAGATCGGGACGCCGCGGCAGCAGCCGGCGCAGGTAGCCCAGCAGGAAGTCGATGTTCAGCGACCGCTCGTGGGCCTCGTCGATGATGATCGTGTCGTAGCGGCGCAGGTCGCGGTCGCGCTGGAGCTCGGCGAGCAGGATGCCGTCGGTCATCAGCTTGATCCGCGAGGCGGCCGAGGACTTGTCCATGAACCGCACCTGATAGCCGACCAGGTCCCCGAGCTCGGTGCCCAGCTCGGACGCGATCCGCTCGGCCACCGAGCGTGCCGCGATCCGGCGCGGCTGGGTGTGCCCGATCAGGCCGGCCGACCCGCGCCCGAGCTCCAGGCAGATCTTGGGCAGCTGCGTCGTCTTCCCCGAGCCGGTCTCACCGGCGACGATCACGACCTGGTGGTCACGGATGGCCGCGGCGATGTCCTCGCGGCGCTGGGTGACCGGGAGCTCGGCAGGGTAGGTGATCGCCACGGAGACGGCGGCAGGCAGGTCGGTGGACATGAGGTCACCCATTCTCCCCCGGCGTACCCCTCGACCGCACATCGGTTTCTCGCAGAGCCCGGCCCGCCGGATGGCGGGGGCAGCCGATGTGATTCCCGCCACAGGCCGGGTACCGTGACCGGCGGCGCCGGGAGGAGGCTGGATCCACCCCCGTTCACCGAAGGAGCACCCCCATGACCGAGCAGACCGCCGACCAGATCTTCCCCGACACCCCCGTCCGACCGCCGTTCGATCCCGAGCTCGTGCCGGTCCTCGAAGCGGTACGCCAGGCCCTCCCGACCTTCACCGCGGAGAACCTCGCCGAGGTGAGGCAGCAGACCGCCGAGGGCTTCCCCGGCATGGACCCGGTCGACCTGACCGTCGGCGGCGCGGTCCAGGTCGAGGAGCGGCAGGTTCCCGGCCCCGAGGGCGCTCCGGACATCACCCTGCTGATCCTGAGGCCCACCGCCGAGGGCGCCCCGCGCCCGGCGGTCTACCACACCCACGGCGGCGGGATGGTGGTCGGCGACCGCAGCTTCGGCGTGGAGACCTTCCTGCCGCAGGTGGCCGAGGGCAACGCCGTGGTGGTCTCCGTCGAGTACCGTCTCGCCCCCGAGCACCCGGACCCGGCTCCCGTGGAAGACTGCTACGCCGGCCTCGTCTGGACGGCGAAGAACGCCGCGGAGCTCGGCATCGACCCCGAGCGCATCATCATCGCGGGAGCCAGCGCCGGTGGGGGTCTCGCCGCCGGCACGGCCCTGCTCGCCAGGGACCGGGCCTTCCCGAGGCTGAGCCACCAGATCCTCATCTGCCCGATGCTCGACGACCGCTTGGAGACCCACAGCAGCCGCATGCTCGACGAGGAGGGGGTCTGGGACCGCAACTCCAACCTGTTCGGCTGGACCGCGCTGCTCGGCGAGCGACGCGGCGGGCCGGACGTCTCGCCGTACGCAGCGCCGGCACGTGCCGAGGACCTCACCGGCCTCCCGCGGACCTACATCGACACCGGCTCGGCGGAGTCGTTCCGCGACGAGACGCTGACCTACGCGCGCCGGCTGTCGGAGGCCGGTGTCAGCGTCGACCTCCACATGTGGGGCGGCGGGTTCCACGGGTTCGACCTGATGGCCGCTCACACGGCGCTCTCCCGCGCCTCGGTCGCGACGCGTGAGGAGTTCATCCGCAGAGCGCTCGAGGCCTGATCCCCTGGCCCGCTCGCGTCCCGTGGGCAATAGTGGCGGGGGGAGGTTCCAGGTGCGAGATCTGATCGGCAAGCTCGAGGTGGTCGATGACGACGCGGCCAGTGCGCTGCGCGTCATCGACCACTTCGACCGGCTCGTGGACGAACGGACGTCGACCGCCGCGGTCGTGCGCGCCGCGGCGGCGCTGGCCGGCTCCCCCGCGGGACTCCACGACGCCGCGCGGGGCCTCGTCAAGCGGTTCGCGGCCGACGGCCGCGCGCTGCCCGGTGAGGCCGAGGGCGGCTGGCGCCACGAGCCGATCCCCGGACAGCCCGGCTCCTGGCTCTGGCTCGAGCGCACCGGGGGCGACGGCCCGCTCGACGCGCTCATCCTCGAGCGCGCCGCCCGCGCCCTGCAGGCGCTCAGCACGGGCTCGTCCGATCCCTCGACGAGCGGGCTGGTCAGGATCGCGTGCGACCCCGACGCGACCGACGCCGACCGTCGCGACGCGGTCGCCCGGCTCGGCCTGAGCGGCCCCGTCACGGTCGTGCTGAGCACCTCGGCCCACCTCCGAGCGACGTTGATCAGCACGGTCGGCGCGCTGGTGGTCGCGCTGCTTCCCGGCACGCCCACCATCCCGGAGGGCGTCCGCGCGGGGGCCGCCGTCGCCCCCGACCCGCTGCAGCTGCCGGCCGCGCTGGAGCAGGCACGTACGGCTCTCCGGCTCGCCGCCGACGTGGGCGGTCTCGCGCCCGCGATGGTCCGCTACGACGACCTCGGGGCACTTGCCGTCATCGCCGAGCGGATCAGCGCCGACGAGGCGGCGGGCGTGGGTGACGTACGACGTCTGGATGAGCTGCTCGCCGGACATCCGTGGGTCGTGGACACACTCCACGCGGTGCTCGACCAGCCGAGTCTCAGGCAGTCGGCCGCGATGCTCCATGTGCACCATTCGACCCTGCAGGAGCGGCTGACCTGGCTGAGCGGACAGCTCGGCTACGCGCCCACCAAGGGGCGTGGACGGCAGCGCGCGGCGGTCACGCTGCTGCTGTGGCGTGTGGCCCACGGCACCGAACAGCAGGTCGTGGGCGATCCGCACTAGGCGGGTCTTGGTCCGGGCACCTAGATTATGTCCCCATGACCGGGGAGCCGAGCGAGACCGAGGTCCAGGATGCGCTGCGTGCGCTCCGAGGAGAGGACGACACCCTCAACGAGCGGTCGGTGCAGACCGCTCTCGACCTCCATCGGCTGCGCGATGCGCTGACCCGGTTCGGCGACGACGAGCCGTCCGGCGACACCAAACCGGCGCGGGACAGGTTCCGACTCTGAGTCGAAATCGGCCAATGGGTGGGACGCCGAGTTACGTACGGGATTTCAAGAGGGTTACCGTTGCTGATCGTGACCGAATCTCTAACAGTGCGTGACAACCGCACCGGGGTGGAGTACGACATCCCGATCACCGACGGCACCATCCGCGCCGCCGACCTGGGGAAGATCAAGGCCGCTGACCCGGCCACCGACGAAGAAGGTCCTGGCCTGGCCGTCTATGACCCCGGCTTCGTCAACACCGCTTCTTGCCGATCTTCCGTCACCTTCATCGACGGTGACAAGGGCGTGCTCGAGTATCGGGGCTATCCCATCGAGCAGCTCGCCGAGAAGTCGAGCTTCCTCGAGGTCTCCTATCTCCTGGTCCACGGCGCGCTGCCGACCAAGGAGGAGTACGACGCGTGGGTGCACGAGATCACCTTCCACACGTTCGTGCACGAGAACATCAAGGAGTTCATGCAGGGCTTCCGCTATGACGCCCACCCGATGGGCATGCTCATGGCGTCGGTCGGTGCGATGTCGACGTTCTACCCGGACGCCGCGAACATCTCCGACCCCGACAACCGTCGCCTGCAGATCATCCGGCTGATCGCCAAGATGCCGACGCTGGGCGCGTGGGCGTTCCGGCACGCGCAGGGCAAGCCGTACGTCTACCCGGACAACGACCTGTCCTACACCGGCAACTTCCTCTCCATGCTCTTCAAGATGAGCGAGAGCAAGTACGCCTCGGACGACCGCATCGAGAAGGCGCTCGACACGCTCTTCATCCTGCACGCCGACCACGAGCAGAACGCCTCGGCCAACGCCGTCCGCAGCGTGGGCTCGACCCAGGTCGACCCCTACTCCTCGGTGGCTGCCGGCGTCGGCGCCCTCTTCGGCCCGCTCCACGGCGGCGCCAACGAGGCCGTGCTCCGGATGCTGCGCCGCATCGGCAAGGTGGAGAACATCCCCGCCTTCATCGAGGGCGTCAAGGCCGGCAACGAGCGGCTGATGGGCTTCGGCCACCGGGTCTACAAGAACTACGACCCGCGCGCGACGATCATCAAGCAGCAGGCGCTCAACGTCTTCGAGGTCACGGGCACCAACCCGCTGCTCAACATCGCGATGGAGCTGGAGAAGATCGCGCTCGAGGACGAGTACTTCGTCAAGCGCAAGCTCTACCCGAACGTCGACTTCTACTCCGGCCTGATCTACGAGGCCCTGGAGTTCCCGCCGGAGATGTTCACCGTGCTGTTCGCCATCGGGCGTACGCCGGGCTGGCTCTCCCAGTGGCTGGAGCTCGTCCAGGACAAGGAGCAGAAGATCGCTCGTCCGAAGCAGATCTACACCGGCGAGCGCGGACTCACCTTCGTCCCGCGCGACGTTCGCTGGAAGTGAGCGTCCCCGACACGCAGACCCCGTCCACCCCCGTGGTGGACGGGGTTGTCTGGGATTTCGGGAACGTTCTGATCCGCTGGGACCCGCTCCCGGCGATCGCAGCCGGAGTCGGGGACGCCGATGCCCGCAGGTTCATGGAGTCCTTCGACTTCGGGTCGTGGAACCACGTCCAGGACGCCGGCCGCACCTGGGCCCAGGCACTCACGGTCCTCGAGGAGGCGGCGCCCGAGTGGCTCGCGGCCGGAGCGGCGTACGTCGACAACTTCCCGCTCTCCCTGCTCGGCCCGGTCCCCGGCACCCATGAGATGGTCCGCGAGCTCGCCGCGGCCGGGGTCCCCCAGCTCGGACTGACCAACTGGTCGGCCGAGCTCTATCCGCATGCCCCGTCGACGTACGACGTGATCGAGCTGCTCGGCGACGTCGTCGTCTCCGGCGAGGTGCGCCTGGCCAAGCCCGACCCGGCGATCTACCGGCTCGTCGCCGAGCGCGCCGGGAAGCCCTTGGACCGGCTGGTGTTCATCGACGACAGCGTCGCCAACGTGGCCGCCGCCGCCGCGCTGGGCATGCACGCGATCCAGTTCACCGGGGCCGAGAAGCTCCGCAAGGACCTGGTCGCGCTCGGCCTCCCGCTCTAGGGGGCCTGGTCGGGCGCGCGCTCCAGACGGCGTACGCCCGCGAAGGAGAACGACAGCAGGGCGCTGCCGGAGATCACCGCGGCGACCACGAGCAGCCAGGTGTCGAAGCCCACCGCGACAGCGACCGGGCCGACGAGCGCGAGCCCCACGGGGCGGGCGACGAACGAGCCGACGATGTCGAAGGAGTAGACCCGGGAGAGCTTCTCCTCGGGGATCTCCTGCTGGATCGCGATCTGCCAGAAGATGTCGAAGACCTGCAGGCCGAACCCGTGCAGGAACGCGCCCAGGAGGATCGGCCAGAGCGTGTCGGAGACCGCCATCGAGATCGGGAAGAGACCGGTCATCGCGAGGAAGAACACGCCCACCGAGAGCAGCCGGCGCGGGCGGAACCTCAGGCAGAACAGGCCGCCGACGAAGAAGCCGGCCATCAGGGCGGCGAGCGCGAAGCCCCACGAGGCCCGGCCGATGCCCTCGCCGACCACGATCGGGCCGAGCACGCTGTGCGCCCCCGACCAGAACAGGTGGTAGAGCAGCGCCTGCAGGATGAGGAACCACAGCCACGAGTGCCGCATCACCTCGCGGAAGCCCTCGGCCAGGTCGCCGAGCATCGACGCCTTGTGGGGCGGGCGCTCATGGGGCACCCGCATGCCGGCGTACGCGACGGCCGCGACGGCGAAGGTGAGCGCGTCGACCGTGATCGCCCAGCCGGGACCGACGGCCGCGACGAGCACCCCGCCGAGGGCGTAGCCGATGGTCGAGGCGGTGGTCTGGAGCAGCGACCGGAGCGAGACGGCGGCGCCGAGGTCCTCCGCGGGCACGACGACCTTGGTCATCGCCATCGCGGAGGGCTGGTTGAGCGCGGCGACGATGCCCGCGAGCCCGCCCATCACCGCGATCGACGGGATCGTCGCGATCCCGAGGATCACCGTCGCAGCCAGCGCACCGGTCACGACGGCGCTGATCGCCGCCGTGCCCTCCATCATGAGCTTGCGCGAGACCCGGTCGCCGAGCACTCCCCCGGCCAGCGTGGTCACCACCTGGCAGGTCGCGAAGACGGCCTCCACGATGCCCAGCTGGGTGACGGTCCCGCCGAGGTCGAGCACGGCGAACGCCAGCGCGATCGGCGTGATCGCGTTGCCCAGCGACGAGGATGCCGTCCCGGTCACGAGCCGGCGGAAGTTGCGGTGCCTCAGCGGCGACCGACGCTGGGTCGGTGGCGGGCTCTGCGGTTCGGTCGTGGCGGTCATGATCCCAAAATACTTCGCCGACGAATTATTCGTCAACGAATTATCAGTGAGCGAAGGGTAAGGTCGAGCCATGTCCGACCCGAGACCCTCCGACACGTTCGACGGCGACCTCAACGAAGACGCTGCCGACCGTCACGTCGCCCGCTGGCGTGACCACTGGATCGACATCGACTTCGACGACGAGATCGAGGCGATCACCGTACGCATCGGCCGCATCTCGAAGTTCTTCAACGACGCTCGTGCCGACGCGGCGAGCGCGGTCGGGCTCGCCGACTTCGAGTACATGACACTGCACGAGCTGATGATCCGTGACACCCCTGGACACGCCTCCCCCACGACGCTCGCGAAGGATCTGGGGATCAGCCCGGCCGGGATGACGGGCCGGCTCGACAGCATGGAGAAGGCCGGGTGGGTGCGGCGTACGGCCTCGGTGGAGGACCGTCGCAAGATCAGCGTCGAGGCGACCAAGGCAGGCATCGAGATCTGGCGACGGGCGATGGACCTGCGGGGCGAGGCCGAGACCAGACTGCTGGAGACGCTGAGCCCGGAGCGGCGTACGGAGCTGGCGGTTCTGCTCAAGCAGGTGACCCTGCGGATCGAGGCCGAGTAGGGCTGCGCGGATCTGCGTACGCCGCGGTCGCCGGTGAGCGGATCCGCTCACGCTCCGCCAGGACCAGCCTGGAGGCATGACCACCACACCTGAGACCAGACCCTTCCGCTTCGGCGTCGTCGCAGCTCTGGCGCCCACGGGTGCCGCCTGGAGCGACCTCGCCCGCCGCGTCGAGAGCGCGGGCTACGACACGCTCGTCATGCCGGACAACGTGTCCTTCGGCCACGCCGTCTTCCCCGCCCTGGCGGCCGCCGCGGCGGTGACCACGAGGCTCCGCGTGGGGACGTACGTCCTGGCCAACGACTTCCGCCACCCCGTCCAGGTCGCCAAGGAGTCGGCCACGCTCGCCGTGCTCTCGGGCGGCCGCTTCGAGCTGGGCCTCGGCGCCGGGCGCCCCGACTCGGCTCGGGAGAACGCGATGCTGGGGCTGCGCTTCGACCGGCCAGGCGTACGTATCGACCGCCTCGTGGAGTCGATCGACATCATCAAGAGGCTCCTGGCCGGTGAGACCGTCACCGTCGACGGACCCCACCACCGGACTGTCGAAGCCTCGGTGCTCCCCTACGGGACCGCACCCCAGCAGGTGCCGATCCTCATCGCCGGCGGCGGTCCTCGGATGCTGCGGATCGCAGGCGAGCATGCCGACATCGCCGCTCTCGGGGTCCCCTTCGACGCCGAGGAGTCAGCAGTACGCACAGCCGTCTATCAGGTACGCTCCGCCGACCGCCCCGACGGCGGCACCGCCGAGCTCAACATGAACCTGATGGCCGTGGGCGACGCAGTTCCGCGCTATCTGGCAGGACGGCTCGACCCCGCCGCGCTCGCCGCGCAGGGTGCCGTCGGCGTCGTCAGCGGCTCTGCTGAGGAGATGGCCGACCAGCTCCGCGAGCGCCGGGAGCGGCTGGGCATCTCCTACGTCCTGGTCGGCGACGAGCTGATGGAGGCTTTCGCCCCGGTCGTCGGTCTTCTCGCCGGATCCTGAGGCATCTCTTCGAGACCGCATAGCCCAGTCTCAGCAGGTTCACAGCGACGCTGAGCACACTGAATGACATGACCGAACCCACTCCTCAGCAGCAGCCCGGTGGGACCCCGCCGCAGTGGGCACCCCCGGGTGCCGACGCAACCGCGACGCCTCCGCCCCCCGCCGCTCCGACCACCCCGCCTCCCGGGGTGGCTCCGACCGCAGTCCTGTCGACGGCCCCGGCGGCCCTCGCCACGACCCCCAAGCCGAAGGCGCGCCGGGCCACGCTCGCCGCCACCGCACTCGTCGGCGCTCTCGTGCTCGGCGGCGGTGCCGGCTTCGGTGGCGCGGCACTGTTCTACTCGACCCAGGAGGACGGCGCCCGGAACGGCGGCAGCTCGGCGACCGGCTCCCAGGTCGTCGACAGCGACGCACCTGAGGGCACCGCCGAGAAGGTCGCGGCCAAGGTGCTGCCCTCGGTGGTCAAGATCGGGGTCGCCGCCCAGGGCGGCAGCGGGTCGGGTTCGGGGATCATCCTCTCCTCCGACGGGCTGATCCTCACCAACAACCACGTCGTCGACCTCTCCTCCGAGAGCACCCAGGAGACCAACCCCGGCTTCCCCGGCTCGCCCGACCAGGACCAGGGGCAGGAGCAGCAGCAGGGCTCCTCGATCACCGTCGACTTCAGCGACGGCACCTCGGCCGCGGCCAAGGTGGTCGGCACCGACCCGCTCACCGACACCGCGGTGATCCAGGCCGAGAACGTCTCCGGCCTCACCCCGGCGACGATCGGCAAGTCCAGCAACCTCGTGGTCGGGCAGGACGTCGTCGCGATCGGGTCCCCGTACGGCCTGGACTCGACCGTCACCACCGGCATCGTCAGCGCCCTGGACCGCCCGGTCAACGTCGGTTCGGACTCCTCCGGCAACGCGACCGTCTACCCGGCGATCCAGACCGACGCCGCCATCAACCCCGGCAACTCCGGTGGGGCGCTGGTCGACATGAACGGCAACGTCGTCGGCATCAACGCCTCGATCAGGTCCAACTCATCCTCCAGCGAGGAGGCCGGCTCCATCGGCCTCGGTTTCGCGATCCCGATCGACGAGGTGCTCCCGATCATCGACCAGCTCAAGGCTGGCGACGAGGCCACCCACGCCCGGATGGGGATCTCGGTGGGCGACAGCTCCGCCGCCCAGTCCGGTGAGAACACCGTCACCGGTGCCGTCGTGCAGGAGGTCACCGCGGACAGTGCCGCCGAGAAGGCCGGGCTGAAGAAGGGTGACACGATCACCAAGGTCGACGACCACCAGATCAACGGCTCCGACTCGCTGGTCGCCACGGTCCGCTCCTATCGCCCCGGCGACGAGGTCGAGGTGACCTGGTCTCGCGACGGCAAGGAGCAGAGCGCGAAGATCACCCTGGACTCCGACGCCACCTGATCTCCCCGCAAGACGCTGGGGCTTCCGACGGAAACCTCAGCGCCGCGGGGTGCCAACAACCGAGCGCCTCATACCCGACACAGATCGGGTATGAGGCGCTCGTCCCCGTTGCGACTCAGGAGACCTGCTTCTGGATGCTGCACAGCCACTCGACCGGTTCGAAGCCCATGGCCTCGTTGACCTGGATCATGTGGGTGTTGACCTCGGCGTTGTACGTCGCCAGGGTCGGCACCTCCGGTCGCTCGGACTGGAGCAGCCTCAGGTTGGCAACCTTGACCGCCAGGCCGAGCCGGTGGCCCCGGTGAGCCCCTTCGACCAGGGTGCCCCATTGATAGCTGTTGCCGTCCAGGCTCGAGTAGCCGATCACCGTGTACGCCACCACCCGGCCGTCGGCGTCCAGCGCCACCGAGTGGTAGAGGGTCCGCTTCTGGGCCGCGACCAGCTCCTCGGACTCGCGCACCTTCGCCACGTCGGGCTCGAGCGCCTCGATGTCCAGGTCGCCGGTCGGCGCCTCGGTCTCCAGGCTGGCGTCGAGCACGGCCCAGCTCTCCACGATGTCGTCGGGCACCGGGCCGACCCAGGAGCGCAGCGTGTAGTCGCCGTGCTTCTCTGCGGCCTCCGCCGCCAGCCGGTCGAGGACGTGGTCCGGCACCGGGAGCCGCAGCAGGCGGCGTACCTCGACCAGGGCGGGCGCATAGCCCCGCGCGATCCCGAAGTCCCGCCCCGGCGATCCCTCACCACCGGAGCCGAGCGGCCAGGGCCACCAGACCTCGCCCGTGAACGACGTACGCCCCTGGGCACGGGCCTCCGCCTCGACATGGTCGAGCAGAGCGGTGCCATGGCCCCGACGCCGGTGGGCCGGCAGGACCGCCACCACGAGCGTCGCTCGGTGGAGGTTGTCGAGCAGCGGCATGGCCATCCAGGCGGCGGCGACCGCCTCACCACCGACACGGCCGACGTAGGCCCTGCGGTCGGTCTTCTCGGTCTGCTGCTGCAGCTCGACGCGCTGCTCCTCACGCGCCCACAGGTCCGCGTCGGGGCCGCGTACGTCGAGCCACGACGCGGTCATCACGTCGTACCACGCGTCGAAGGCGTCGTCGTCGAACGGATCGACGCGCTCGATCACCAGCTCACTCATCGGGACCTCTCCACTCTCGTCTCGTCCCAGACCGGCTCCGGGGACTCATAGACATCACCGTTGGCGCCGTAGACCAGGAAGCGGTCGAAGCCACGGGCGAACCAACGGTCGTGCGTGACCGCGATGACGGTGCCCTCGAACGACTCCAGCCCGGCTTCGAGGGCCTCGGCGGACTGGACGTCGAGGTTGTCGGTCGGCTCGTCGAGCAGCAGCAGGGTAGCGCCGCTGAGCTCGAGCAGAAGGATCTGGAAGCGCGCCTGCTGCCCGCCCGAGAGCGAGTCGAAGGTCTGCTCCGCGGCGTGCGCGAGCTCGTAGCGGTCGAGCACTCGCGAGGCGGCCTCGCGGCCCATCCCCGCGCGCCCCCGCCCGTCCGACGTGGCCTCGCCGCGGTGCAGGATGTCGAGCAGCGTACGTCCCACCAGCTCCGGATGGGCATGGGTCTGCACGAACCAGCCCGGCCGCACGCGGGCACCGAGCTTGGCCTTCCCACGGTGGCGGACCGGCTCGATGGGGGTGTCCTCGACCGGGCGGTGCTCCACGTCCGGGTCGGTGCCGCCGCGGGCGAGCAGCCGCAGAAAGTGGGACTTACCCGAACCGTTGGAGCCGAGCACGGCAACCCGCTCGCCGTACCAGACCTCCAGGTCGAACGGGCTCATCAATCCGGTGAGCTCGAGCGCCTCGCAGACCACCGCCCGCTTGCCGGTGCGCCCGCCGCGCAGCCGCATCTGCACCGCCTGCTCCCGTGGCTGCTCGACGGGCGGCCCGGCCTCCTCGAACTTCCGGAGCCGGGTCTGGGCCGCCTTGTACTGGCTAGACATCCCGTCGTTGTACTCCGACTTGACCTTCAGCCGCAGGACCAGTGCCTTGATCTTGGCGTGCTCCTCGTCCCAGCGACGGCGCTGCTCCTCGAACCGCAGGAACCGGTCCTTGCGGGCCTCGTGGTAGGAGGCGAACCCACCAGGATGCGTCCACGTGCTGTTTCCGGCGCCGGACGCGCCGAGCTCGACCGTGACCACCCTGGTCGCGGTGTTGTCCAGCAGCTCACGGTCGTGACTGACGTAGAGGATCGTCTTCGGGGACTCCCGGATGCGCTGCTCCAGCCAGATCTTGCCGGGCACGTCGAGGAAGTTGTCCGGCTCGTCGAGCAGCAGCACCTCGTCGGGACCACGCAGCAGATACTCGAGCACCAGCCGCTTCTGCTCACCGCCGGACAAGGTGTCCAGGGATCGGTAGCGGGCGCGGTCGTACGGCACCCCGAGCCCGGCCATGGTGCACACGTCCCAGACGACCTCGATGTCGTAGCCGCCGGCGTCGGCGTACTCGGCCAGCGCGGTCGCGTAGCGCATCTGCAGCCGCTCGTCCTCCGACGACATCAGCTCCAGCTCGCACGCCTCCACCCCGGCCGCCGCCTCGCGTACCCGCGCGGGCGCCACCGAGAGCAGCAGCTCACCGACGGTCGAGGAGCCCTTGCCGACCATCTGCCGCATCACCCCGAGGCCGCCCGAGCGCACGACGGATCCCGTCGTCGGGGCCAGCTCACCGGTGACGATCCGCAGCAGCGTCGTCTTTCCCGCGCCGTTGGCGCCGACCAACGCGACCTTCGCACCCTCGCCCACCCGGAAGGAGACGTCGTCGAGCAGCACTCGTCCGTCAGGCAGCTGGAAACTCACTCCAGCAACGTCCACATGTCCCACAACCGTCCAGTCTGGCACCCGTGTCGAATGGTTATTCCGTATCGGCCCCGCAGACGTTCTGAGTCGAGCGGTCCCATCAGTAGAACGTGACGCTCGACACATTTTGGCGAATAGCGATATGACTGACGCCATGCCTCCGCTCGACAGCCAGATCGCTGACCTGCTCACCCTCTTCGCGAAGGGCCAGCCCCTGGAGTCCTTCGACCCGCCGACGGCACGAGCGCTCTACCGTGCGTTGGGCGAGGGCATCCCGCTTCCACCGGTCGGCTCGGTGGAGAACGGGGTGATCCCAGGGCCGGCGGGCGACCTGGACGTGCGCATCTACCGGCCCACCACGCAGGGGCCGCTGCCCACGATCGTGATGTTCCACGGTGGCGGATGGGTCGTTGGCGACCTCGACACCCACGAGGACCAGGCCCGCAACCTCGCCACCATCTGCGACGCCGTGGTCGTCGCCGTGGACTACCGGCTCGCCCCGGAGCACCCGTTCCCCGCCGCGTACGACGATGCGGTGGCCGCCGCTCGCTGGGTCAGCGACAACGCCGCGACGCTCGGTGGTGACGGCCGGGTCGCGGTGGCCGGCGACAGCGCCGGCGGCAACCTGTCGGCCGTGGTCGCCCAGGCCTTCCGCGACGAAGGACGCGAGCTCGCGGGCCAGCTGCTGATCTACCCGGGGATCGACATGACCAGCGGCTACCCGTCGTACGCGGAGAACGGCCACGGCTACTTCCTCGAGCTGCCGACGATGAAGTGGTTCTCGGACAACTACGTGGGCGACGCCGATCGCGCCGACCCCCGGCTGAGCCCGATCAAGGGCAACCTGGAGGGCCTCGCCCCGGCGGTCGTGGTGACCGCTGAGTTCGACCCGCTGCGCGACGAGGGCATCGCGTACGCCAAGGCGCTGGAGAGCTCAGGCGTCCCGACGACGTACCGCCACTGCGACGGTCTCATCCACGGCTTCTTCGCCATGGGCCATCTTTCGCAGGCCGCACAGCTCGCGATCGAGGAGACGTGTGCGCTGTTCAGGACCGTGCTCCACGGGTGAGCCAAGACACACGGTCAAACCAGGGGTATTCCTGATGACCGTCGATTGACGATGGTCCAGACTGGCCGCATGCCGATTGCTGCCCAGCTACGTTCCTTTGGACGGGCGATGACGCGACCGCTGACGGAGCGTGTCCGCAAGTTTGCCCTGCAGTTCGCGATGCGGGGCAAGGAGTCGCCGATTCCCGACATCACCACGCTGCGCAAGATCCCCGAGCACCTGACCTTCCCGCTGCGCCGTGACGGCGTCGACCCGGTGCCGCTGCTCGCCGAGAGCCGCGAGCAGGCGCCGGTCACCAAGCTCGGCTCGGTGCTCGGCCTCGACATCGTGCTGGTCACCGGGCACGCCGAGTCCAAGCACGTCCTGGCCGACAAGAACGCCTACTCCAACGACATGCGCCACCTGCTCGGCACGCGCAAGCGCACCGACGCCGAGGGCATCGGTGGCCTCGGCATGACCGACCCGCCCGACCACACCAAGCTCCGCGGGCTGCTGACCCCGGAGTTCACCATGCGCCGCCTCGGCCGGCTCAACGAGATGATCGACCGGATCGTCACCGACGCCCTCGACGGCATGGAGGCCCACGGCCCTGAGGTCGATCTGGTCCACCACTTCGGCTTCGAGATCCCGTTCCGGGTGATCTGTGAGCTGCTGGGCATGCCCGAGGACGTACGCGACGAGTTCCACAAGCTCGGCATGGCCCGTTTCGACCTCTCCGAGGGGGGCGCCGGAGCCTTCGGCGCGGCGACCGAGACCAGGACGTTCCTCATCGAGCAGGTCCGCCAGCAGCGCGCCAACCCCGGCGACGGCATGATCGGCGAGATCATCCGCAACAAGGGCGCGGAGTACGACGACGTCGAGCTCGGCGGTCTCGCCGACGGCGTCTTCCTCGGCGGCTACGAGACCTCCGCCTCGATGCTCTCCATGGGCGCCTACGTCCTGATGCAGAACCGGGAGGCGTACGAGATCCTGCGCTCCGGCGACAGGGCCGAGGTCGACAAGGTCGTCGAGGAGCTGCTCCGCTACCTCTGCCCGGTGCAGCTCGCGTTCCCGCGGTTCGCCCGTGAGGACCACGACCTCTTCGGCGTACCGATCAAGAAGGGCGCCGTCGTCCTGGTGAGCCTCACCGGCGCCAACCGCGACCCCGCGGTGATGCCGAAGCCGGAGCAGTTCGACCTCCGCAACGCCGACACCATGCACTTCGCCTTCGGCCACGGCATGCACCGCTGCGTCGGCGCCGAGCTGGCCCGCATGGAGCTCCGCGCCGCCCTCACCGGCCTCGCCCGCCGCTTCCCCGACCTGGCCATGGCCACCGACGACCCCGGCGACCTCGGCTGGCGCGACCTCTCGGTCGTCTACAGCCTCGACCGCCTCCCGGTCCGCCTGGCCAAGGACCCGGTCCCCGCCTGAGCGCTCAGCCGTTCCGGCGCTGAGGCACCGGCTCCTCGCTGATCGCCACGGCGATCCAGGGTGCCAGGACGTACGCCGGGATTGCCAGCAAGGGCAGGCTCGTCATCGGGGTCGCGATGATCACGAACGCGGCCCCGGTGCAGAACCGCCCCAGCCCGGCGCGCATGCTCAAGAACGCTCCGACCACCGGCCCGATCAACCCCACGACGACCATCACCGGCACGCTCACCAGCCGCGACATCTCGATGCCGGAGCTCGTCACGGCAAGGTACACAGGCAGCACCGTCACCAGGCTCACCAGCGCGGCGACGCCCCAGGCCTTGTAGGAGCGGGCCAGGCGCTGACGGTTCGTCAGTGCGGGAGTCGTCATCGCACGGTTGGTCATGGCCGGAGTCTCGCAGCGCGCCAGGCGCGACCGGCCGCGAGACGCGCGAGACGGCGGAAACCGGCATCTGGACCGTTCAGGCGCGGCGGGCTCGAGGACTCAGAAGCCCTTGGCCCTGCCGGTCCGCCCGCGCCTACGAGGATTGCACCTGACTATGGCGGAGGATCCGAGTTTGTGAACGATTCACGAACTCGGACCCTCTGCCATAGTCGCCGAGTGAGCGACCCTGTCCCAGTTAGCCCGGGCAGGCCCAGCAGTTGGCCCTGACAAGCTCGCCGGGTGTGCCTGGCTCCATCTCCATGAAGATCTCGGCTGCGTTGGAGCCGTCGTCGCGAGCCACGTCCCCGGATAGCCGGAAACCAGCCCTGTCGTCTGGGAACAGAAACACGTCCCAGATCACGCCACCTCTTTGAATCCGGTACTCCACTACGTCGTACTCCGGCCAGGCCGTCATCTGCAGTGATCCCTGAACGACCTGCCACTCCGAGTCCGCTCCTGGCAGCTGCACCGCGATCGTCGAGTCAACGATCTTCTCGCGCATGTGGATGGCGTACGCAACATCCGAGGCGACCAACGCCAGCACCGGGATCACCACCTTGGCAACAGCGACCCAGAGGGGACGCGGCACTCGCCCCACGACCCAGGCGATCAGCCGCCACAGGTCACGGATCGCCAGAGCTCCGATCAGCGGGGCAAGCAGAAGTGGTCCGAACAGGAGCTCGCCGAGATCGCCCAGGAACGCTCCCGGCCCCTCCGCATCGAAGAGCGGCCTGACGAGCTCCTGGTCAGCCGGGCCGAAGCGAGTCGCGAAGATGACCACCGCCGCCACGACGGTCAGGAGAGCGGGGATCGCGACCCGCGCGATCAAACCGGCGAGCAAGGTGACCACCGCCCAGAGCGCAACGGCACCGGTGAGCACCTGGCCCTCGACGTAGGCCCGGCGGCTCTCGTCAGGCAGCCAGTCCGGCCCGAGGCTGGCGAAGCGGATCTGCACCACGCCCGCAACAGCCCGCCCGCTCGGTACCGGATCCTGCTATCGCCTCGTCCACGCTCACGCAGGGAGCCTGACGCATGAGTCCACGTTCCGCAGGTGATGTCACCGAACTGTCGGCTCCCGCGCCGTGGCGAAGCCTCAGGCGCGGCGTGTCTCCAGGACGCGGAAGCCTTTGGCGCTGCCGATGCGGGTGGTGGGGAAGCCCTGCTCGGTGATCCAGCGCTGCAGCGAGTCGCCGCCGAGATTCTTGCCGACGACCATGACCGCTCGGCCGTCAGGGGCGAGACGCGGGAGCCAGGTGAGGAGCAGCTCGTGGAGGGCCGGCTTGCCGATCCGGATCGGCGGGTTGCTCCAGATCTCGTCGTACGTCACCTCGGGGTCGACCTCGGCCGGCACTGCGGCGCGATACCGGTCGCCCAGACCCAGCTTCGCCGCGTTCTCGTTGGCCAGCAGGACCGCTCGCTCGTTGACGTCGACGCCCGTGACGTACGCCTCCGGCACCGCGAGACCCAGAGCGAGCCCGATCATGCCGTAACCGCAGCCGAGGTCGAGGACCCGCGCGCCGGGCTTCAGCGAGGGCGGCTCGGTCTCCTTGAACAGCACCGACGTGCCGATGTCGAGGCGCCCCTTGGCGAAGACGCCCGACCCGGAGACCAACGACAGGTCCATGTCCCACACGGTCGTCGAGACGGGGATCCGCTCGAAGGGCACCGACGGGTCGGCGGAGAAGTAGTGCTCGTCGTCAGTCCCGGTCAAGCTCGCTCGCCTCTCTGCGGTTCATGGTGCGTTCGTGCTGGGCCGCCAGCAGCTCGTCGGGCGGGTAGGCGACCTCTTCGAGGGTCAGGCCGTTGGCCGGCGCGATCGGGATCGACGAGGACCGTGAACGCGAGGCAAGCGACTCCTTGGCCCAGCTGACGTCCTTGCGCCCCTCCCCGATCACCATCAGGCAGCCGACCAGCGAGCGCACCATGGAGTGGCAGAAGGCGTCGGCGAGCACGGTCGCCTCGATGATCCCGTCGGGGCGCCGCTCCCAGCTGAGCTGGCGCAGATCGCGGATCGTGGTCGCGCCCTCGCGCGGCTTGCAGAAGCTGGCGAAGTCGTTGAGCCCGATGAGGTCGGCGGAGGCGACGTTCATCAGCGACAGATCGAGCGGCCGGGTCCGGTAGAGCACGTGCCCGCGCAGCAGCGGGTCGACGTACGCCGGGTCGTCCACGATCCGGTAGACGTAGCGTCGCCACAGCGCCGAGAACCGGGCGTTGAAGCCCACCGGCGCCTCGACCGCGGCACGTACGCGGAGGTCGGCCGGGAGGATCCCGTTCAGCCGGCGCACCAGCGAGTCCAGCGGCGACTGCTCCGACCGTCCCCGCGAGGACTCGAGCACGTCGGCGTCGATGTCGAAGTGGGCGACCTGTCCGCGGGCGTGCACACCCGAGTCCGTACGCCCGGCGACCGTCACCCACACCTGGGACCGCTCCCCCGTCGCCGGCACCCGCAGCGCGGTCGCCAGCGCGTTCTGGAGCTCCCCCTGGACCGTACGCAGCCCCGGCTGGGTCGCCCAGCCGTGGAACATGGTGCCGTCGTAGGCGAGGTCGATCCTGATGCGCACGGGCCCATTCTCGCAGCGACCACGTCGTTTGCCAGACTCGGCGCATGCGCTATGTGATCTTCGGTGCCGGGGCTGTCGGTGGGGTGACCGGCGGGCTGCTGCACCGTGCAGGTGTCGACGTCACTCTCGTGGCCCGCGGCGAGCACCTCCGGGTGATCCGCGAGCAGGGCCTCACCCTCGACACCCCCGACGGCGTGCTCACCCTCGACGTACCCGCCGTCGAGGACGCGAGCCAGGTCGCCTGGACCGAGGACACCGTCGTCCTCCTCAGCGTCAAGGGTCAGCAGACCGAGGCTGCGCTCGAGGACCTGGCGGCGTACGCGCCGTCTGGCACGCCGGTCGTAGCGATGCAGAACGGCGTCGCGAACGAGCCGCGGATCCTGCGCCGCTTCGCCCGGACGTACGCCATCCACGTGATCCTCCCCGCCACCTTCCTGACCCCCGGCGCGGTGGTCCAGGACTCCGGCAACACGCCCGGCATCCTCGACATCGGCCGCTACCCCACCGGCATCGACGACACCGCCACCGAGATCGCGAACGACCTGGTCAAGGCTGCGTTCCTGAGCGAGCCGCGCGCCGACATCATGGCCTGGAAGCACCGCAAGCTCCTCAACAACCTCGGCAACGGCATCAACGCCGCGATCGCCCCCGGCCCCAGTGACGAGGAGATCCACGCCCGCTGCCTGGCCGAGGCGGAAGCCGCACTCGCCGCCGCCGGGATCGGCGTCGTGACCGCCGACCAGGACCGTACGCGGCGGGCCGGCCACATCACCGGACGCGGCCGTGCCAACAACAGCTCGACCTGGCAGAGCCTCACCCGCGGGACCGGCGTCGAGATCGACTATCTCTCCGGCGAGATCGTGCTGCTCGGTCGCCTCCACGGCGTCCCGACCCCGGTCAACGAGGCCATCCAGCGCGCGGTCCACGACATCGCCCGCACCGGCGCCGAGCCCGGCAGCATCGACGGCGCCACCTTCCTCGCCGGCCTCTGACAGCCGACCGCGGAAACCCGTCTCTGAAAGGGGTGGCAGGCACACAGCGGGTCCGGCAGGCTGCCTGCCATGAGCCACGCCGCGCCGCCTCCCCCGCCGCCACCGACGCCGCTGCCACCGACCCACGCCACCGGTGCCGCCCCTCGGTCGACCATGACCATCACCATCGTCGTGATCGCGGCGGTGGTGGTCCTGCAGATCGCGATCGCCGTGATCGGCTTCCTGCTGACGTACTTCCTCGGCGGCACGATCGCCAGCATGTCCATCTCCAACATCGTGACCATCGTGCTCAACGCACTGTTGTACGCCGTGGTCGCAGGTGGCGCCGCGCTCATCGCCCGCACCCCGACGGGCCGGCTCCTCGGCATCGTGCTGCCGATGCTCTCCTGGCTGTTGAGCACGGTGTTCTGGTACGGCCTCATCCGACTGCTGGACTTCTACAACCCGGCCGTCATCGGCTTTCTCGGACCGCTGTTCCTCCTGATGGTCCTGGCCGGTTGGGGATGTGCCGCGTGGACCGGTCGCCGATGGCTGATCGGGCTGCCGATCACCTACGTCCTGCTGATCGTGGTGCAGACGCCGCTGTCCCTCGCGCTCGCGCCCGCCATGTCCTTCGACAACATCGCCGCGGCACAGCTGCTGTCGGCCGCCTCGACCGTGGCGACGACCGTCGTCATGGTCGTCGGCGGGATCGTCTGCTGGCTGCTGGCCCGATCAGAACAGACCGCCGGGAAATGACAGTGGCCCGTCACCCTCGCGGGTGACGGGCCACAGTTCAGAACCAGATCAGGCCTTGGCCTCGTCCTCGGTGGTCTCCGCAGCGGGAGCCTCCTCGGCGGCGGCCTCGGTGGTCTCGTCGGCGGCGGTCTCCTCGACCGGCGCCTCCTCGACCTTCTCCTCGACGGGGGCCGCAACCGGAGCCGCGGCAGCCGGAGCAGCCTTGGTCTTCGGCTCGTAGGCCTCGTTGACGAGCTCGATCACAGCCATCGGAGCGTTGTCGCCCTTGCGGGGACCGATCTTGGTGATCCGGGTGTAGCCACCCGGACGCTCCGCGAACTGCTCGGCGATCTCGGTGAAGAGGGTGTGCACGACGGACTTGTCGCGGATGGTCTTGAGGACCTCGCGACGGTTGTGCAGGTCACCCTTCTTGGCCTTGGTGATCAGCTTCTCCGCGACGGGGCGGAGGTGCCGAGCCTTGGCCTCGGTGGTGGTGATGCGGCCGTTCTCGAACAGCGCGGTGGCGAGGTTCGAGAGGATCAGCTTCTGGTGCGCGGGCGAACCGCCGAAACGGGCACCCTTCTTCGGGGTAGGCATCGTGCCTGCTCCTTCTCTCCGGCCGTATCAGGTACCGGGGTAGACGCCCCTCACGGGGCGGTTTTGGTGGAAACTCAGTACTGCTCGTCCTCGACGAACGCGTCGTCGTCATCGTCGCCGTAGGCGGCGAGGGCGGCGGACGGGTCGAAGCCCGGAGCGCTGTCCTTGAGGGACAGGCCCATCTCGTGCAGCTTCAGCTTGACCTCGTCGATCGACTTGGCGCCGAAGTTGCGGATGTCGAGCAGGTCCTGCTCCGAGCGCGAGATGAGCTCACCCACGGTGTGGATGCCCTCACGCTTGAGGCAGTTGTAGGAACGAACGGTCAGCTGCAGGTCCTCGACCGGGAGGGCGAGGTCGGCGGCGAGCTGCTCGTCGACCGGCGACGGGCCGATGTCGATGCCCTCGGCGTCGACGTTCAGCTCGCGGGCCAGACCGAAGAGCTCGACCAGGGTCTTACCGGCCGAGGCGATCGCGTCGCGGGGAGCGATGGACGGCTTGGTCTCGACGTCGATGACGAGCTTGTCGAAGTCCGTGCGCTGCTCGACACGGGTGGCCTCGACCTTGTAGCTGACCTTGAGGACCGGCGAGTAGATCGAGTCGACCGGGATGCGGCCGATCTCGTTCTCGGCGCCCTTGTTCTGGACGGCGGAGACGTAGCCACGGCCACGCTCGACGACGAGCTCGAGCTCGATCTTGCCCTTGTCGGACAGCGTCGCGATCTTCAGGTCGGGGTTGTGCACCTCGACACCGGCCGGCGGCGCGATGTCGGCGGCGGTGACGTCACCGGCACCGGACTTGCGCAGGTACATGGTGACGGGCTCGTCGTGCTCCGAGGAGACGACCAGACCCTTGAGGTTGAGGATGATCTCGGTGACATCTTCCTTGACGCCCTCGATGGTCGAGAACTCGTGGAGGACGCCGTCGATCTTGATCGAGGTGACCGAAGCACCGGGGATCGAGGAGAGCAGGGTGCGGCGAAGAGAGTTGCCCAGCGTGTAACCGAAGCCCGGCTCGAGGGGCTCGATCACGAAGCGGGAGCGGAACTCCTCGACGGACTCTTCCGACAGGGTGGGGCGCTGTGCGATAAGCACTGATTTGTCCTTTCCGGGCCGACCGCTATTTGACGGACCCGAACTTCAAGGGGTGATGACGGAAGGCTGTGGGGGCGGCAAGGCCCCGGCGTACGTCTTCTGTGAAGTTTGAACGCCGGGGACTCACCGTGGTTACTGCGTGGGGCTGATCAGAGCTTCGAGTAGTACTCGACGATCAGCTGCTCCTGGACCGGGACGTCGATCTGAGCCCGGACGGGGAGCTGGTGAACCAGGATGCGCATCCGGCTCGGGACAGCCTCGAGCCAGGCCGGGACGACGCGCTCGCCGTGGGTCTCGCGAGCCACGATGAACGGGGTCATCTCCAGCGACTTCTCGCGAACGTCGATGACGTCGTGAGCCGAGACCTGGAACGAAGGCACGTTGACCTTCTTGCCGTTGACCAGGAAGTGGCCGTGAACGACCAGCTGGCGGGCCTGGCGGCGGGTGCGGGCGAAGCCGGCACGGTAGACGACGTTGTCCAGGCGGCCCTCGAGCAGCTGGAGCAGGTTGTCACCGGTCTTGCCACCACGACGGTGGGCCTCGGCGTAGTAGGAAGCGAACTGCTTCTCCATCACGCCGTAGGTGAAGCGAGCCTTCTGCTTCTCACGAAGCTGGAGGAGGTACTCGCTCTCCTTGATGCGGCCGCGGCCGTGCTGGCCGGGAGGGTAGGGGCGCTTCTCGAACGCCGCGTCGTTGCCGACAAGGTCGACACCGAGACGGCGCGACTTGCGGGTCATGGGTCCGGTGTAACGGGCCATTACTCTTCAGTCTCCTTCTATGTCTCGGTGGGGATCAAACGCGGCGGCGCTTGGGCGGACGGCAACCGTTGTGCGGGGCCGGCGTGACGTCCTGGATGGTGCCGACCTCGAGGCCGATCGCACCCAGGGAACGGATCGCGGTCTCGCGGCCCGAGCCCGGGCCCTTCACGAAGACGTCGATCTTCTTCATGCCGTGGTCCATCGCACGGCGACCAGCGGCCTCGGCGGCCATCTGAGCGGCGAACGGGGTGGACTTACGCGAGCCCTTGAAACCGACGGTGCCGGCCGAGGCCCACGAGATCACCGCACCGGTCGGGTCGGTGATCGTGACGATCGTGTTGTTGAACGTGCTCTTGATGTGGGCCTCGCCCTGAGCGACGTTCTTCTTCTCCTTGCGACGAACCTTCGTCGCACCCTGTCGGGTCTTCGGAGGCATGCATTAACTCCTGTGTTGGCTGGTCTGTGAGATCGAGGCGAAAGCCGGATCAACGCGCAGGGCGCGTCGGATCACTTGGCCTTCTTCTTGCCGGCGACGGTGCGCTTCGGGCCCTTGCGGGTGCGCGCGTTGGTCTTGGTGCGCTGACCGCGGACCGGAAGGCCCTGACGGTGGCGGCGACCCTGGTAGCTGCCGATCTCGATCTTGCGGCGGATGTCAGCCTGGACCTCACGACGGAGGTCACCCTCGGTCTGGATGCCCTGGGCTTCGATCTCGTCACGGAGCTTGACCAGCTCGTCCTCAGCCAGAGCGTGCACCCGGGTGTTCGGGTTGACGCCGGTGGCCTCGAGGAGCTTCTGCGAGGTGGTACGGCCGATGCCGTAGATGTAGGTGAGAGCGATCTCCACGCGCTTGTCGCGCGGAAGGTCAACACCTTGGAGGCGTGCCATTGTGTTCCTTACGTTTCGACAGAGGTGTCGGTCGGGTCGCGCCCCGGGGTGGCACCCTCGGGCTCCGGCCTCTGCTCCGGAGGTGACTTCGGACTCCAGAAATCTGGTTCAACGTCCTAGCGACTCGATGCGAATATTCAGTTGTTGCTGCGAGCTGGGCTCAGCCCTGGCGCTGCTTGTGGCGCGGGTTCTCGCAGATCACCATGACGCGGCCGTGGCGACGGATCACCTTGCACTTGTCACAGATCTTCTTCACGCTCGGGTTGACCTTCATGTCAGCCCTTTCTTGATCGTCGGCTGGTTACTTGTACCGGTAGACGATCCGACCGCGCGTCAGGTCGTAGGGAGACAGCTCCACCACCACGCGGTCCTCAGGAAGGATCCGGATGTAGTGCTGTCGCATCTTGCCGCTGATGTGGGCGAGAACCTTGTGTCCGTTGCTCAGCTCCACACGGAACATGGCGTTGGGGAGGGCCTCCACTACGGTGCCCTCGATCTCGATCACGCCTTCTTTCTTCGGCATGCCCTCTGCAATCTGTTGGTCGGTCATCTACCGTTCAAACCACGGATCGGATGACCCGCGGGCGGTCCGGGAACCTCTCCGAAAACTCGGAGTGGACCTCGTGAAGCCATCTGCATGTCTCACCCGCGAGCGCACAGAAGCGCGCTGACCGGGCAGCCGCGAGGCACGACGAGACAGACCCACGTTGGACCGACTACCAAGCCTAGACCCCTAGAACAGCAATGCCCTAATCGTCAAGCCCGGGTGGCCGCGTCCGCCTGAGCGACCTCCGCGACGTACGCGAGCGCCGCCTCCGGGTCGCCGAGGAACGGTCCGAGGTCCTCGGGGTGCGGGAACAGCCGGGTGAACCGGTCCGCCACCGCCTGGTGCTGTGTGGCCGCGCCGAGCACCTGCTGCACGTGGTCGGGAAGCGGGTTGAGCAGCGCGTCGGTCAGACCGGTCGAGTGCTGCGCACGCGTCTCCCAGAAGGTCTCGAAGGTGGCCTGCATCCACTCGGGGTCGAACGGCCGGTCGCCGCGCTCGAGGATCGCCTGCGTGTAGATCCCGGCGCAGTGGGCGGCGTTGTTGGAGCCCTGCCCCGCGATCGGGTCGTTGACCACGACGACGTCACCCATGCCGAAGACGAAGGTGTCGTCCGCGACCTCGGCGTACGGCTTGCGGATCGTGCCGGTGAAGGCGCCCGAGAGCGAGGCGCGGGCGTCGGTGGGCTCGCAGTCGCGCATCAGCTCGCCCTCCCACGGCATGTGCTCGAGCATCACGTGCTGCAGCCGGCGCAGGTGCTCATCGGGGCGGGGGCGGTCCCAGAAGCAGTCGAAGGGACCGTCGGGGATCGCCTCGACGAACGCGACCCGGCTCGGCCCGAACTGGGTCAGGGCGCTGATCACGAACAGCTCCCCCACCCCGGGAGCGACGTTGATCCGCATGCTCCCGGCCGGGAAGTCGTCGGGCTCGACCATGCCGTGGAGGTAGATCGCCGAGAGCGCACGGCCGGGGGTGTCGTACTTGGACCGGACCGGGTCGCGGTCGAAGAGCTCGACGATCTCGCCCTTGCCGGCCGCGATCAGGGTCAGCTCGTACATCGACGCGAGGCCGGCCAGGTCGGAGGTCATCACCGGGTGGTAGATGATCCGGCCGCCCCGGTCCTCGAACAGCTCCAGCCACGAGGACATCTTCAGGCGCTGGTCGACGGACATGGCGTACGGCTCCCAGGGCCCGTCGAACTTGAGCGCACGGACTCCGGGCTCCGGGCTGACCGAGATGCCGACCGCGGGGATGCGGGGCGCCTCGTCCTCCCACAGGTTGAGGTCGTAGACGCGCTCGTACTGCAGCGCAGGGTCGAACATGACCTGCGTCGACATCGGCCAGCCGTCGCGCAGCTCATCGGGCGTACGCGCGGACATGACCGTCACCTCGTAGCCCTCGGCCTGGAGGCTGAGAGCGAGCTGCATGCCCGCCTGTCCGGCGCCGACGATCAGGATCTTGCGCAATGAAACTCCTTCGGAGTGGGTACGCCTCCGGGCTCAGGCGCGTGTGGGGGTGGTTTTCATCGTGTGCGACAGGCAGGCGACCAACGTCTTGGCCGTCGACCTGCGGTCGCGGGCGTCCACGGTCACCAGTGGCGTCCGCTCGTCGAGGCAGAGCGCGTCGCGCACCTTCTCCAGGGAGTGGGTCAGCTTCCCGTCGAACAGGTTGACCGCCACGATGAACGGGACGTCGCTGTCGTTCTCGAAGTAGTTGACCGCGGGGAAGGACGCGTCGAGCTGGCGGGTGTCGACGAGTACGACGGCACCGCTGGCACCGCGGCACAGGTCGTCCCACATCGGCCAGAACCGGGGCTGGCCCGGGGTGCCGAACAGGTAGAGCAGCAGGTCGGGGGCGAGGGTGACCCGGCCGAAGTCCATCGCGACCGTGGTGGTCGTCTTGGCGCTCGCGTCCGAGAGCGGGTCCACCGACTCGCCGGCCTGCGTCATCCACGCCTCGGTGTTGACCGGCGGGATCTCTGAGACCGACGCGACCAGGGTCGACTTCCCGACGCCGAACCCTCCCGCGATCACGAGCTTTGCAGAGGTGACGGTCAGTGCCGGGCGGTCAGCCGAGCTCGGAAAGGCCATCGATAACTCTCTTCAACAGACGGTGGTCGAACGGGGAGTCGTAAGCCCCCTCATTGATCTGCAGGTGCTCGGTCGAGGCAAGATCCTCGAGCAGCACGCGCGTCACCCCGAGCGAGATCCCGCAGTGTGCGGACAGCTCCGCGACCGACTGTGGCCCGAGGCGTACGCGGTCGTAGAGCCGGCGCGACTCGGGCGTCAGCTTGGCGGCCGCGCGCGCGTCGAAGTGCGCCGCCGAGACCAGCGTGTGCACGTACAGCTGGTGCTTGGTCTTGGTGCGGCCTCCCGTCAGTACGTAAGGACGCACCCACGGGTTCGAACTCACGCGCGCTCTCCCGCCATCGAGCTGACAGTCATCTGGCGCAGCTCGTCGCGCATCTGGGGAGTGAGTACGTGGCCGACGGCGTCGACCATCTGGGCCATCTTGTGGGCGACGACGCCCAGGTTCGCGCCGGCGCCGACGAGGACGGCGAAGCCCGCGAGGTCACCGATGCCCATGAAGAGGAAGTGACCGGTGTGGAACTTCAGCATCACCTGGTCACAGCCGGGCTCGCCCACCTCGCGCGCGATGTTGTTGCCGAGGCTGATCACTCCGGCCGTCATCGCGGCGAGCGGGTCGGCGACGTTGGCGGACATGCCACCGGCACCGATCAGCGGGAGTCCGTCGGAGGAGACGATGAGCGCATGGGTCACACCGGGGGTGGAGCTGGCGAAGTTGTCGATCAGCCAGCTGAATTCCTTGGGGTCGCGGGGGACGACCGGGCTTTCCATTACGAAAGGGTTCCTTTCACTGCTGGGTCTTAGCTACCAAGGGAGAACGCGTCGAGATCGTCGGCGAAGGAGTGCCGGGCCGCCGACTGGTCCTCGGGCGAGGACTCATCCATCTGCGGTCCAGCGGCTGCTTCGGGCACGGCCGGCTTGCTGCGCAGGCTGACCGGCTCCCGGCGCGGGAGCGCACCTGACTCTACTGGGCTGCTCTGCTCAGCGGGCACGGAGGCCTCATTCGTCTCATCCGTCCCATCCGTCTCGCCGGGGACCGGGATCGACGTCTTCATCGTGTCGGTGGCGAGATCCGGCGACGGCTGCTCGCTGGGTGCTGGTGCGAACTGCGCCGCCGGCGGCTGCACAGGCTGGTGCACCACGGGCTGCTGCCCGGTCTGCGGCGCCTGTTCGGCCGACGGCGTCGGCCGTCGCAACGGCTGGAGCGAGGAGGGTCGCGCCTCGCGCCGCACCGGCTGCGCGGGCGGCTGCGCCGCGGACTGGGGTCCGCGCCGCCGCGGGGCGGGAGGCAGGACCGCGACGCTGCTCGCACTCGAGGCCCTTGGCAGCTCGGCCGGCTCGAGCGGGGTGACCGGCACCTCGCACAGGAGCTGGGCCGGCACCGTCACCATCGCGATCATCCCGTTGCCGGGCGCGGGGCGGGTGGCGAGGCGTACGTCGATGTCGTACTTGCGGGCGATCCGGTGCACCACCGGGAAGCCGGTGTGGCTCCCGGACTTGCTGACCAGCTCCACGATCGGGCCCGCCAGCAGCGCGTTGAGGCGGCCCACCGACCGCTCCGGGATGCCGATGCCGGTGTCCTCGATGCGGAACAGCACGTCGCCGGCGTCGGCGAGGTGGACGTTGACCGTCACCGCACCCGGGGAGTACTTGGTCGCGTTGTCCAGCAGCGCGGCGATCAGGCAGGAGACGTCGTCGGCCGCGTAGCCGATGACGGCAAGGTCGCTCACTCGGCCGATCGTGACCTGGTTGTAGCGCTCGATGCCCGACAGCGCCATCCGGATGATGTCCAGCAGCGAGGTGTCGATGCCACCCATCTCGTCCTCGGCGCGGCCGGCGAGCGTACGCAGGTCGCGGCTCGCGCGCCGCATGCGGGTGACGGCGTGGTCGACCTCATAGAGCTTCTTCAGCCGATCGGGGTCGTCCTCGTCGGCCTCGAGGCCGTCGAGCGAGATCCGCATCTGCTCGGCCAAGCTGATCAGGTGGAGCCCGAACTGCTCCATGATCTCGGGCCAGGCCTCGTCCTCTTCCTCCTGGAGGGGAGGTGGCGTGGAGGAGATCGGTGGCATGGAGGAGATCGGTGGCATGGAGGAGATCGGTGGCATGGCGGGGTTCGACGGCACCGGCGGAAAAGGCACGGTCTGACCCCCGGTCGGAGGGAATGAGCGAGCAAGACCCGGATCTGACTGCTCAGCGAGCGTCGCAGTCTGGGGCCCCCGGCGCTTCAACCAGCGCAGGCTCCAGCGTGTCATGAGGCGGCACTTTCAAATGTGGAGAAGGAAACAGAGCGTTGATCAGACTGGCACAACCGGTGCGCGAGTGCAGAGTTACGCACCCAGAAGCAGACAGTGTCCTAGGTCCCTCGTCCCAAGTGGCTCAGGCGCGCCGTCACCTCACGACGAGGTCGCCCGATCCTACGCGGCCGGCCAACTCAGCCGGCCAGCAGGCGCAGCGTCTCCTCACGAGCCGGCGCGGTGCGCGGGTCCGTGCCCTCGTACGCCGATCCGACCGGGTTCACCATGACCTCGTCCACGCCGTACTCCTCGGCCATCCCGGCCAGGCGAGCCTTCGCGTACGCGGCGGAGCCGATGATCCAACGGCCACGCATCGTCTCGACCAGCCCCTGGTGGGCTTCGGGGATCTCCGTCTTCTCGGCCTCGTCGATGCTGGGCTGCGCGGTCAGCGGCTGGCCGGTGCGCAGTTTCAGCATGGTCAGCAGCTGGGGCAGCGCCCGGCGGTCGGCCTCCTCGGCGGTCTCGGCCACGCTCGCGTTCACGGTGAGGAACGTCTTCGGCTCGCTGAGGAGCTCGGAGGGCTGGAAGGTCGAGCGGTAGAGCTCGATCATCGCCTTGGTGTCGGTGCCGTTGCCCGCGAAGTGGTGGGCGAAGACGTACGGCAGGCCCTTCTCGGCCGCCAGACGCGCGGAGTAGTCGGAGGAACCGAGCAGCCAGAGCTCGGCGACCGACGCGGCCGACGGGGTCGCATGCAGGACGTGCTGGCGACCGCCGGCCATCAGCCCGACGCCCTCCGGCGCCATCATCGCGACGATGTTGTCGAGGTACTCCGGGAAGCGGTTGACGGCGTCGTCGCTCACCCCGCCGGCGCCGTGACGCAGCGCCCAGGAGGTCACCGGGTCCGTCCCCGGCGCGCGGCCGATGCCGAGGTCGATGCGTCCCGGGAACGCCGCCTCGAGCAGCGAGAACTGCTCGGCCACCACCAGCGGTGCGTGGTTGGGCAGCATCACTCCCCCGGACCCGACCCGGATCCGCTCGGTCGCGCCGGCCACCAGTGAGATCAGCACCGGCGGGTTGGTCGACCCGACCGCCGGCATGTTGTGGTGCTCGGCGAGCCAGTAGCGCTCGAACCCGAGCTCGTCGGCCACCTTCGCCAACGACAGCGTCGCGGCCAGGGCATCTGCGGAGGACTGGTCCTTGCGGACCGGGACGAGGTCGAGAACGCTCAGCATCACGTGAAGTCTCAACCCGCCCCGGGGCGTCCGTTATTCCGGCGGCAGCAGCGCGCGCAGGCCGTCGGCGACGGCCGAGCGCCACCAGGCGTAGTCGTGGCCACCGTTGTGCTCGGCGGACGTGACGTCGATCCCCGCCGCTCGGAGTCGGTCGACGAGGTCGTGGTGGAGCTCGTCGAGGACCCACTCCTGTGTGCCGTGCGCCAGGTGCACACGCGTCTTCGCCTCCGCCGTGACAGCGTCGGCGAGGTCGTCGAGCCACAGCGAGGCCGACTGGCTGGCGACCCCGTGGATGTGCTCGGGATAGGTCAGGCCGGCACGCAGCGCGGTGACGCCGCCGAGGCTCTGACCCACGACGTACGTCTCCTCGGAGACCGCACGGCGCTCGCGCACCCACGGCAGCAGCTGGTTGACGATGTAGTCGGCACCCTCGCCGCCGGCGAGCTCCTCCCACCGCTTGTCGCGGCCGCCGGAGGCGGGCAGGACGCAGCGTACGTGGCGGAGGTGGCCGTCGGCGATCAGGTTGTCGAGCGTGGTCGGCAGCGAGTGGTGGTCGGTCCAGATCTCACCGTCGAGGGCGACCACGAGCGGCAGGTCGACGTTGAGACCGGCGCCGGCGGGGTCGTAGAGCCAGACGTCGCGGCCGTCGGGACCCACTTCCAGCGTCACCGTGCCGGCGACGACGTCGTCGCGGCGGAAGAGCCATGGCTGCAGCGGGGCATCGGGCAGGGACACGACCGACTGCTTGATGCCCTGCCGGTTGTGGCACCAGTCGGGGTTGAGCGGGTCGAGGTAGCCGCGGTGCAGCACGGCACGCAGCTCGACCTGACCCTCGCTCTCCCACGGGGCCGGCTCGCCGGGGTGCTTGCACAGGAAGGAGTACGAGGCCCGCCAGTCGCCGTTCATCAGGAACGAGGCGTGCCACAGGTCGGTGCCTTCCTTCCGCTCGAGCATCGTCTCGGCGAGATGACGCTCGTCGGTCAGCCTGTTGGCGAAGAGGAGCACCTCCTCGGCCTCGTCATCGCGCCAGCAGAAGGTGACGATCACCTCATGGTCCGCGGCGCCGGCGCCCGTCTCCTCGACGAGCGGGAGCGAGGTGGCGATCTGGTCCCAGAACATGTCGATGTCCTCAGGACTGAGGCGGTCGATGATCGCGCTCCGCGTCCGTGCTGATGGATTGGGTCGCGCCGCCGTTGGTGGTCGCAACTGCGTACTCATCCGGTTCTTCCTCCCGAGTACGGGGCTCTCTCTGTCCCCGCGGGCTGACCAAGTTACTCACAGTCGGGGGCCCTACGCGAGATGCCGAGGTCCCTTTCTCTGTCAACTGATAGGTGATGTCGCATATCCGCTAGTCAAACGCGTTGGTAAGCGGGAATCGTTCAGTTTCCTATCAGTTTTCGGTCCACATGTCGGCACAGATCGCGACCGCGCCGAGGAATCCGGAGCCCTCCCACTGGGTGAGCCGGACCTCCCCGAGTTGCTCCGCCGGGACGTCGCCGGCGAGGACGTCGAGGCGCTGCGCCGCCGCCATGCTTCCGTGGCCGGCCTTGACCAACGCCTCCTTGCGCACCCACAACCGGGTGAACGCGTACGCAGCGTCCTCCTGTCCCGCCACCCAGGCCACCTCGCGCGGCGAGAGCGCCCGGTCGGGACCGCGCGAGACCTTCTCCACGTCGATGCCGCAGCGTCGTCCGGCGGCCACCGCGGCGACCTGGCCGCGGGTGTGGCTGAGGCTCACCCGGACCGCTGCGGCACCGGCCACCGACGGGGCTCCGTGCTCGGTGCTGTCGCAGCGAGCGCAGCGCTGCTCGATGACGATCTCCTCGCGCACGGTGCCCAACAGCTCCGCGGCGCACTCGCGGACGAGGACGTGCGCGGCGGCGTACGCCTGCTTGTCCGTATCGGCGACCAGCCGCTCGTGACGCGCCCGCTCCGCGGTCGAGAGCAGCCCCAGATCGGCGTCGACCTCGGCCACTGCCGCGAAGCGCACGATCTCGGTCATGCGCGGCTCAGTGACCGCCCCAGGGCATCCCGAGCTTGCCGAGCATCTCCTCGCCGCCGTCGAGAGCGGTGAGCACCCAGGCGCCGTCGGAGGTGAGCGCGAAGGTGTGCTCGAAGTGGGCAGCCCAGGAGCCGTCGTCGGTCACGACGGTCCAGTCGTCCTCCAGGGTGGTGACCTCGGGGCCACCGAGGGTGAGCATCGGCTCGACGGCGAGCGCGATGCCGCGCTGCAGCTTCGGCCCCTTGCCGGGCTTGCCGTAGTTGAACACCGACGGCTCCATGTGCATCTCGGTGCCGATGCCGTGGCCGCTGAAGTCCTCGAGGATGCCGTAGTCGCCCTGGGAGTCGACGTAGGTCTCGATGGCGTGCGAGATGTCGGTGACCCGTCCGCCGAGGCGGGCAGCGGCGATGCCGTGCCACATGGACTCCTCGGTGACGCGCATCAGCTCGGAGACCTCCTCGGGCACCGAGCCCATGGGCACCGTGATCGCGGCGTCGCCGTGCCAGCCATCGACGATGGCGCCGCAGTCGATCGAGATGATGTCGCCGTCCTGGAGCACCCGGGAACCGGGGATGCCGTGGACCACGACCTCGTCGACCGAAGCACAGATCGAGCCCGGGAAGCCGTGGTAGCCCTTGAACGACGGCACGCCACCCCGGGACCGGATCGAGTCCTCGGCGATGGCGTCGAGCTCGAGAAGGGTGACTCCGGGCCGCGCGGCGGCCCGGAGCACCTCGAGCGTCTCGCCGACCACGAGGCCGGCCCGACGCATCTTCTCGATCTGCTCAGGGGTCTTGATCTGGACCTTGTTCAAGAAGCCCACTGCTCCCCCGTTGCGTACAAGATGTCTGTTTCAGGACTCAGGGACGATGTCGAGCTCGTCGAAGATCCGCTTGGTGACGTCGTCGACGTCACCCATGCCGTCGATCTCGTGGACCAGGCCGCGACCCTTGTAGACCTCGATCAGCGGCGCGGTCTCCTCGAGGTAGACCTCCTGGCGGCGGCGGATGACGTCCTCGGTGTCGTCGGCGCGACCCTCGAGCTCGGCACGCTGCAGCAGCCGCTGCACGATCTCGTCCTTGTCGACCGTCAGCACGACCACTGCGTCCAGCGCGTGGCCGGTGTACTTGATCATCCCGTCGAGCTCTTCGACCTGCGCGAGCGTGCGCGGGTAGCCGTCGAGCAGGAATCCCTGGGCCGCGTCGGGCTCGTCGATCCGGTTGCGGACCATCAGGTTCGTGATCGTGTCCGGGACGTACTCTCCCTTGTCCATGTAGGACGCGGCCTCGACACCGAGGGGCGTGCCCTGGGAGACGTTGGCGCGAAAGATGTCGCCGGTCGAGATCGCCGGGATCTCGAAGTGCTCGGCGATGAACTTCGCCTGGGTGCCCTTACCGGCTCCCGGCGGGCCCATGATGATCAGTCTCATCGGAGGAACCCTTCATAGTTGCGCTGCTGGAGCTGGCTCTCGATCTGCTTCACCGTGTCGAGGGCGACGCCGACCATGATGAGGATCGAGGTGCCACCGAACGGGAAGTTCTGGTTCGCGTTGATGAGCGCCAGCGCGATCAGCGGGATGAGCGCAACCAGACCGAGGTAGAGCGAGCCCGGCAGTGTGATACGGGACAGAACGTAGGACAGGTAGTCCTCGGTCGGCTTCCCGGCCCGAATTCCAGGAATGAAGCCGCCGTACTTCTTCATGTTGTCGGCGACCTCCGGCGGGTTGAAGGTGATCGACACGTAGAAGTAGGTGAAGAAGATGATCAGCGCGAAGTACGTCGCCATGTAGACCGGGTGGTCGCCCTGGACGAAGTAGTTGTTGATCCAGTCGACCCACGCCGGCGGGTTCTGCGCGTTCTGGTTGAACTGCGCCGCCATCGCCGGCAGGTAGAGCAGCGACGAGGCGAAGATGACCGGGATGACACCGGCCTGGTTCACCTTGAGCGGGATGTACGTCGACGAGCCGCCGAACATCTTGCGACCGACCATGCGGCGCGCGTACTGGACCGGGATCCGGCGCTGGGCCTGCTCGATGAAGATGACCGCCGCCATGATCGCCAGACCGATGACGATCACGATCGCGAAGGTCCACCAGCCCTTGTCGTTCTTGACCGCCCACATGGTGGCCGGGAACGTGGCGACGACCTGGGTGAAGATGAGGATCGACATACCGTTGCCGATGCCGCGCTCGGTGATGAGCTCACCGAGCCACATGATGACCGCGGTGCCGGCGGTCATGGTGATGACCATGACCAGGAAGGTGGCGGTGCCGTCGTCGTGCAGCAGCGGCTGGGTGCAGCCCTGGAGCAGGTCGCCGGAACGGGCCAGCGCGACGATGCCGGTGGCCTGCAGGACCGCGAGACCGAGGGTCAGGTAGCGGGTGTACTGCGTGATCTTCGTCTGTCCCGCCTGGCCTTCCTTCTTGAGGCGCTCGAGGCGAGGGATCACCACGACGAGAAGCTGCAGGATGATGCTCGCGGTGATGTACGGCATGATGCCGAGCGCGAAGATCGTCAACTGCAGCAGTGCGCCACCGGAGAAGAGATTGACCAGGTTGTAGAGGCCGGCGCTGTCACCGGTCTGAGCCGCGTCAAGACACTGCTGGACGTTCGCGACGTGAACGCCAGGAGCCGGGATCTGGGACCCAGCCCTGAAGATCACGACGATGAAGAGAACGAAGAGCAGCTTCTTGCGCAGGTCCGGAGTACGGAACGCTGATGCGAACGCGCCAAGCACGAATGGTTCCTCTTTCGACAATCAGGGGTCGCAGGGCCTGCGCCGATGCGAAAACCCGTGGCAGCCTAACAGCCCCCACGGCAGTTCTTGCACGTAGGGCTGAAACAGCGGGAGCGCGGTCGGGACCCCGAAGGGGCGACCCGGCCGCGCTCCCACGTGACAGGCTCTACGTTAGTAGAACTGTCAGAGAACCGTGACAGTTCCGCCAGCGGCCTCGATCTTCTCCTTGGCAGTGCCGGAGAAGGCGTTGGCGCTGATCTCGACCTTGACGGTCAGGTCACCCTGGCCCAGGACCTTGACCGGGTGGCCCTTGCGGACGGCACCCTTCTCGATCAGGGTCTCGGGGGTGACGACGCCACCCTCGGGGAAAAGCTCGTTGAGCTTGTCGAGGTTGACGACCTGGAACTCCACCTTGAAGGGGTTCTTGAAACCCTTCAGCTTGGGGAGTCGCATGTGCATCGGGGTCTGGCCACCCTCGAAGTAAGCGGGGACCTGGTAACGGGCCTTCGTGCCCTTGGTACCACGGCCGGCCGTCTTACCCTTGGACGCCTCACCACGACCCACACGGGTCTTGGCCTTCTTGGCACCGGGAGCCGGCGCCAGGTTGTGCACCTTGAGTGCCATATCAGTCGACCTCCTCGACCGTCACCAGGTGACGGACGGTCTGGACCATGCCGCGGATCTCCGGGCGGTCCTCCTTGACGACCACGTCGCCGATCCGCTTGAGACCGAGCGTACGCAGGGTGTCTCGCTGGTTCTGCTTGAGACCAACGAGGCCCTTCTTCTGCTGGACCTTCAGCTGCGCCATCAGGCCGACACCTCCACAGCGGGAGCCGTAGCCTCGGCCTGCGCCTTGAGCAGCGCGTCGGGGGCGACGTCCTCAACGGGGAGACCACGGCGGGCGGCGACAGCCTCAGGCGTCTCGAGCATCCTGAGGGCCTCCACCGTCGCGTGGACGATGTTGATCTGGTTGGACGAACCGAGCGACTTGCTCAGCACGTCGTGGATGCCGGCGCACTCCAGGACGGCGCGCACCGGGCCACCGGCGATGACACCGGTACCAGGGGCGGCCGGACGAAGAAGGACCACACCAGCGGCCTTCTCACCCTGCACCGGGTGCGGGATCGTGCCCTGGATGCGGGGAACGCGGAAGAAGTGCTTCTTCGCTTCCTCGACACCCTTGGCGATCGCCGCGGGAACTTCCTTCGCCTTACCGTAGCCGACGCCGACCAGACCTTCACCGTCACCGACGATCACAAGGGCGGTGAAGCTGAAGCGACGACCACCCTTCACGACCTTGGCAACTCGGTTGATCGCGACGACCTTCTCGATGTAGGCGGTCTTGTCGGCGCTCTGGTTGCGACGGTCGTCGCGACCTCGGCGCTCGCCACCACGCTGTCCGCGCTGGGCTCCGCTCATCAGACTTTCCTCTTCTCTCGTTCGATCGTTGCGATCAGAAGGTCAGACCGGCCTCGCGCGCGCCATCGGCGAGCGCGGCGACACGGCCGTGGTACTTGTTGCCGGCACGGTCGAAGACGACGGTCTCCACCCCAGCGGCCTTGGCACGCGACGCAACCAGCTCGCCGACCTGCTTGGCCTTGGCGGTCTTGTCACCGGAGGCCGACCGCAGGTCGCCCTCGATGGTCGAAGCCGAGGCAAGCGTCTTGCCGGCCAGGTCGTCGACGACCTGGGCGGTGATGTGCTTGGCCGACCGGGTCACGACGAGGCGCGGGCGCTCCGGCGTACCCTCGATCTTCTTGCGACCGCGGGCCTGACGACGCAGGCGCGAGCGGACACGGGAAGCGGTGTGCTTGTTGTTCGACAGCGAGATGGCCATCACTTACCAGCCTTTCCGACCTTGCGGCGGATGTTCTCGCCGGCGTAACGAACGCCCTTGCCCTTGTAGGGCTCCGGCTTGCGCAGCTTGCGAATGTTGGCCGCGACCTCACCGACGAGCTGCTTGTCGATGCCGACGACACCGAGCTTGGTCGGACCGTCGGTGGTGAAGGTGATGCCCTCGGGCGCGTCGAAGACGATCGAGTGGGAGTAACCCAGCTGGAACTCCAGCTTGGTCGGGCCCTTCGACAGCACGCGGTAACCCACGCCGACGATCTCGAGCTTCTTCTCGTAGCCCTCGGTGACACCCAGGACCATGTTGTTGATCAGCGTGCGGGACAGGCCGTGGAGGGCCTTGTTGTCCCGGCTGTCGTCGGGGCGCTTGACGTCGAGGACGCCACGGCCCTCGTCGTCCTGGCCCTTCTCGACGGTGATCGGCTCGGCCACGGTGTGCGACAGGAAACCCTTGGGGCCCTTGACGCTCACGACCTGGCCGTCGATGGTGACGTCCACGCCGGCCGGAACCGGGACGGGGAGCTTGCCAATACGCGACATGTCTTCTCTCTCCCTTCCCTGATTACCAGACGTAGGCGAGGACTTCCCCACCTACGCCCTTCTTGTTCGCCTGGCGGTCGGTCAGCAGACCCTGGCTCGTCGAGATGATCGCGACGCCGAGGCCGCCGAGCACCTTCGGGAGACCGGTGTGCTTCGCGTAGACACGCAGACCGGGCTTGCTGATGCGGCGTACGCCGGCAATCGAGCGCTCACGGTTGCGGCCGTACTTGAGGGTGATCGACAGGGTCTTGCCGACCTGGCCCTCGGTGGGCTCCAGCACCTCGTACTTGGTGATGTAGCCCTCCTGCTGGAGGATCTCAGCGACGCCCTGCTTCAGCTTGCTGTACGGCATCGAAACCGCATCGTGGTACGCCTGGTTGGCGTTACGCAGACGAGTGAGCATGTCTGCGATCGGGTCAGTCATCGTCATTGGCCGAACGGCCCTTTCTCGTAGTGGTTTCCTCACGACACACAGTCATGAGGACCTTCAACGTCAGTGGTTGGAACGGTGATCGCTCACCAGGAGGACTTGGTGACGCCGGGCAGCTCGCCCCGGTGGGCCATCTCGCGCAGGCAGATACGGCACAGGCCGAACTTGCGGAACACAGCCTTCGGGCGGCCGCAGCGCTGGCAGCGGGTGTAACCGCGAACCGCAAACTTCGGCTTGCGGGCGGCCTTCACCTTGAGAGCGGTCTTCGCCATCTCAGTTCTCCTTGAACGGGAAGCCGAGCGCCTTGAGCAGCGCGCGACCCTGGTCGTCGTTGGTGGCAGTCGTCACGAGGGTGATGTCCATGCCCCGCGAGCGGTCGATCTTGTCCTGGTTGATCTCGTGGAACATGACCTGCTCGGTGAGACCGAAGGTGTAGTTGCCGTTGCCGTCGAACTGCTTGCCGTTGAGACCGCGGAAGTCCCTGATGCGGGGCAGCGCGAGCGAGAGCAGGCGGTCGAGGAACTCCCACATGCGGTCGCCGCGCAGCGTGACGTGCGCACCGATCGGCATGCCCTCACGCAGCTTGAACTGCGCGATGGACTTCTTCGCCTTGTTGATCAGCGGCTTCTGGCCGGTGATCGCGGTCAGGTCGTTGACAGCGCCCTCGATCAGCTTGGAGTCGCGAGCAGCCTCGCCCACACCCATGTTGACGACGATCTTGGTCAGACCGGGGATCTGCATGACATTCGGGATCTCGAACTCGGCCTGCAGGGCCGGGGCGATCTCCTCGCGGTACTTCGTCTTGAGGCGCGGGGCCACAGCGGTGTCGGTCATGATCAGATGTCCTTACCGGTCTTGCGCGAGATGCGAACGCTGCGCTCGGCGGCGTACGTCGACCCGTCGGGGCGACGCTTCTGGACCGTCTCACGGCGGAAGCCGACGCGAACCGGCTCGCCACCCTCGAGCAGCTGGACGTTGGAAACGTGGATCGGGGCCTCGGTGTTCACGATGCCGCCGGTGGTGCCGGCGCGGCCGCCCTGGTCCTGGACCTTGGTGTGCTTCTTGACGAGGTTGATGCCCTCGACGATCACACGGTCCTCCTGGGTGAGGACAGCGATCACCTTGCCGGAGCCGCCCTTGTCCTTACCAGCGATCACCTTGACGGTGTCGCCCTTCTTGATGTGCGAGCGACCCATCACAGCACCTCCGGCGCGAGCGAGATGATCTTCATGAACTTCTTGTCGCGCAGCTCACGGCCGACAGGGCCGAAGATGCGGGTGCCTCGCGGCTCGCCGTCGTTCTTGAGAATGACGGCGGCGTTCTCGTCGAAGCGGATGTACGAGCCGTCAGCGCGGCGGCGCTCCTTGACGGTGCGCACGATGACGGCCTTGACGACGTCACCCTTCTTCACGTTGCCACCGGGGATAGCGTCCTTGACGGTGGCGACGATGGTGTCGCCGATGCCGGCGTAGCGACGACCGGAACCACCGAGCACACGAATGCAAAGGATCTCCTTCGCACCAGTGTTGTCGGCGACCTTGAGTCGCGACTCCTGCTGGATCATTACTTCTCCTTGTCGAGCTGGTTCTCAACCGCATCCAGGGCGGTCGAGCCTTGCCGAACGTAATGGGATTTGATGGGCACAGGCCCAGCGAACAATGGTCGCTGGACCTGCGCCCTTTGGTCAATTTGGCGACGTTTGTCGCCAGCCGGATCCGTCTCTTACGAGACGAGGATCACTTGGCGCGCTCGACGACCTCGACGAGGCGCCACCGCTTGGTGGCGGACAGCGGCCGGGTCTCCATGACCAGGACGCGGTCGCCGATGCCGGCGGTGTTCTGCTCGTCGTGAGCCTTGAGCTTGCTGCTACGGCGCATGACCTTGCCGTAGAGCGGGTGCTTCACGCGGTCCTCGACCTCGACGACGATGGTCTTGTCCATCTTGTCGCTGACGACGAGGCCCTCGCGCACCTTGCGCGTGTTGCGCTCGGTGGTGTCCGTGGTGGACTCAGCCATGATCAGGCCTCCTCGGTGGTCTCGGTGCCCGGGGCCACGCGGATGCCGAGCTCGCGCTCACGCACCACGGTGTAGATCCGGGCGATGTCCTTCTTGACGGTGCGGAGCCGACCGTGGCTCTCCAGCTGGCCGGTGGCCGCCTGGAACCGGAGGTTGAACAGCTCCTCCTTCGCCTCGCGCAGCTTCGCCTCGAGGTCGACGTCGGTGAGCTCGTCCAGCTCGAACGCCTGCAGGGAGTTAGCCATCAGAACTCACCAGCCTCTCGCGTGATGAAACGGCACTTCATGGGCAGCTTGTGGATCGCGCGGCGCATCGCCTCGCGGGCCGTGTTCTCGTCGACACCGGAGAGCTCGAACATGACGCGGCCCGGCTTGACGTTGGCGACCCACCACTCGGGCGAACCCTTACCGGAACCCATGCGGGTCTCGGCGGGCTTCTTGGTCAGCGGGACGTCGGGGTAGATGTTGATCCACACCTTGCCGCCTCGCTTGATGTGACGAGTCATCGCGATACGCGCTGCCTCGATCTGGCGGTTGGTCACGTAGTGACCCTCGATCGCCTGGATGCCGTAGTCACCGAAGGCCAGCTTCGTGCCACCCTTGGCCACGCCAGTGCGCTTCGGGTGGTGCTGCTTGCGGTGCTTGACGCGACGGGGCATCAGCATGGGTCAGCCCTCCTGGGACGTGGTCTCGGCGGCGGGAGCCTCAGCGGCAGCCGGCGCCTCAGTCTTCGCCGCGCGGTCAGCGCGGTTCGGGCGGTCACCACGGGAGCCACGCGACGGACGGTCGCCGCGGCCACCGCGACGGTCGTTGCCACCGCGACCCGGGACGCCCGCACGGGCGGCCTGGGCGGCCTGACGCTCGGCGCGCGATCCGGAGACCTCGCCCTTGTAGATCCAGACCTTCACGCCGATGCGGCCGAAGGTCGTGCGGGCCTCGTAGAAGCCGTAGTCGATGTCCGCGCGAAGGGTGTGCAGCGGCACGCGACCCTCGCGGTAGAACTCGGTACGCGACATCTCCGCGCCGTTCAGACGACCCGAGCACTGGATCCGGATGCCCTTGGCACCGGAGCGCATGGTGGTCTGCATGGCCTTGCGCATCGCGCGACGGAACTGCACGCGACCGCTGAGCTGCTCGGCGACACCCTGGGCGACCAGCTGAGCGTCGACCTCGGGGTTCTTGACCTCGAGGATGTTCAGCTGAACCTGCTTGCCGGTGAGCTTCTCCAGCTCGGTGCGGAGGCGGTCGGCCTCGGCGCCGCGGCGACCGATGACGATGCCGGGACGCGCGGTGTGGATGTCCACACGGACGCGGTCACGGGTGCGCTCGATCTCGACCTTGGCGATGCCGGCCCGCTCCATGCCCTTGCTGAGCAGCTTGCGGATCTTGACGTCCTCGCCGACGTACTCCTTGTACTGCTTGTCGGCGTACCAACGCGACTTGTGGTCGGTCGAGATGCCCAGGCGGAAGCCGTTCGGGTTGATCTTCTGACCCATTACTTCTTACCGCCCTTCTCGACGACGTCGGCCGGCTGCACGACCAGGGTGATGTGCGAGGTCCGCTTGTTGATGCGGGTCGCACGGCCCTGGGCGCGGGGACGCCAGCGCTTCATGGTCGGACCTTCGTCGACCATGGCGACCGAGACGACGAGGTCGTCACGGTCCAGACCCTCGGTCGTCACCGCGTTGGCGATGGCGCTCTCGAGAACCTTGTAAACAGTCTCGGAGGCTGCCTGCGGCGCGAACTGCAGCAGGGACAGAGCCTCGTCGACGGGCAGGCCGCGGACCAGGTCGACGACGCGGCGTGCCTTCAGCGGGGTGATCCGCACGAAGCGGGCACTCGCGAAGGCACCCGGCTGGTCGCCGAGCAGGGAGTCGCGGCGGGCGCTGATGCGCTGCCGTTCGGTGGTGGTCATCGACGGCGTCCCTTCCGGTCGTCCTTGATGTGACCCTTGAACGTGCGGGTCGGGGCGAACTCGCCCAGCTTGTGACCGACCATCGAGTCGGACACGAAGACCGGGACGTGCTTGCGACCGTCGTGCACCGCGATGGTGTGACCGATCATCTCGGGCACGATCATCGAGCGGCGCGACCAGGTCTTGATCACGTTGTGGGTGCCCTTCTCGTTCTCGGCGTCCACCTTCTTCTGAAGGTGGTCGTCGATGAAGGGGCCCTTCTTCAGGCTGCGAGGCATTGCTTACTTCCTACCCTTCCCGCTCTTACGGCGGCGGATGATCTGCGAGTCAGAGGCCTTGCGCTTACGCGTACGGCCCTCGGGCTTACCCCAGGGGCTGACCGGGTGACGGCCACCAGAGGTCTTACCCTCACCACCACCGTGCGGGTGGTCGACCGGGTTCATGACGACACCGCGGACGGTCGGGCGAACGCCCTTCCACCGCATACGGCCGGCCTTACCCCAGTTGATGTTGGACTGCTCGGCGTTGCCGACCTCACCGACGGTGGCGCGGCAGCGCACGTCGACGAAGCGCATCTCACCCGAAGGCATACGCAGCGTGGCCTTGGAGCCCTCGCGAGCGACCAGCTGGGCGCTCATGCCGGCGGAGCGGGCGATCTTCGCGCCGCCACCCGGACGCAGCTCAACAGCGTGGATGGTGGTACCAACCGGGATGTTGCGCAGCGGGAGGTTGTTGCCGGGCTTGATGTCGGCGGTGGGACCGGACTCCACGACGGTGCCCTGGCTCACGCCGACGGGCGCGAGGATGTAGCGCTTCTCGCCGTCGAAGTAGTGCAGCAGGGCGATACGGGCGGTGCGGTTCGGGTCGTACTCGATGTGAGCGACCTTGGCCGGCACGCCGTCCTTGTCGTAGCGACGGAAGTCGATGATCCGGTAGGCCCGCTTGTGGCCACCACCCTTGTGGCGGGTGGTGATACGGCCCTGGTTGTTGCGGCCGCCCTTCTTGGGAAGGGGCACCGTCAGCGACTTCTCCGGCGTGGTCCGAGTGATCTCGGCGAAGTCGGCCACCGACGAGCCACGACGGCCCGGGGTGGTCGGCTTGTACTTACGAATAGCCATGTTCAGTCAGTCCTTCTCACGCGCCGAAGATGTCGATGCGGTCGCCCTCAGCCAGGGAGACGATCGCGCGCTTGGTGTCGGGGCGCTTGCCCAGGCCGTAACGCGTACGACGGGCCTTGCCCTTGCGGTTGATCGTGTTGACCGAGGTCACCTTGACGTCGAACACCTTCTCGACCGCGATCTTGATCTCGGTCTTGTTCGCGTCGGGGCGAACGATGAAGGTGTACTTGTTCTGGTCGAGGAGGCCGTAGCTCTTCTCGGAGACCACCGGCGCGATCAGAATGTCGCGGGGGTCGTAGTGCAGCGTGCTCACTTGTCAGCCTCCTCAGCCTTCTTCTTGCCGGCCTCGACGAAACCGGCGGCGATGGCGTCCTCGGCGGACTTGAAGTAGAACTCCGCCTTGGTGGACTCGTACCAACGGCCGCCCGGGGCGTGGAACTTCTTGTCCTTGCCCTTGACGTTGCCCTTGATGTCGAAGCCCTCGGGGGCCGAGCCGTCCTCGAGCGGCGCGACAGCGCCCTCGGGGAGGTCGATCTCCTTGGCGGGCTCGACGGCAGCCTCCTTGATCGCGTCCTTCTCGACCTCACCGATGGTGACGGTCTCCTTGGCGGCGACGACCGGCTTGCCCGAGATGAAGACCTCGAAGGCCGGCTTGGAGAAGACAACGTCGTCGGAGACGAGGACGTCGTAGGTGTTGAGCTGGTCGGCCCAGAGCAGGTGCACCTCAGGGGCGTTGCGCAGGCTCAGCGCGGCGACGGACTCGGAGCGGTCCAGGACGACGAGGTAACGCTTGACGTCCGAGATCGCCTTGAGGGCGGTCAGCGCGGTCTTGGTCGAGGGCGCCTCGAGGGCGAACTCGGCCACGTGGATCTGGCCGGCGCGGGCCCGGTCGGAGAGGGCACCGCGGAGGGCGGCAGCCTTCATCTTCTTGGGGGTGCGCTGGCTGTAGTCACGCGGCTGCGGGCCGTGGACGGTGCCACCACCGGCGAACTGCGGCGCGCGGGTCGAACCCTGACGGGCGCGACCGGTGCCCTTCTGCTTGTAGGGCTTGCGTCCACCGCCGCGGACCTCGCCGCGGGTCTTGGTGGAGTGCGTGCCCTGGCGCGCAGCGGCCTGCTGCGCGACGACGACCTGGTGGATCAGCGGGATGTTGACCTCAACATCGAAGATCTCAGCCGGGAAGTCGACCTTGACAGTCTTGATAGCCATGATCAGGCCTCCAGCTTCTTAGCAGCCGAGCGGAGGACCACGAGGCCACCCTTGGGGCCAGGAATGGCGCCCTTGACCAGGATGAGGCCCTTCTCGGTGTCGACGGCGTGCACGGTCAGGTTCTGGGTGGTGACGGTGTCAGTACCCATGTGACCGGCCATGCGGACGCCCTTGAACACGCGACCCGGGGTGGCGCAAGCGCCGATCGATCCCGGCTTGCGGTGGTTGCGGTGGGCACCGTGGGAGGCACCGACACCGGAGAAGCCGTGACGCTTCATGGTGCCCGCGAAACCCTTGCCCTTCGAGGTGCCCGTCACGTCGATCTCCTCGCCGATGGCGAAGGTGTCGACGGGGAGCTCCTGGCCGGCGGAGTACGACGCGGCGTCGGCGGTGCGGATCTCGGCCAGGTGGCGGCGCGGCGTGGTGCCGGCCTTCTCGAACTGGCCGGCGCCCGGCTTGTTCACCTTGCGGCCGTCGATCTCGCCGTAGCCGATCTGCACGGCGTTGTAGCCGTCGGCCTCGGGGGTGCGGACCTGGGTCACGACGTTGGTGTTCGCCGCGATGACGGTCACAGGGACGACGACGTTGTTCTCGTCCCACAGCTGGGTCATGCCGAGCTTGGTGCCCAGGAGACCCTTCACGTTGCGTTCGATCGTCATGTCGTCAACCTCAGAGCTTGATCTCGATGTCGACACCAGCAGGCAGGTCGAGCCGCATGAGGGAGTCAACAGTCTTCGGGGTCGGGTCGATGATGTCGATGAGGCGCTTGTGGGTGCGCATCTCGAAGTGCTCGCGCGAGTCCTTGTACTTGTGGGGCGAGCGGATGACGCAGTACACGTTCTTCTCGGTCGGCAGCGGCACCGGGCCGGCGACCTTGGCACCCGTACGGGTGACCGTGTCCACGATCTTTCGCGCCGAGGTGTCGATCACCTCGTGGTCATAGGCCTTGAGCCTGATGCGGATCTTCTGTCCCGCCATCTGTCTCTCTCGTCCTTCTTGGTCAGCGTGCCGCGTGCTACAGGCTTCCTCCGGCTGAGTCGGCCCGGTTGCTCACCTCTGGCTCCGACCCCCGCGGTCGGGCGTGTCGCTTATTTTCCACAAGCGAACGCCGAGCTCTCGACGGGACTTTCACCATCAGCTTCACTGGAACCACGCCTTCGGGATGGGCACACGGCGACCACAGACCACATCCGGACAGGCTGATCAGCCTGCTCAGGTGACGCGATTCAGTAGTCAAGGTGTGCGCACCCCAGCGACAGTTCACCGGAGCAACCAGAGAATCTTGTCACGCGTACGCAGGTGGCTCCAAATCAACGATGTCGTCTGGGTCGCTCTGAGAGGATGCCCCCAACCGAGCGAGTTCGCCGGTCGTCGCGACGAGGAGCATCAGGATGTCAGGAGTGTGGCCACCCCCACCGGGTGAGCAACCTCACCAGGGCGCGGCGAACCCGTCGACCCCACCCCCGCCGGGCCAGCCGGTGCAGTCCCAGCCGGTGCAGTCCCCACCGGTGCATCCGGCGTGGGCCCAGCCGCTGCCGCCGGCTCACAAGCCGGGAGCGATCCCGTTGCGTCCGTTGGGCCTCGGCGACATGCTCGACGGCGCCTTCCGGCTCGTACGCTTCAACCCCGGCGCCACGGTCGGTGCCTCGGTCCTCGTGGCGGCGGTCGCGATGGCCATCCCGCTGGGCGTGACCGCGGCGATGACCATCACCGGCGACAGCCTGGAGTGGTTCGGGACGACCATCGAGGACCCGAACTACTCGCCCGGTGGCTCCGAGATCATCGGCGTGCTGGTGGCCATCGGATCCTTGTTCCTCGGCTCGGTCCTGCAGGCGATCGGCGCGATCCTGGTGGCCGGGATGATCTCCCACGTCGCCCATGCCGCCGCGATCGGCCGCAAGCTCACCCTCGCGCAGGCGTGGGCGGCGACCCACGGCAACCGCTGGCGGCTGATCGGGCTGGCGCTGCTGAGCGCGGTGACCTTCACCCTGGTCCTGGCGATCGCGGCGAGTCCCGTGGTGGTGCTCGCGCTCGTCGTCGACAGCCCCGTCCCGGCGATCCTGGTCGGCATCCTGATGTTCCTGCTGCTGATCGTGGCCGTCCTCTTCCTGACGGTGCGGCTCTACCTGCTCGCGGTGCCGGCGCTGATGCTGGAGAGCGCCGGTGTCTTCGGCGCCATCGGACGGGCCTGGAAGCTGTCGGCGCGGCAGTTCTGGCGGCTCTTCGGGATCTGGCTGCTGGCCGCCATCATCGTCGGCTTCGCCTCCCAGATCGTCGCCTTCCCGATCAGCCTGGTCGCCAGCGTCGTGGGCATCGTCCAGCCGGACCTCTACTTCCTGGCGACCATCGCCGGCAGCGCCGTCTCGACCGTGGTCTCCGCTGCGATCGTGACCCCGTTCAGCGGCGCGGTGACCAACCTGCAGTATCTCGACCAGCGCATCCGCAAGGAGTCCTACGAGGTCGAGCTGATGGAGCAGGCCGGGCTGCTGACCAGATGATCCTCCTCCAACAGACTCCTCCCCTGGCGCCGACGCCCGAGGAGGGTCGCTCCTGGCTTCGGCGCGAGCTCGCCGACCCGGAGTACCACGACCTCGACCTCATCGAGCGGATCCTGCGCTGGATCGAGCGCACCCTGTCCGACGGCCTGCCGTCGGTCGGCGACGTGCCCTGGGCGCAGACCGTCGCCGCGATGGTCGTCTTCGCAGCGCTCCTGGTCGGGATCGGCCTGCTGGTCTCGCGGGCCCGGCGCAGCCCTCGGGTCGCCCGCGACCGCAACGGCGACGTCCTCACCGACGAGTCGCTCTCCGCGGCCGCGCTCCGGGCGCGGGCCGAGGCGGCGTACGCCTCAGGGGATCATGGCGCCGCGGTCATCGACGGGTTCCGGGCCCTGGCCCGGCGGCAGGTCGAGCGCGGCCGGCTCGCGGAGGATCCCGGGCTGACCGCCGCCGAGGTCGCCGCGAGCCTGGAGCGGGAGATGTCGCTCGATGGCCGCGCCGGGCAGGCCGCGGAGCTGTTCAACGAGGTGCTCTACGGCCACCACCCCGCCACGCGTGAGCAGGCCGAGGGCGTCCTCGCTCTCGAGCAGGAGCTGGCGGTGGCGCGATGAGCACGCAGGCTCCGGCGAGCCCGGCGGACGCGACCGCCGGACGCTTGGGCTGGTTCCGAAGGAACCGCCCGCTTCTGATCGTCGCGCTGGCCTTCGTGATCGCGGTCGTGCTGGCGTACATCGCGACGCCGAAGGGCGGGGAGTCCTTCGCCGCGTACGATCCCGAGAGCCCCGACCCCGACGGCACCCGGGCGCTCGTCGAGGTACTCGAGGATCACGGTGTCGAGGTCGAGATCGTCCGCTCGTCGAAGCGCCTGGAGAGCACCGAGATCGGGCGGAACACCACGGTCTTCGTGACCGGCACCGACGCGCTCGGCGAGGACACCGCCTCCCGGCTGCGCGAGCGCACCGACGATGCCGCCGGGCTGATCCTGGCCGAGCCCGCTCCCTACGTGTCGGCGATGCTCGGCATCCCCTATTCGGTCGCCCAGACGCCCGAGAAGGTCGAAGCGGCCTGCGACGACCCGCGCTGGGAAGGGCTCAGTATCCAGGCCGATGCGGTCACCGCGTACGACACCGGCTTCTGCTTCACGCACGAGGGCGGCGCGGTGCTGGCGCCCGCCGAGGGGCTCACCGTCTGGGGCGCGCCGCAGGTGCTGACCAACGACCAGATCCTGCGGGCGGACAACGCGGCGGTGGCGCTGCGGCTGCTGGGCGAGAACGACCACCTGGTCTGGTACGTCCCCTCCTTCGAGGACCTCGCGCCCGACGAGGCCCACTCCCCCAGCTCGCTGCTGCCGCGCTGGATCAAGCCGGCCCTGTGGCTCCTGCTGCTCGCGGTCGTCGCCTTCGCCATCGCCCGCGGACGGCGGCTGGGTCCGCTGGCGGTCGAGCCGTTGCCGGTCCACGTCCGGGCCGGGGAGACGACGCGCAGCCTGGGCCGGCTCTACCGCCGTTCCGGCGACCGCACGCACGCCGCGACGACGCTGCGGCAGGCCGCTCGCACCCGCCTTGCCCGGCGGCTGCGGCTGGGGCGCGACGTCACCCCGGAGGCCGTCGTACGCGCCGTCGCCCAGCACACCGGACGACCCGATCTCGAGGTCTCCGCGCTGCTCACCGACGCCCCGATCGAGAACGACCAAGACCTGATCACGCTGGCCAACGCGCTGGCTGCCCTTGAGGAAGAGGTACGACACCCATGACCCAATCCGAGACCATCGCCAACGTGGCGCCCGACGGCGCACGGGAGCGGCTCACCGCGGTCCGGGCCGAGGTCGCCAAGGCGGTCGTCGGGCAGGACGCCGCGGTCTCCGGGCTGCTGGTCGCGCTGGTGTGCGGCGGCCACGTGCTCATGGAGGGCGTACCCGGCACCGCCAAGACCCTGCTGGTCAGGTCGCTGTCGGCGGCGCTCTCGGTCGAGACCCGCCGGGTGCAGTTCACCCCCGACCTGATGCCCGGCGACATCACCGGGTCGATGGTGGTCGAGTCCTCCCACGGCGAGCTCACCTTCCGGGAGGGGCCGGTCTTCACCAACCTCCTCCTGGCCGACGAGATCAACCGCACCCCGCCGAAGACACAGTCGGCGCTGCTCGAGGCGATGGAGGAGGGCCAGGTCTCGGTCGACGGGGTCACCCGCGCGCTGCCGCGCCCGTTCCTGGTGGCCGCGACCCAGAACCCGATCGAGTACGAGGGCGTCTACCCGCTCCCGGAGGCCCAGCTGGACCGGTTCCTGCTGAAGGTCGTCCTCCCGGTGCCCTCGCGCTCCGACGAGGTCCAGATCCTCAACCGGCACGCCTCCGGCTTCGACCCGCGCGACGTCGCCGGCGCCGGGGTCACGGCGGTCGCCTCGGGCGCCGACATCGAGGCCGCGCGCCAGCACGTCGGCTCCGTCCAGGTGTCCCCCGAGGTCACCGGCTACATCGTCGACATCGCCCGGGCGACCCGCGAGTCCCCATCGCTGTCGGCCGGGGTGTCCCCGCGAGGCGCCACCGCGCTGCTCCGCTCCGCGCGCGCCTGGGCCTGGCTCGCGGGCCGCGACTTCGTGACTCCCGACGACGTGAAGTCGCTCGCCCACGCCACTCTCGCCCATCGCCTGGCCCTGCGCCCCGAGGCCGAGCTCGAGGGTGTCCAGGTCTCCCAGGTCCTCTCCTCCGCCATCGGCGCCGTCCCCGTCCCGCGATGACCATCACCTGGCGGGTCACGCTCCTGATGCTCGCCGGCATCGTCCCGGTCGTGCTGAGGCCGACTGCCGGGACGGCGGCGATGTGGATCCTGCTCGTGGTGGTGCTGGCACTGCTCGACGTACTCCTGGCACCGAAACCCGCGACCCTGGAGATCAGCCGGGCTCCGCTCGGTGGGATCAGGCTGGGCGAGTCGACGACGTCGGAGCTGGTGGTCCACTCCCCCGCCCGCGGCTTCCGGGCCCTGGTGCGCGATGCCTGGCAGCCCACCGCCGGCGCCAATCACAACCGGCATCGGATCCGGCTCGGTCGGGGCGACAGCACCCGGCTGCGTGCGCCGCTGCAGCCGCGGCGCCGCGGGGATCTGCGGGCATTGGGCGTGACGGTGAGGGCGTACGGGCCCTTGGGTCTGGGCGCCCGGCAGCGCACCATCCCGGTGGAGGGCTCGGTGCGGGTGCTGCCCGCCTTCGAGTCGCGCAAGCACCTGCCCTCGCGGCTTCAGCGTCTGCGCGAGCTCGACGGCCGGGCGGCGGTCCGGGTGCGCGGGCAGGGGACGGAGTTCGACTCGCTGCGGGAGTACGTGCGCGGTGACGACGTGCGCTCCATCGACTGGCGCACCACCGCCCGCTCCCGCACGGTCGTGGTCCGCACCTGGCAGCCGGAGCGGGACCGCCGCGTAGTGCTGGTGCTCGACACCTCGCGCACCTCGGCCGGCCGGATCGAGGGCGCCGGCGGCGGCGTGCCACGCCTCGACTCCGCGATGGATGCCGGGCTCCTGCTCGCCGCCATCGCGTCTCGGGCAGGCGACCGGATCGACTTCATCGCCGGCGACCTGCGCGTACGCTCCCGGGTCCGGCTCGCCGGTCAGCGCGACGTCACCCAGCGCCTGCAGGAGACGATGGCCGACCTCGAGCCGGTCATCGCCGAAGCCGACTGGTCCAACCTCGCCGGCGCGGTCGCCGGCCTCGGCCGCCACCGCGCGCTCGTCGTCCTGCTGACTCCCCTCGACCCGCACGCGATCGAGGAGTCGCTCCTCCCCGTACTCCCGGTCCTGACCCAGCACCACCGCGTCGTCATCGCCTCCGTCCGCGACCCCGAGCTCGAGGCCACCGCCGCCTCCCGCGACACCCTCGAGGACGTGTACGCCGCGACCGCCGCCGAGCAGACCCTCCGCCGCCGCGACCACACCGCCGCCATGCTCCGCACCCTCGGCGTCGACATCGTCGACGCCGACGCCGAGTCCCTCCCGCCCGCTCTCGCCGACCACTACCTGCAGCTCAAGGCCACCGGTCAGCTCTGATCAGTCGAGCCGCCGAACGTCGAACCGGTCAGCTACTGCGGCGTGGACGTCGGAATCCGGGACAAGGTAGACGACAACGCTCTGGCATTCGTCCGCGAGGGAGACGAGATACCGACTGTCCTGCCAGAGCTCAGCCGAAAATGCATACGGCGCGACCTGGACGAAGCTTTCCCAGAGTCGGTCGTCGGCCGCGTCCACAAGGCTTGTCAGCGCGTAGGCCTCGGACTCGACCTTCGTTCCTTTGACCGATCGCAGGATCGCCCGTGCATCGACGACCGCAGGCGGCGACACCACGTAGGCCGGCAGGTCTGTCTGGAACTCATATCCATAGGGCCGAAGCAGCCTCAGCAGCGCCCGGACCTGATCCCGCTGCTCGTCCTCGGTCGCATCGTGCGGAAACTCCACCGCGTACGCCTTGGGTCTGGACGCTCTGGACCTCCGCCACCATGCCACCAGATCCCTCATTCATCTCGAAGCTCTTCAGACCACTCGTTGAAGAACATCACCATGTCGGGCACAGCGTCCTCGTCGAGCGGGAACTGCCGGGCGTTGATCTGATTCACCATGCTCGCCGTCTGACCGAACATTCGTCGGTCGAAGCCTAGGTCCCGCTCAGCCGCTAGCTCAACCAGTTTCGGCTCTCCGAACCGTCGAGCCAGTGCGGCCCATGGCTACGCGGCTTCCCGAAAGTCCGTGACGGCGCTCTGCCACGCCTGACGGATCTCCGGAGGCACGAACATGTCGTCCCACATCTCGACCAGCTGGCCGCCGTCGACATAGTCGACAAGAACCGAAGGGGTCGCCTCGAGCATGAGCATTCGATACGCGAGGGCTCGGTCGTTCCAGTCGGCCAGGTCGAACGTGCCGCCTCCGTCCGACCAATGGACGCTGTGCGGCAGCGTCACGGTAGCGGTGGCTCGCTCCGGGGCAAGACGCCATAGGCGGTTCGGCACTGCAAGCGGTCGCCCGATCCGGCTCATCACGGTCCGGAAGGAGACCAGCCCGCTCGGCGTACGCACCATCTCGATCGGATCTGGCTCGTCGGAGACCTCGAGCCCGACGGCCCGCATCACGTCGGCAACCTTGCGGAGCTCGGCGCGGCCGTGGCCGGCCTCGAGCTCGATGACGAATCGGCGGCCGACACCCGCGAGCTCGGCGAGCTCGGCCTGTGTCAGGCCGAGCGTCTTGCGCACGCTGCGCACGAGCTCGCCGATCTCGCCTGGGGACATCGTTGCCATGTCCCCAGCGTACGCTCAAATGTTCCCGACTGGGAACATTCAGGACTGAGTGGCGACTCTGTCCTCGAGCAGGCGGTCGTCGATGTCGCCCGTCTCGCCGTGGGAGGCGGCGGCGCGGCCGACGATGAAGACGTACGCGAAGAAGGCGAGCTCGGCGAGGATGCCGATTCCGACGCGGGCCCAGGTGGGGAGGGGTGAGGGGGTGACGAAGGCCTCGATGATGCCGGAGATCAGGAGCACGACGATGAGGCCGAGGGCGATGCCGGCGGCGGTGCGGCCCTCGCGGGCCATCGACTGCCCGCGGGTCAGCGAGCCGGGGTCGATCCAGGACCAGAAGATACGCAGCCCGACGGCGCCGGCGACGAAGACGGCGGTCAGCTCCAGCAGCCCGTGAGGAAGGATCAGGCCCCAGAAGAGGCCGCCGCGGTCGTGGCGGTGCATCAGGGTGCCGAGGATCGCCAGGTTGGAGATGTTCTGGAACATGGAGTAGATCACCGGCAGCCCGAGCACACCCAGGGCGATGCAGATGAACGAGACCCAGACGTTGTTGACCCAGACCTGGGTGGCGAACGACGAGGCCGCGTGCTCGCTGTAGTAGCCCTCGATGTCGTGCTCGACCAGCTGCTTGACCTGCTCCGGCCCGAGCAACGACTGCTCGACCTCCGGGTGGCGCAGCAGCCACCAGATCATGACCGCGGTGACCACGATGTTGGCCACCATCATCCCCAGCCACCACCAGCGCAGGCGGTAGAGCGCGGCCGGGAAGCGATGCGTGAAGAACCGCAGGAACCCCGACCAGGTGCTCGTCCGGGTGCCGGTGGTGCGGTTGCGGGCAGCGGCCAGCAGCACCGAGAGATGCTGGACGGCCGTCGGGTCGGGGGCGTTGCTGCGTACGACCGAGAGCTGGGTGCTCACCCGCTGATAGAGCTCGACCAGCTCGTCGGCCTGGGCACCGTTCAGCCGGCGCTCGGCCAGCAGCTGCTCGAGCCTCGTCCGGTCGGCGGCGGTAGCGGCCAGATACGCGTCGAGATCCACGCCCGCAGCGTACGCTGACCGCCATGACCTCCGCGCCGCAATCGCCCGAGCGACGCCCCCAGGAGCAGCGCCCCCAAGAACGGGAACTGCTCACCGACGACGATCTGATCACCGGAGACGCGGTCGCCCTCGACCTACCGGCCGCCGGGCTGGGGATGCGGCTGCTGTCGGGCCTCATCGACGTAATCGTGGTGATGGCGCTGCTGATCGTGACGTTGTTCGTCTTCATGACCGCCGCTCCCGCGACCGACGAGGCCCTGGCCTGGGCTGCCTACATCGCGGCCACCGCCTCGGTCCTCGTGGTCTTCCCGACAGCCATCGAGACGCTCACCCGTGGGCGCTCGCTCGGCAAGCTCGCGCTCGGTCTCAGGATGGTGCGCGACGACGGCGGGGCGATCAGCTTCCACCATGCGTTCGTACGCGCCCTGATCGGCGTCGTCGAGATCTACGCGACCAGCGGTGCGGCCGCGTTCCTCACCGCGATGATCCACCCGCGCGGCAAGCGGCTGGGCGACATCGCGGCCGGAACGTACGCCATCCGCGTGCGGGTGCCGCTGCGTCCCCCGGCACCGATCCAGATGCCCCCGGGGCTCGCTGCCTGGGCCTCTCGCGCGGACGTCGCCACCATCCCGGTCGGACTGTCCCTGGCGGTGCGACGGTTCCTCTCCGGCGAGGTCGGCACCTACACCGACCCGGTCCGCCGCCACGCCCTCGCCGAGCGCCTGGCGACCCACATGCAGACGTACGTCGCCCCCGGCCCACCCCCCGGCACCCCACCGGAGGCCTACCTGGCCGCCGTGCTCGCCACCCGGAGGGATCGTGATGCAGCGAGGCTGGCTCGCGACGAGGAGCTCCGGGCGCGGCTCACCGCGCGCTAGGACGTCTTGAGGCGCTTGGCGCTGAGGCCGACCGCCTTCAGCTCCAGCTCGGCCAGCCTTGCCACCACATTGGCGTCGCCGTCGCGCCAGGCCCTGACCGGGTCGTCGCTGATCTTGACCAGCTTGTGCAGGGGCTGGGTCGCCATCGCGCGCAGCGCCACCAGATCGGCGCCGGTGCCGGCCTCCAGGAACCGCTGGGTCGAGGTCGCGTTGCGGATGAACCGCCACCGCAGCGGTACGTAGATCATCAGCCACATCAGCACCGGGACGACAACGACCCCGACGGCGAGCCAGATCGCGAGGGTGGACACAGCGTCGACTTGGGCCTCCCCCGCTGCACGGAGCTGGTCGGCGGCCTTCGCGGCACCCTCGAACGGGACCGCGATGCCGTCGTTGACCAGCGGCAGGTCATCGACCTTCCCGGCCGCCTCGAGCATCTTCGCGGAGAGCGAGGTGCCGGCGTCGTCCATCTTCTCGCCGGGTACGGCGAGCGCCGAGACCATCTCGTGGACGAACCTGCCGAGGAGGACCCACCCGGCGATCCACACCACCGTCAGCAGGTCGGCGAGCAGCTGGGCGGCGAGGCGTGGGGGCCTGTCGGCGTACAACTTCATGCCGCTGATCTTCGCGGTTCCGCGCCTACAGATCAGTCACGACACGGGTAGTTCGGGTCAACGCCGGTAGAGCAGGTCGGTGATGACCCGGTCCTTGGCCAGTCCCTTGCGCTCGAACTTGGTCACCGGGCGCTCGTCCCAACGCTCGACGACACCACCGCTCAGCAGCTGCTCGGCGTCGAGGACCTCGACCATCTGCTCGGCATACTCGACCCAGTCGGTCGCCAGCCGCCAGATTCCGCCGGGAGCCAACCGCTCCGCGATCATCCGCGCGTTGGTGGGCGTCACCAGGCGCCGCTTGTGGTGGCGGGTCTTGTGCCACGGGTCGGGGAAGAACGTCCAGATCTCGCTGACCGAACCCGGCTCGACCAGATTCTCGAGTGTCCAGAGCGCGTCGACGCTGCAGAACCGAACGTTCGTCGCGCCTGCGGCGCCCACGCGGGCGAGGCTCTCCGCGACACCGGGGCGCCATACCTCCAGCGCCAGGATGTTGGCCTCGGGACGGTTGGCCGCCAGCACCGCGGTCGCCTCTCCCACGCCGCCGCCGATGTCGACGATCAGCGGGGCCTTGCGACCGAACCAGCTCTCCAGGGAGAAGCCGGGCTCGTCGACCGCCTCGTCGGGGATGACCCACTCCGCGGCGTACGCGTCCCAGGCCTTCTGCTGCTTGGCGTCCAGGCGGCTGCCGCGGCGGGTGTAGGTGAGGACCTCGCGGACGGTGCGGCCGTCGTCGAGGAGCTTCTGGTGGGGCCGCGTAGTGCGTACTGGGTGGTTTGGGTCTGTCATTTCTTCTTGCCTTGGTCTCGTGGCGCGCCGACGCGGCGCAATCCGGTCCTCGCTTCGCTCCGGTCCGTTTGCGCCGAGTCAGCGCTTTCCTAAGCATCAAGGAGCATCTGTCTAACGCGAAGGACCCCCTTCGCCTTTCGGCTCCGGGGGCCCTTCACGTTAGTCAGACGATCACTTGATGATCTTCGTAACCCGACCCGCGCCGACGGTGCGACCGCCCTCACGGATAGCGAACTTCAGACCCTCGTCCATCGCGATGGGCTGGATGAGCTCGACCGACATCTCGGTGTTGTCACCCGGCATGACCATCTCGGTGCCCTCGGGGAGGGTCACAACGCCGGTCACGTCCGTGGTCCGGAAGTAGAACTGCGGACGGTAGTTGTTGAAGAACGGGGTGTGACGGCCACCCTCCTCCTTCGAGAGGATGTAGACAGAGCCCTCGAAGTTGGTGTGGGGGGTCGTGGTGCCCGGCTTGATGACAACCATGCCGCGCTCGACGTCCTCGCGCTTGGTGCCGCGGAGCAGCAGCCCGACGTTCTCGCCGGCCTGACCCTCGTCGAGCAGCTTGCGGAACATCTCGACGCCGGTGACGGTCGACTTCTGCGAGGTCTCGCGGATGCCGACGATCTCGACCTCCTCGCCGACCTTGACGATGCCGCGCTCGATACGACCGGTGATGACGGTGCCACGACCGGTGATCGTGAAGACGTCCTCAACGGGCATCAGGAACGGCTTGTCGGTCTCACGAGCCGGGGTCGGGATGTAGTCGTCGACGGCCTGCATGAGCTCGGCGACCGAGTCCATCCACTTCTGCTCGCCCTGCAGGGCGGGGTAAGCGGCAACGCGCACGACCGGGAGGTCGTCACCCGGGAACTCGTACTCGCTGAGGAGCTCGCGCACCTCCATCTCGACGAGCTCGATGAGCTCCTCGTCGTCGACCATGTCGCACTTGTTGAGCGCGACGACGATCGACGGCACGCCGACCTGGCGGGCCAGGAGCACGTGCTCCTTGGTCTGCGGCATCGGGCCGTCGGTGGCGGCGACCACGAGGATCGCGCCGTCCATCTGCGCGGCACCGGTGATCATGTTCTTGATGTAGTCCGCGTGACCCGGGCAGTCGACGTGAGCGTAGTGACGCGACTCGGTCTGGTACTCGATGTGCGCGATCGAGATCGTGATCCCGCGCTGGCGCTCCTCGGGGGCCTTGTCGATGTCCTCGAACGCGAACTCCGGGTTCAGGTCCGGGTACTTCGCGTGCAGCACCTTCGAGATCGCCGCGGTAAGGGTCGTCTTACCGTGGTCGATGTGACCGATGGTGCCGATGTTGACGTGCGGCTTGTTCCGCTCGAACTTCGCCTTAGCCACTGTGGGCTCCTCCTGGTGTGATTTTCTTACTGACTCGTACTGAGTGGTGTTGCTGCCGAAGTCCCTGGACGGGCGACCCGAAGGTCACTCGCCACGGGCCTTCTTGATGATCTCGTCGGCGACGTTCGTGGGAACCTCGGCGTACGAGTCGAACTCCATCGAGTACGACGCCTGACCGCTGGTCTTGGACCGGAGGTCACCGACGTACCCGAACATCTCGGACAGCGGGACGAGAGCCTGGACGACCATGTCGCCGTGGCGCTCCTCCTGCGAAGACACCTGGCCGCGACGGGAGTTGATGTCACCGATAACGGTGCCGAGGAACGCCTCAGGGGTCGTCACCTCGACGGCGAACATCGGCTCCAGCAGGACGGCCTTCGCCATGCGCGCGGCCTCCTTGAAGGCCTGGTTGCCGGCGATCTTGAAGGCGAGCTCGGAGGAGTCGACGTCGTGGTAGGCGCCGTCCTCGAGCGAGACCTTCACATCGACCATGGGGAAGCCGGCGAGAATACCGAACTCCATGGCGTCCTGAGCACCCTGGTCGACCGAAGGGATGTACTCCTTCGGCACGCGACCACCGGTGACGTTGTTGGCGAACTCGTAGCCCGCACCCTGGCCGGTCTCCTCGTCGATGTTGGGCTCGACGGAGATGACGACCTTCGCGAACTGACCCGAACCACCGGTCTGCTTCTTGTGGGTGTAGCTGTGGTTCTCGACCTTCTTGCGAAGCGTCTCGCGGTAGGCGACCTGCGGCTTGCCGACGGTGGCCTCGACCTTGAACTCGCGCTTCATCCGGTCGACGAAGACCTCGAGGTGGAGCTCGCCCATACCAGCGATGATGGTCTGGCCGGTCTGCTCGTCGGTCTTGACCGTGAAGGTCGGGTCCTCCTCGGTGAGGCGCTGAATCGCCGTACCGAGCTTCTGCTGGTCACCCTTGGTCTTCGGCTCGATGGCGACCTCGATCACGGGGGCCGGGAAGCTCATCGACTCGAGGACGACCGGGTTGGACGGGTCGCACAGGGTGTGACCGGTCTTGGTGTCCTTCAGACCCATGACGGCCACGATCTGGCCGGCGCCCACCGAGTTGATCTCCTCACGCTTGTTCGCGTGCATCTGGTAGATCTTGCCGATGCGCTCCTTGCGGCCGTTGATCGGGTTGACCACGGTCGCACCCGCCTCGACCTTGCCGGAGTAGACGCGCAGGTAGAACAGCTTGCCCAGGTGCGGGTCGGAAGCGATCTTGAAGACCAGGCCGGAGAACGGCTCGTCCTCGGAAGGCTTGCGAGAGACCTCGAGCTCCTCGTCCTTGACGTCGTGGCCGATGATCGACTCGACATCGATGGGCGAGGGCAGGTAGTCGACGATCGCGTCGAGCAGGGGCTGGACGCCCTTGTTCTTGAACGCGGTGCCGGTGAGGATCGGGTTGAGCTTGTCGGCGAGGGTCGCACGACGGATGGCGGCCTTCAGGGTGGGAACGTCGAAGACGTCGCCCTCCTCGAGGTAGACCTCCATGATGTCGTCGTCGGCCTCGGCGAGGGTCTCGACGAGCTTCTCGCGCCACTCGGCGGCCTTGTCGGCCATGTCGGCGGGGATGCCCTCGACGACGTAGTCCTCACCCTGCTGGGTCTCGCCGCGCCAGACCTTGGCGTTCATCTCGATCAGGTCGACGACGCCGATGAAGTCGGACTCGGCACCGATCGGCAGCTGCAGCACCAGCGGGGTGGCGTGCAGCTTGTCGACGATGGAGTCGACGACCATGTAGAAGTCGGCACCGGTGCGGTCGAGCTTGTTGACGAAGCACATCCGCGGGACGGCGTACTTGTTCGCCTGACGCCACACGGTCTGCGACTGCGGCTCGACACCGGCGACACCGTCGAAGACGGCGACAGCACCGTCCAGGACGCGCAGCGAGCGCTCCACCTCGACGGTGAAGTCGACGTGCCCCGGGGTGTCGATGATGTTGATCTGGTGGTCCTTCCACCAGCAGGTGGTCGCGGCGGACGTGATCGTGATGCCGCGCTCCTGCTCCTGCTCCATCCAGTCCATCGTGGCTGCGCCCTCGTGGACCTCACCGATCTTGTACGAGATACCGGTGTAGAACAGGATGCGCTCGGTGGTGGTGGTCTTACCGGCATCGATGTGCGCCATGATGCCGATGTTGCGGACCACATTGAGGTCCGTGGTGATGTCGACGGCCACTGTCTTCAGCGTTCCTTAAAGAGATTGTCTTCGGTCTGGATGGGCGGGGTGCCCACATTGTGCGGCAGGTGGTTCCTGAGCTTGTCGAAGGGCACCCCGCCGTACGTCACCAGCGGTAGTGCGCGAAGGCCTTGTTGGACTCGGCCATCTTGTGGGTGTCCTCGCGCTTCTTCACAGCGGCGCCGAGGCCGTTGCTCGCGTCGAGGATCTCGTTCATCAGGCGCTCGGCCATCGTCTTCTCACGACGGTCCTGGGCGTAGCCGACGAGCCAGCGCAGCGCGAGCGTGGTGCCACGCGTGCCCTTGACCTCGACCGGAACCTGGTAGGTCGCGCCACCGACACGGCGGGACTTGACCTCGATGGCCGGCTTCACGTTGTCCATGGCGCGCTTGAGCGTGACCACGGGGTCGGTGCCGGTCTTCTCACGGCAGCCCTCGAGCGCGGTGTAGACGATGCGCTGCGCGACCTGCTTCTTGCCGTCCTGCAGGACCTTGCTGACGAGCTGGGTTACGAGCTGCGAGCCGTAGACGGGGTCGACGACGAGCGGACGCTTGGGAGCGGGACCCTTACGAGGCATCTCACTTCTCCTTCTTGGCGCCGTAGCGGCTCCGGGCCTGCTTGCGGTTCTTCACGCCCTGGGTGTCGAGCGAGCCGCGAATGATCTTGTAACGAACACCGGGGAGGTCCTTCACACGACCGCCGCGGACGAGCACGATGGAGTGCTCCTGAAGGTTGTGACCCACACCCGGGATGTAAGCGGTGACCTCGACGCCGGAGGAGAGACGCACACGGGCGACCTTCCGGAGGGCGGAGTTCGGCTTCTTCGGGGTGGTGGTGTAGACGCGCGTGCAGACGCCACGGCGCTGCGGCGATCCCTTGAGGGCAGGCGTCTTCGACTTCGTCGCCTTGTCCTCGCGGCCCTTGCGGACCAGCTGGTTGATTGTGGGCACCTCGGTGGTTCCCCTTCTTTTCTGCTCTCACTACGCGGCGCTCTGCCGCGAAGGATCCAATGTTGTGCGTCCAGGTGGTGCGATACCAACTGGTCCCGCCTCGCCCCCGAGGTCGGGCGTGTCGCCCTTACCTCAACGCACAAGTGGGCGGATCTTTCGAACCGAACCCCGTACTGAGGGCGCCGAACCCGGGTCCGAGACCTATCTCTCGAGCTTGTTCCGGGCACGCGCGACGGCCTGGTTGTCCCAGACACGCTTCAGAGGCTACCCGGCGGCTTGAGAGGGGGTCAAAACGGCCCGGATACCACCTCTGAGTGCGGCAAGGAGCAGCACCCCCGCAAGCGTACCCAACAACACCAGAGCGCCACTCGCGTACAGGGTCGTGCGGGCGCCGAAGTGCTCGCCGACGAAGCCGATGAGCGGGGCGCCCAGCGGGGTGCCGCCCATCAGGACGGTCATGTAGATCGCCATCACCCGGCCGCGGAACTCCGGGGCCGCCTCGGTCTGCATCGTGGCGTTGCAGGCGTTGAGGGTCGTGATCGTGAAGAAGCCGAGCACGGGCGAGATCAGGGCGAAGAGGGCGTACGTCGGCATCAGCCCGGACACGATGACGGTGAGGCCGAACCCGGTCGCCGCCAGCACGATCAGCCTGAGCGGGATCCGGGTGCGGCGGGCGCCGAGCAGGGCGCCGGAGAGCGAGCCGATGGCCAGGACGGTGCCGAGCAGGCCGTACTCGCTGGCACCCTTGCCGAACTCCTCGGTCGCCATCAGCGCCGAGGTGATCGGGAAGTTCGCGCCGAAGGTGCCGACGAAGAAGATGATCACCAGGACCATCAGCATCTTGGGCTGCGTACGGATGTAGCCGATGCCCTCGCGCAGCATCCCGCTCCGCCGGGCGACGGGGTCGGGCGAGTGCAGCTCGGCGGTGTTCATCCGCTGCAGCTGGCCGATCACGGCGAGGTAGGAGACGGCGTTGATGAGGATCACCCAGCCGGTCGCCTCGGGGCCGCTCCCCAGCGAGCCGATGAGGAGCCCGGCCAGCGCCGGCCCGATGAGGCGGGCGAGGTTGAACGAGGCCGAGTTGAGGCCGACGGCGTTGGTGAGGTCGTCGGGGTGGACCATCTCCGAGACGAACGACTGCCGGCCCGGGCCGTCGAAGGCGGCGCCGGTGCCGAAGAGGAACGCGATCACGTAGACCATCCACACCTCGGCGTGGCCGCTCACCGCCAGCACCCCGAGGAGCAGCGACATCAGGGCCATCCACCCCTGGGCGGCCTGCAGCAGGCGGCGCTTCGGGAAGCGGTCTGCGATGACCCCGGCGTAGGGGCTGAGCAGGAGGATGGGCAGGAACTGCAGGCCGGTGGTGATACCGAGTGCCGCTCCCCCGCCGCCGAGGCTCAGGACCAACCAGTCCTGGGCGATGCGTTGCATCCAGGTGCCGACGTTGGAGACGACACTGCCGGCTAGGTAGAGGCGGTAGTTGTGGCTGCGCAGGGAACGGAACGTGGGACTCAACTGGTGGCTATTCTCTCCATGATCGAAGCGGCTGTGCGGAGGGCGGCGAGCTCGTCCGCATCGAGGTCGACGAGCTGCTGGGCGAGCCAGGCGTCCCGGCTGAGCCGGTCCTTGCGTACGGTCCGGCGGCCCTTGTCGGTGATCGAGACCAGCACCTGGCGGCGGTCGGTCTCGCCCTGGCGGCGGACAACGTAGCCGCCCTCCTCGAGGAAGTTGACCATCCTGGTCATGCTCGGCGGCTGGACGCGCTCGCGCCCGGCGAGGGCGCCGAGGGTCATCTCGTCGCATGCGTACAACGCCCCGAGCACCGCCATCGACCCCAGGGAGAGGTCGTTGTCAGGGTGGCGCTCGTTGGCCAGGCGGCGGCGCATCCGCATGACGGAGGTGCGCAGCACCGAGGCGACCTCGGGGATGTCGGAGGCCGCGTCGGGCGCGGAGGCTGGCTGTGCGGTAGGCATGTCGGTAAGCATAACTGCTTACCGGCGCTAACTATTCCGGGAAGAGACGGCGCCCGGGCGAGGGCGCCGTCACAGCGTCAGGACATCGCGGCGAGCATCAGGATGTCGTCGCGGCTGTAGGTGCGGCCGGGGTGCTCCTCGGCGAGGTGCTCCTGCACCTTCTCGACCAGCTCGTCGTCGGTCTCCGTGCGGAAGTTGGTGCCACAGGGGCAGCGGAGCGAAGCCATCAGGGACCTCCCAGGTCGTCAGCGTTTCCACCCAACCCTACCGGCTCGTGGTGACCTACTAGATTGGATGCCATGAGCGACCAGTACCGCGACGACGACTATTCCGGCACCTACCCGGAGCAGCAGTACGACGGGTACGACGGCGACTACTACGCCGAGGCTCAGTCCGACGATGGGCACGGCTACCCGCAGGACTACGGTTACGACGAGCCGCCTGTCGAGGAGCCGGTCCAGGCCGTCCCCGAGCCGAAGATCGAGCTCGTCGACCAGGACGGCATCCGTGCCTTCGAGCTCGCCACCCTGGGCTGGCTGGTCGGGTTCGTCGCCCTGCTCCCCTTCTGGGGTCTGCTCAACGACCGCGGCTGGACCTGGTGGATCTGGACCTGCCTGGCCGCCTTCGGCATCGGCGCGATCGGCATCGAGCTGACTCGGCGCCGCAAGGCCCGCCGGCTGCGCGCCGAGGGCCTCGCCTAGAACCGCTCGGCTAGAAGGGCTCGGCGTCGTCGCTGATCGTGTCGAAGACCGGGTCCGGCAGCGGCTGCGGCTCGTGCTTCTTCGCCAGCCGCACCTCCGAGTGCGCACCGCACCCGTGGTTGAGGCTGACCACCTTGCCGTCGTCGTTGGCGTCGCCGTTGGCGCAGACACCGAAGCTCGTGGCCAGGTGGCCGGTCAGCCGGACCAGGAAGCCACAGCTGTGGCACTGGTCGGGGGCTGCCTGCGCGAGCGGCGCCTCGGGGCCGCCGTCACCGGCGTACCACCGCTCGGCGGCGGCGTCGAAGCCGGAGATGGACAGGGTCCGGACACGGCCGAGGCCGAGATCCTTGGCGACCTCGCGCACCTGAGCCTTCTCATCGGCGTCGAGCGGGTCGTCACCGAAGGCGTACGTCGGGACCAGCCGCGCGTCGTCGTCCTCGACCGGGAGCAGATCACCGGGCGAGAGGTCGCCCGGCTTGATCCGTTCGCGGTAGGGCACCCAGGCCGGCGCGACGATCGCGGCGTCACCGGGGACGAGGACGACCTCGTTGATGGTCACCGGAGCATCGACACCGAATCCCGGGCCGTCGAGCGAGGGCACGGTGACGAGCGTGACCGACCAGTGCCACCCGACGTAGCCCTTGCGGGTGCAGGCGAACAGGTGGGTCACGACGCCCGGGCCAGCACCCTTCTCGACCACATGGCCGAGATGTTCTCCGACGTCACCGGCTGGCACGTCGGACAGGAGCGCGGCGCGGGCCTCGTCGACGGCAGCGACGGCCGTCGCATCGGCGTACGGGGTCGTGATCACGGACCACATCTTCACCCACATGCGCCTCAGGTGCCACTTCGGGGTCACCTTGCGCCACCACAACCTGAACTTCAGCACAACGCGTGATCCTCCCAGACGTACGCCTCTACTGCACAGTCATGACAGTCCTTGAAATGGCCGACACCCGCCGGAGCGTGGCTACGGCGGGTGTCGGTGACGCTTGGCTACTGAAGAGCGCGCGTGGAGACCATGGAGAGGACGTACTCGACGAGCGAGATCAGCGTCGCCTTGGTCGACTGACGGTCGCGAGCGTCACAGGTGACGATCGGGATGTCCGGGCGCAGAGCCAGGGCCTCGCGGATCTGCTCCGGCTTGTAGGCCTGGTTGGCGCCGAAGACGTTGTGGGCCACCACGAACGGCACGTTGCGGGACTCGAAGTAGTCGATCGCGCCGAAGGAGTCGGCGAGGCGACGGGTGTCGATGAGCACCACGGCGCCGATGGCGCCCTGGGTCAGGTCGTCCCACATGAACCAGAAGCGGTTCTGACCGGGGGTGCCGAACAGGTAGAGGATCAGGTCGGAGTCGAGGGAGACTCGACCGAAGTCCATCGCGACCGTGGTCGTCTTCTTGTTGGGCACTGCGGAGAGGTCGTCGACGCCGGCGGTCGCCTGCGTCATCACGGCCTCGGTCGTCAGGGGGACGATCTCCGAGACGGAGCCCACGAAGGTCGTCTTACCAACGCCGAACCCGCCGGCGATGACGATCTTCGCAGACATCGTCGCCTGCTTGGAGTCGGTGGTCACTGCATTACTCCTGTCAAAGCTTCCTCAGGCCGGACAGCACGCGCTCGAGGAGAGCGGTGTCCGGGGCGTCCGGGACCTTGCTGGCGTGCACCTGCACCACGCCGCGCTCCGCAAGGTCACCGATCAGGACTCGGGCGACACCCAGGGGCACCCGGATGAGCGCCGCGACCTCAGCGACGGAACGGCTCTCGCGGCAGAGCTCTGCGATCGTCCGCTCCTCGGGCGACCGGACGTAGCCGTCGATCACGTAGCGGTCGGTGATCACCAGTGCTTCCATCGGGAAGACGCGCTTGGGTTGCGTGCGGCCACGGGTCAGGGCATAAGGCCTGACCAGCGGCGGCGGTTCGGATGCGTGGTTGCTCACGATCTCGGTCCTAGGGTCGGGGCACTGATCAGGCGCCGGTTCTGGTATCGGGGGTGAGGGCGGTGGCAACACGCGAGATCAACAGCTGCATCTGGTAGCCAACCTGTCCCAGATCGCAGTCGGGGGCGGCGAGGGCAGCAAGGCTGGAGCCCTCACCAACCGCCATGAGGACCAGATAGCCACCGTCCATCTCGATGACCATCTGCTGGACATTACCCGCCGCGAAGCACCGAGCTGCTCCCTGGGTAAGACTGGTGAGACCGGAGGCGATCGCCGAGAGCTGGTCGGCCCGGTCCGGGGGGAAGTCGACGGAGCTGGCCATCGGCATGCCATCAGCCGACACCAAGATCGCGTGCGCGATGTCAGGGGTGCGCTGGGTCAGGCTGTCGACAAGCCAGTCCAGTCCTGCGGGGGCCGTTGTCACTGCTGCTCCTCACCTTCGGGGTTGCTTTCCGCATCAGCGGGGTTGTTGCGGGCGCGGCTGACGCCCTTCTGGAAGCTGGACATGCCACGGGTGCGGCGCGCGTCCATGTTACGCGGACCTGATGACGGTGGTGTGACCGAAGGGGCAGCACCTGGGATCAGGTTCTGTCCCGGGACACGAACAGGGAGGCCACCCTGGGTAACCGTCGCCGGCTCCTGCTCCTGCAGCTGCTCCAGCTCCTGCGCCCGGCGCCAGCCCTCGTCGCCCGGCGAGGACCAGGTCATCGGCGTGGTCGGCTCGTCGTCCTGCGCGACCGGCTCGTCGGCCGGCTCGCCCGCGGGGGCGGCCGCCGGACGGGCCGCGTCGGGCTTGGGTCCCGGACCGGCCTTGGCGGCCGGGGCGATCGGGTCGCTGAGCGGGTCGCCCTTGGACTCCATCGCCCGGCGCGCGCCGAGCGGGCGACGACGGGTGAACCACTCGGACTGCAGGTCGTCGAAGATCGAGCTGCCCTCGTCGTCGAGGATCGGAACCTCGGTCGTCGAGTCGAGCGGGTTCGGCGAGTTGGTCGGCTCCGGAGCCATCGGGCCCATCGGGCCCGGGGCGATCGCGTCACCGGCCGGACCGAACGGGTCGTCGTCGGGACCGAAGCCCGGCGGCGGCGTACGCGGCGTGGTGCGCTCGTTGGGGCGCTCGAAGGTGCGGAACGCGCCGGTGTCGGTGCCGAACGGGCTGCCGCCCTGCGCGCCCGGGTCGCGACGCGGAAGCTCGCCGGTCTCGGTGCTCGGGTCGAAACGACCGTCGGGGAAGCGCGCGGCCAGGTCCTCGGCCTTGCGAACCGGCAGCATGTTGGACAGGAAGTTCTGCTGCTGGCCGCTGGGGTTCTGCTGCGGGGCCGGCGGCTGGTTGGCGCCGAACGGGTCGCCGCCGAACGGGTCTCCCCCGTACTGCGGCTGGCCACCGCTGAACTGCTGCGGCTGCGCCGGGAAGCTGCCCGTACGCGCGCCCGGACCCTCGAAGCCCGGGTCACCCGGCATCGGCGGGACACCACCGAAAGCGGGCTGCTGACCCGTCTGCGGTCCGCTCTGACCGAAGCCGTTGTGCTGGCCCGAGTGTCCGTTGGCACCCTGCTGGAAGGCCGACGCACCGCCGTTGGAGAGGTTGGGGTGGTTGGACGCACCAGGCGTACGGCTCGGCAGAGCCGGGGGTGCCGCGGCAGAGGCCGCGGGCGCCTCCGGCGCCGGAAGAGCACCGACCGGTACGTCGTAGGGGTTGCCACCTGCGTACGGCTGGGCGTCGTAGGCGGGCATCCCGTACTGCATCTCGTAGGGAAGCTCGCCGGTGGTCGGGTAGGCGCCGGTCTGCTGGCCGTAGCCGCCCTGCTGGAAGGCGTAGGCGTCGAAGCCCTGCTGCTGGCCGGACGGGGCCTCCGCGTGAGCGCCGACGATCGTGGTGACCGGCATCTCGACGCGCGCGACCACACCGCGGGGGCGGTTCGGAACGAGCTCGATGTAGAGGCCGTGACGCGCCGCCAGGCGCGCGACCACGACCAGACCCATCATCCGGGCGACGTCGGCGTCGAGGCCGGTCGCACGGCGCAGCTTCATGTTGGCCGCGTCGAGCTCCTCCGGCGTCATGCCGATACCGAGGTCCTCGATCTCGACCAGCAGCGGCGCGGCGGGGCCGGCGCGGAAGGTGCGGATCGTGACCGCGGTGTCGGGCGGGGAGAAGTTGGTGGCGTTCTCGATCAGCTCCGCGAGCAGGTGCACGAGGTCACCCGCGATCGCGCCCTCGAACTCGGCGTTCTCGTCGGAGTCGATGTCGACCCGGGCGAACTGCTCGATCTCGGAGGCCGCGGCACGGAGGACGTCGAGGACCGGCACCGGGCCACGAGCCGCGTGGCCGATCTCGCCACCGGCGAGGACCAGGAGGGACTCGTCGTTGCGGCGCATTCGGGTGGCGAGGTGGTCCAGGCGGAACAGGTTCGCGAGGTCGTCGGGGTCCTGCTCGTTGGCCTCGAGCTGGTCGATGAGCTGGAGCTGGCGCTCGACGAGGCTCTGCGAACGACGGGAGAGGTTCATGAACATCTTGTCGACGTTCGTACGCAGCTCGGCCTGCTCGCCCGCCAGCCGGATCGCCTCGACGTGGACCGCGTCGAACGCGTCCGCGACGTCGCCGATCTCGTCTCGACGCGCGATGTCCAGCGGCTCCACATGGGTATCCACCGGGCCTTCGGCCTGGTTCATGTAGGCGACTCGCTCGGGCAGGTCGTGGTTGGCCAGGTTGTAGGCCAGGCGACGCAGCTGGCTCAGCGGCGACAGGATGGAGCGGGCCGCGACCAGACCGACGGCGAGGGCGAAGATCAGAACACCGAGAACGAGGAGACCGATGATGATGGCGTCTCGGGTCGCGTCGCTCTTGATCTGCTCGACGTCGTCGCTGATCTCCTGGGCGGTCTGGACGATCATCTTCTGCAGACCACGGATGAACTCCGTGCTGGCCTGGGTGTACTCGTCCGGGCTCATCTTGACCCGGTCCGTGCTGCCGCTGGAGATCACCTGGTTGACGACCCGGTGGGCGGGAGCCCCCACAGAACCCTGGTCGGTGGTTTCGTTGGTCAGCTCGTCGAGCTGCTGGCGGATGTCGTCGGACGTCTTGGCGTAGTAGTCGGCCGTGGACAGGCGCCACTTGGCCTCGGCGCGGGCGAGCTCGGCGAACTGCTCGTCGGTCAGGACGTCCGGGTTGACCTCACCCTTGCTCTCCGCGACCGCCTTCTTGCTCAGCGCCTCCATCATGATCACGCGCTCGACGCCCATGGCCTCCGAGGCGGGGCGCACGTTGCTGATCGCGGCGATCTTGGAGAAGACCTCGTCGTTCTCCAGGGTCGGCATCTGCGCCGAGATCCCGAAGAGGTTGTTCATCACGGTCGTGTAGGCCAGCTGGGCCTCGACCGCGGTGTCCCGCTCCTGGATCTGGGCACGCAGGTCGTCGATGCCGTTGAGGGCCTGCTGGATCTCGACGATGCTGTTCTCGAGGTCCTTGTCGTCGCCGGCGTCGATCTCCTTCGCCTTGGCGCTCCAGGCCTCGATCGACTCGTCGGTCTTCTGCTGCAGCGGCCGCATGACGACCTCGGGTACGCCTGCGAGCGCACCGTCACGCTCGAACAGGATGTTGATCGCGAGTTCGTAGGTGTCAGGCAGTGCCTGGGCGACAGTCTCGGCCTGGCGTGCTTCCGCCTGGGCTGAGAGGGCGCGCGAAATGCTCAACCCGCCGAACACCATCGCCGCGATGGTCGGGATGAGCAGCACGAAGATGAGGCGCGCTCGAATTCCCTGCCAGGGCTTACGTTCCGGACGGTGGGTTGTGCTTGCGTATGGCTCGGCCATTACTCCCTCTCGTGGCCATGTCACATCATTCCCGAGAGGCATGCACCGTCTGTGGTGCATACCCCAGTCCCCCGCCGCGAAGTCTGCTGGCACCCGGGCGTACCTGTCTGCAGTCTTTGGCGACGCAAACTTACGTCATAAGTGGTCTCGATTACCAATGGTGTACGAAATCATTTGCAAATCTATGGAGGGGTAGGCGGAGTATAGGCCCCACCCGCACGAGGGACGACATGGCGAGCCATCCGTGGATGCCGTCGGCGCCGGAGAGGGGAATACCTCACGCGTCCCTGGGCGCTGAGGACTAGGCTCTCCCGCGTCGGCCGTCACAGTCGCCGGGCGACGTACGTTTGAAGCGCTGATGCGCGAGGAAGGGGCAAGCTGCCGTGCCTACTGGCAAGGTCAAGTGGTTCGACGCCACCAAGGGCTTCGGGTTTCTGTCGCAGGACGACGGTCCGGACGTGTACGTCCACGCCGACGCGCTCCCCGAGGGCGCTGCCAAGACCTTGAAGGCCGGCACCCGGGTGGAGTTCGGCATCGCCCAGGGGCGCCGCGGTGAGCAGGCGCTGTCGGTGACCATTCTGGAGCGCTCCCCGTCCGTCGCCGGGCGTCAGCGTGCCGCCAAGCGCCGCAAGCCCGAGGAGATGGAGCTGATCGTCGAGAACGTGATCAAGCTCCTCGACGACATCCGCGACGGCTACGCCCAGGGCCGCCCGCCCACGCGCGAGCTGGCCAAGAAGGTCTCCCCCGCGCTGCGCCAGATCGCCGACGAGTTCGAGCTCTAGATCCAGCTCAGGTCGGGGATCAGGGTCTGCACGCCGACCACCAGGCCGGCGAGGTTCACCGCCAGCAGGACGAGGATCCAGAGCACCGACGGGATGCCGGTCAGGCCGGCGAGCTGGTCGGGGTCGGAGCCGCGGCGGCCTCGCTCGCCGCGGCCGAGGAGCTCCAGGAGCGGCCTCGGTGAGGCGAGCAGGAGCAGCCAGGTGACCAGCGTGGCGACGATGGTCTGGAGGCGGCCGTCGGCGTACCAGCTGATCGCGCCCAGCGCCGCGCCGAGCACCAGCAGGACGACGAGGCCGTAGCCGTTGCGCACCCACAGCAGCAGCACGAGCATCGCGGCCACCAGGAGCCACAGCAGCCCCAGGGCGTGACCCGCGGCGAGCATGGTCGCGCTGAGCAGGCCGAGGAGCGCCGGGGCGAGATAGCCGGCGGCGAGCATCGCCACCATCCCCGGCCCGGACGGCTTTCCGCGCGAGAGGGTCACGCCCGAGGTGTCGGAGTGGAGCTTGATCCCGGCCAGGCGCCTGCCCACCAGGACCGCGACCACGGCGTGCCCGGCCTCGTGGACCACGGTGACGCCGAGGCGTACGGTGCGCCAGGTTCCCCGCCACACGACCAGCACCAGGGCGACGACGCCGGCGCCGATCAGCCAGGGCGCTTCGGGGACGGTCTGGGTCGCCGTGATCGTGTCCCAGAACTCCCTCACGCCGCCACCTCCGTAGCGCAAGCGCCAGAATACGGAGGCAACGGCGTGTTGTGTTCGTGGTTCACTCGCTGACGCTCGCTCACTTGACTGCCTTCTGGTTCATCGATCCGGAGCGGAAGCCCCGTGGGTCGATCTCCGCGGCGGGGAATCCTGCGTCGGTCACTGTCTTGAGCACCTCGTCGGCATGGTGGGGGTCGAGAGGCAGGAGGGTAGCGGACAGCTCCACGGTGGCCTTCTCCCCGTGGTCACGCACGCGCAGGTCCACCCTGGCGGCGTCGTGGCCGCGGGCGGCCAGGACGCTGCGTACGCCCTGCTCTGCTCTCTCCACGCGCGCGAGGCGCCTCGGGGTGACCTCGAGGCCATAGGCGATCCGGCTGGAGAGGCAGGCCGCGGCCGGCTTGTCCCAGGTCGGCAGCTCCCAGCGGCGCGAGGCCTCGCGAATCTGCGCCTTGGTCAGCCCGGCGTCCTTGAGCGGCGTGATCGCACCACGCTCGGCGGCCGCGCGGATGCCGGGCCGGAGGCCGTTGAGCCCCTCGAGGGCGTCGTCGGCGTTGGTGCCGGTGGCCACGTGGGCCAGGCCCAGCTCACGAGCCAGCGGAACGAGGGTGTCGAGCAGCTCCGCCTTGCAGAAGAAGCATCGGTCGGTGCCGTTGGCCCGGTAGCCCTCCCGCTCCATCTCGTGGGTCTGCGGGGTGATGAGGCGTACGCCGAGACTCTTCGCGAACTCGGCGGCCGGGTCTCTCTCCGCGATCGGAAGACTGTGCGAATAGCCGGTCGCGGCGGCGACGTTGTCGCTGCCCAGAGCCCTGGCGGCCGCCGCCAGGAGGAAGGCGCTGTCGGCACCGCCGGAGAAGGCGACCAGCACGCTTCCCCGAGTCTTGAGATCCGCTTCGAGAGCGTTGAGCCGTGGGTCGAGGTCGGACACGCTCCGACCCTATCCGCGGGCTCCACGCGTGTTCGTGGATCGGCGCCGGGAGACCAGGACCACCAGCACGACCACGAGCACGATCACGATGACGACGAGGACGCTCACGACCGCGAACGTGAGGACCAGCGCGACGAGCGCGGTGCGGGTCGCATCGTCGCGGTCGGCCCGCGCCTCCTCGGCGATCTCCTCGGCGGAGGCGATGAGCACCTCCCGCAGGCCGCGCATGAAGTCGTTGCTGGACGCGACGTACGACTCCAGGGTCAGCGCCGTGCCGCTACCGGCGATGACCTCGTTGACGGCCTGGTGGGCCGGCACGCCGGTGGCACCCTCCGTGGCCGTGCCGTTCGTCAGCTCGTCGAGACGTCGACGCTGGTCCGCCGACGACCCATCGTAGAAGGCGGCGAGCGAGCGCCGCAGTCCCGCCTCCGCCTCGGTGAGCGCCGCGATCTCGTTGTCGCTCATCTGCTTCGCGACGGTCGGCGGCGAGCTGGCGAGTACGGCCATCATGATCGCGCGCTCCTGGCCCAGCGCCTCCCATGCCTCGCGCAGGTGGCCGATCGCGTCGATCGACGAGGCGGCCCGGCCATCGCCCGGGTTCGGCAGCTCGTCGGCGATGCTGAACAAGTCGTTGCTCAGGGCGGTGTATCCCTCCGTCCCCTTGGCGCGATCGTCCAGCATCTGCGTACGCAGCCCATCGATGCCATCGACACCTTCGGCCACCCGGGCGAGCGTCGCGTCGAGCTCCTTGTCGCCGCCGTCGATCTCCTGCACCCGAGCGCGCCACCCCTGCGCCGACTCGTCGGTGGCCTGCTGGATCGGCCGGAGCACGACGGGAGGTACGCCGGCCGCCACCGCATCGCGTTCGAAGGACAGGTTGGCCGCGAGGTCGAACGTCTCCGGGAGGGCCTCGGCGAGCGTCACGGTCCGCGCACTGGGTCCCGCCTGACTGGTCGCCCTCGAGACGCCCAGATAGCCGAGGACTCCTGCCACGATGGCGACGATCACGGCCAGGGCCAGGACGGTCCAGATCGCCCACGGGCCCTTCTCGGCACGCTCATGGGTCGGGGATTCCAGTGTGTTGGTCATGACGCCCCTCGGGTCCGGATGAGTGAGGAACCCTAGGGCAGGAGCGGCGTCGCGCGCCCGTGAATTCTGGATAGCGCCCGGGCCGGACCCATCGTCTGGATAGGGTCTCAGCATGGGGGCAGAGCGGGAGGCGTCGGTGGGGTCAGGCCGACGGCAGAGGGGAGTTCTGGGGTCGCTCATCGAGATCCTGGTCATCGCAGTGACGGCGATCCTGCTCGCCGTCGTCATCAAGACGTTCCTCGCCCAGGCGTTCTACATCCCCTCCGAGTCGATGCAGCCCGGCCTGGAAGTCAACGACCGCGTACTGGTCGAGAAGCCGTCCTACTGGATGGGCGGCACGCCCGAGCGCGGCGACGTCGTCGTCTTCACCGATCCCGGCGGCTGGCTCTCCGCCAACCAGATCGCACCTGCCCCGACCGGCTTCAGGGCCGTGCTCGCCAAGATCGGGCTCTACCCGACCGGTGACCACCTGGTGAAGCGGGTCATCGGGGTCGCGGGCGACACCGTGGAGTGCTGCGAGTCGGGTCGGATCGTCGTCAACGGCACGCCCGTGGACGCGTCGTCCTTCATCGCTCCCGCCGACACCTGCGACGGCCCCATGGCGCAGGACAACGGGTCGTACGTCAAGGGCGGCTGCCGGGGCTGGAAGGCCGTCGTCCCCGAGGGCCGGATCTTCGTGATGGGCGACAACCGTGCCAACTCCGCCGACTCGTCCTTCCATCTGTGCAGCCCCGAACGCCAGGAGTCGGGCGACGAGGCCTGCTCGAACGCGTTCGTACCCGTCTCCGACGTCGTCGGCCGCGTCGCCGTCGTCTTCTGGCCCACCGACCGCTTCGGCGTCGAGCATCGCCCGGAGACCTTCGACTCCGTCGAATGACCTCGCCGAGGCGCCACGCGCGTCGGCCGAGACGTCAACTGTGTGACGTCTCGGCCGGCGCGGGTGACCTTTCGGCGGTCAGGCCTCGCGAACCACATCCATGGTGCGATCGCCGAACTTGACCTTGTCGCCGTCGATGAGAGCCGCGGGGCGGCGGGCGCCGAGGGCTCGTGCGGCGCCCTGGCGGATCAGGGTGGTGCCGTTGGTGGAGCCACGGTCCATGACCACGAGGGTGCCGTCGGCCGCGATCTGGAACTGGGCGTGGGTCTTGGACAGGGACATGTCGCTCGAGGAGAGGGCCACCCGGTGGGCGACCTCCTCGCCCGGACGCGGCTCGGGGCCGCGTCCGACGATGGCGAGACCCTCGACCACGAAGCTCTGGCCGGTGTCGAACGTGACCCGCCAGCGAGCCGTCGCCGCGGGCTGCGGGGCAGGCACGGGAGGCGGCGGAGGGGCAGGCTGCGCCGACGGCGGGGCCGGCGGGGCCGGAGTCGGCGGGGCGGGAGCTGGCGGCATCGGAGCCGGGGGTGCCTGACGGGAGATCATTCCCGGGACGATGGTCTGCGCCGCTTGGGCCTCGGCCGCGGCCTGAGCGGCAGGAGCCTGAGCCGCGGGGCTCTGGGTCGGCGCGGCGGGGGTCTGCGGTCGCTCGGCCCGCTCCGGGGTCGCCTCGGCCTGCTTCAGGCGCATGGTGGTCAGGTTGACGATGCGACGCGGCGCGGGCGCCTCCTCCTCGGCCTCGACGATCGCCGGAGGCCGTACGTCGACCACGACCGAGCCTGCACGGCGGTCGTGCCACCCCTGACGACGGCCGCGGTCGTCCATCGCGGCGACCCAGGCGAAGGTGGCGGTGCCGATGCCGAGCGTCGGGATCGTGCAGAGACCGAGCAGGGCCTGGCGTACGAACGCCTTGCCTACGCCGATGGGACGGCCCGCGGCTCCGGAGTCATCGCTGACCACGCGGAGCCCGAGGGCCATCTTCCCGGGTGTCTTGCCCCCGGAGCCGGTGAGTACGGTGCCGACCAGCCAGACTCCCAGGACCACGCCGGCGATCAGGCCGACGCCGGGAAGCAGGCTGTCGTTGCGGAAGAAGATCAGCCAGGCGGCGAACCCGGCCGCGGCGAAGATCGCCCACGCGATCACCCGGTCGATGGCGAAGGCGTAGAACCGACGGTCCGGCTCGGCGATCGCAGCCTCGACGGTTGGAGCCGGCAGACCGGCCACGCTCATGCCGCCGCCTCCACAGAGGCCGGCGACATGAGCGAGAGCCGCTTGATCATGGGTTGGTCACCCGGATCGTCAGACTGTCACCGAGGTCGATGACGGCACCCGGCATGAGCTGGACGGGTACGCCGGGACGCAGGTCCTCCGGGCCGAGACCCGGCTGGACCAGCACGGTGCCGTTGGTCGAGCCGAGGTCGGTGACCACCGCTGCGCCGTGGTCGACACCGGCACCGGGACGGATCTCGCAGTGGGTCGAGGAGATCTCCTGGTGCGGGCTGGGCACGGTCACCAGCATCGGCTGCTCGGTGGGCGTGAACCGGCTCGCCTCGGGGGCGCGGCCGACCAGGACGACCCGGTCGACCTCGACGCGGTCGCCGCTGGAGAACTCCAGGCGGGCGACCGGGTAGGCGGTCACCTTCGGGGCCTCGGGCTGGCCGGGGATGCCGGCGAGACCGGCGTTGAGGTCCTCGCCGACGCCGATGCGGGTCAGACCGTCGTGGTCGTCCTCATCGGGGTTGGGCTCCTCCCAGACCGGCTCGTCGTGGGTCTCGGGGATCGGCGCCACGGGCGGAGCCGGCGGCGCGGGCGGGGCCGGGAACGCCGGAGGGGCCGGGGGTGCCGGAGGGATCTCGGTCACCGGCGCGTCGGCAGGAGCGCTGTCGAAGGACGGTGCCTCGATCGGGGCCTCGCTCGGCGCAGCGTCGATCATGCCCTCGGCCCGCGACTCCTCGTAGGGAGCAGGCGGCGCGTCCACCGGAGGCGGCGGAGGCGTCGTCAGCGGAGGCGGAGGCGGCATCGACGGCGGGCCGAAGCCGGGCGCCGGGGCGGACTCAGGCTCGTCGTAGGACTCGGGCCCGTCGTAGGCCTCCTCGTCGACGGCCGGAAGGACCTCGGTCTCGGCGTCGGGAGCGACGTCCATGTCGGACACGGGCTCCGGGGAGACCGCGGAGGGGCCGAAGGAGGACGCCACGGCAGCAGCGTGCTCGTCGCTGGCGTAGTCGTCCTCGTAGCCGCCGGAAGCGGGCTCCGGGAAATCCTGGTCGTCGGCGTCCTGGGAGGCGGCCGGCATCTCGAACGCCTCGGTCGGCTCGGTCAGGTCGTCGTGGCGCGGTGCCGACGCCTCGCCGGACTCGTCGCCACGGTTGACCGAGATCGGCTCGTCCGCCTCAGCGTCCTCGTCGAAGTCGGAGTCCGGGCCGAGGTCTGCCTCCGCGCCGGAGTCCGACTCGGCGTCCGCCCCGAGACCGGGGAGGTCACCCGAGACCGGGATCGGCGGAACGACCGAGAGGGAGGGCGGGGCCGCGACCGGCTCGTCCTCGTCGAGACCCTGCTCCTCGGCGGAGTCCAGGTCGTCGGCGGAGTCGGCGTAGCTGTCCTCGGGAAGAGGATCGGTGAGCGGGTCACCCGGGGCCGGCTCGTCGACGCCCTCGTCCGGACCCTCCTCGACGGCCACCGGGGCAGCGACGAAACCGGCGCGGCTCTCCGGCGAGTCGTCCTGGGCGGACTCCGGGACCGGCGGCGGAACCTCGAGACCCGAGACCCGCAGCAGACCACCGAGCGCCGTCATCGGCTCACCGGTCGCGCCCTCCTCGCCGAGCGAGACGGACATCCTGGTGACACCCTCGAGAGTGCGCTCGACCCACGTCTTCGACGACGAGCCGTCGACCTCGACGGTGCCCTCGCCGGCCTCGAACGAGACCACGGACGGGCCGCGCACGACCGTGCGTACGCTGCCGCCGTCAGGCGTCACGTCCCCGGAGATGAGGACGAAGCCCGGCAACGAGCTCAGCCCGGTCGCGACGAGCGCGTCGAGCACCTCGTCGAACCCGGCACCGTCGTCCACGAGCGCCCACAGCGCGCCCGCACGGCTCTTCTCCGAGGGCGGGAGCAGCACCGTGGCGCTCTCACCGATGATGCCGAACCATGTGCCCGGCATGTAGGACGTGCTTGCGATGGTTCCTTGCTCACTCATGGCAGCACTCCTAGCTTCTGCTCCATACTCACCCTTTGTTGCTCCGAGTCATACGGGTTCTCCTCGGTCAATCCCATCACATCGACCACGATCGCGGTGGCGTTGTCCCGGCCACCCGCCTCGACCGCGGCGGCGACGAGCTTCTCGGCCGTGTCGCGGGCGTCGGTGTCCTCCGCCGCGAGGATGTCGGCGATCTCGGTATCCGAGATCATCCCGCTCACGCCGTCGGAGCACAGCATCAGCCGGGCCCCCACGGGCAGGGTCACCTGGAAGATGTCCGGGACCGCCGGGGCCATCCCGCCCAGCGCCCTGGTCACCACGTTGCGCTCCGGGTGGTGCTCGGCCTGCTCACGCGTGATCTGCCCCGAGTCGACCAGCTCCTGGACCAGGCTGTGGTCGCGGCTGAGCTGGCTCAGCGTGCCGTCGAAATATCGGTAGATCCGCGAGTCGCCGACGTTGAGCAGGATCCACAACGGGCTGCTTCCGCCGTCGGCGATCAGAGCCGCGGCGCAGGTGGTGCCGGACTGGTAGTCCGAGGCCCCGCGCGAGCGCTGCTCGAGCGCGAAGGCCACGATCCGGTCCTGTGCCGCCTGGAGGGCCTCGACCATCGCCTGGCTGCCGGACTCGGACGCGTAATGGGTGCCGCCGAGCTTGGCGAACTCCTGGATCACCATCTCGCTGGCGATGTCACCACCGTCGTGGCCGCCCATACCGTCCGCGACGACGAAGACCGGTGGCTCGGCCACATGGGAGTCCTCGTTGACCTTCCGCACCTGGCCGACATCTGTCGCGGCCCCGTGCGCGATCACTACTTTCCTGGACATCTCGCCCCCTAGGCCTGCCGGGATAGCGTGATGCCGATGGACACAGGCTTCCGCTCACTCGCAGACCAGTTGCGCTCTTGGCCCACAGAGCGCATCTCACGCCTGCTTCTTGCTCGTCCTGATCTCGCCACGCCGTCCCCTCATGACTCCGGCCAACTCGCCGCCCGAGCAGCCACTCGCACATCCTTGCACTACGCGATGGATGACCTTAACCATCTCGAGCTGATCGTGCTTGATGCCGTTGCCCTCGCGAATCAAACCACCAAAGCCCACTTATCTTCCATGGTGAACGCCGAAGTGGACGCCGCGACACGAGCACTTTCTCATCTGGAGGACACCTGCCTGGTGTGGCACTCCCTCGACGGCCTGCGCGCGGTGACCGGTGTCGCGGCCCTGCTGCGGGGCTCGCCCGGCACATCCGGGCTGCAGCCGTTCGCCGCTGACCAGGAAGAAGGCGTACGCAGCCTGCCGGCTGTGTCCGCCGAGGCGCGCGCGATGCTGGAGGCCGTCGACGCCGGCGGCGGGCAGGCCTCCTCCTCACGCGCGCGCCCGGGCGTATCCGTGGCCGAGGCGGCCGGACCGGCCGAGGAGCTCATCGCCCACGGGCTGCTGGTCTCCTCGGGAGACGGAATGCTGACCCTGCCCGGTGAGGTCGGGCTCGCGCTGCGAGGTGGGCGGACGACGATCGCCCCTGTGGACGTCCCACCACCCCTGCCGACCTCCTCGCGTGCATCCACGCTGGTCGACCGGGCGGCCGCGGGCGCCGCCTTCGAGCTCGTACGCAACCTCGAGCTGCTCCTCGACGGCTGGAGCGTCACGCCGCCCCGGTCGCTGCGCGGCGGGGCGGGCCTGACGGTCCGGGACCTGAGGACGACAGCCGAGCGGCTCCATGTCACCGAGCCCACAGCGGCGTTGCTGATCGAGGTCGCCTGGGCCGCGGGGCTGCTCGCGCTGGGCGCCGACGAGGAGGGCGATCCGGCCTGGATGCCGACCGAGCTCTTCGACCAGTGGCTCCAGCAGCCCCTGGCGGCCCGCTGGTCGCACGTCGCCGGCGCCTGGCTGGCCTCGCCGCGCCTCCCCGGGCTCGTCGGCCAGCGCGACCCCGCCGGGAAGACCTGGAACGCGCTGGCCCCCGATCTGGCCGGAGCCTCGGCCGTGGCGACGCGGCGGCAGACCCTCGGCCTGCTCGCCGCCCTGCCGGACGGCGAGGTCCTCGCCGCCGGCACCGGCCCCGCCGCGGTCGTCACCCGCCTCGCCTGGGAGCGGCCGCGCCGGCCGCGCACCCGCACCGAGTCCCGCGAGGCCCTGGTGGACTGGACGCTCACCGAGGCGGAGGCGCTCGGGCTCGCCGCGTTCGGGGGGCTGGCTGCGTACGGTCGGCAGCTGGTGGCGGGCGAGGATCCGGTCCCGACCCTGGCCGGGCTGCTGCCGGAGCCGGTCGACCATGTGCTGCTCCAGGGCGATCTGACCGCGGTCGCGCCGGGGCCCCTGGAGCCCGCGCTGGCGCGCACCCTGGCCGTGGTGGCCACCGTGGAGTCGCACGGCGGGGCGACGGTCTACCGGTTCACCAAGGAGTCGGTGCGGCGGGCCATGGACCGCGGCTGGACCGCCACCGAGATCCACGCGTTCCTCACCGCCGCCTCCCGCACCCCCGTCCCGCAGGCGCTGACCTACCTGGTGGACGACACGGCGCGTACGTTCGGGACGGTCCGGGTCGGGTTCGCGGCCGCGTACCTGCGCAGCGACGACGAGGCGGCGCTGGCCGAGCTGCTGGCCCACCCGGCCGCCGAGTCCCTGGGACTGCGGCGACTGGCGCCGACGGTGGTCGTCAGCACCGTCGCGCTCGACTCGCTCCTCCCCCGGCTGCGCGAGCTGGGCCTGGCGCCGGTCGTCGAGGCACCCGACGGATCCATCCACGTCGCACGCCCCGACGCCAAGCGCGCCAAGGCCCGCAACGGCGCGCGGCCGGCCGGCGCTCAGGAGGCCCACCTCGCCGCGCGGGCGACCGCGGTGGCGGCCAGGATCAAGGCGGGCGACGAGACCGCCGCCTCTCGCCCGGCTCCGGCCGAGCCGGCCTCCACCATGGCGATCCTCCACGAGGCCATCGATGCTGGGGAACAGGTCGTGATCTCCTACGTCGACGGCCGCGGCGTCGGCGGCGAGGCGCGCGTCGAGCCGTTGGGGATCGACGGCGGCTCTCTCGCGGCCCGGGTCGAGGACGACGTACGTTCCTTCGCGCTGTCCCGGATCAGGAGCGTGCGCCCGACGTCGCCGTAGGCTGGTCCGGTGAACGACGGCCCCCTGATCGTCCAGTCGGACAAGACGCTGCTGCTCGAGGTCGACCATGCCCGGGCAGGTGAGTGCCGCAAGGCGATCGCGCCGTTCGCCGAGCTGGAGCGGTCACCGGAGCACATCCACACCTACCGGCTGACTCCGTTGGGGCTGTGGAACGCACGCGCGGCCGGGCACGACGCCGAGCAGGTGGTGGACACGCTGCTCGAGTTCTCCCGTTATCCCGTACCGCACTCCCTGCTGGTCGATGTCGCCGAGACGATGGCCCGCTACGGCCGGCTCCGGCTGGAGAAGAACCCGGTGAACGGACTGGTGCTGGTCTCCTCCGACCGGACGGTGCTGGAGGAGGTCATCCGGGCGAGGAAGGTCGCCGGGATGCTGGGCGAACGGCTCGACGAGGACACCGTCGTCGTCCACCCCTCCGAGCGCGGCAACCTCAAGCAGGCCCTGCTCAAGCTCGGCTGGCCGGCCGAGGACTACGCGGGCTACGTCGACGGCGAGGCGCACTCGATCGCGCTGGACACCACCGACTGGACGCTGCGCCCCTACCAGTCGGAGGCGGCCGAGTCGTTCTGGCACGGCGGCTCCGGAGTCGTCGTGCTCCCGTGCGGCGCCGGCAAGACGCTGGTCGGCGCGGCCGCCATGGCGCACGCCCAGGCGACCACGCTGATCCTCGTCACCAACACCGTCTCCGCGCGGCAGTGGAAGGACGAGCTCGTACGCCGTACGTCGCTGACCCCGGACGAGATCGGCGAGTATTCGGGGTCGGTCAAGGAGATCCGGCCGGTCACGATCGCCACCTACCAGGTGCTGACCATGCGCCGGAAGGGTGCCTATCCCCATCTGGAGCTGCTCGACGCCCGCGACTGGGGGCTGGTCGTCTACGACGAGGTCCACCTTCTTCCCGCCCCGATCTTCCGGATGACCGCCGATCTGCAGGCCCGCCGCCGGCTCGGCCTGACCGCGACGCTGGTGCGCGAGGACGGGCGCGAGGGTGACGTGTTCTCCCTGATCGGCCCCAAGCGCTACGACGCTCCCTGGAAGGACATTGAGGCGCAGGGCTGGATCGCGCCGGCCGACTGCGTCGAGGTGCGGGTGACGCTGCCTGCCGGCGAACGACTCGTCTACGCCACCGCCGAGCCCGACGAGCGCTACCGGATCGCCTCGTGCACCCACCACAAGATCGACGTGGTCAAAGAGATCGTCGCCTCCCACGCCGGCAAGCCGACGCTCGTGATCGGGCAGTACCTCGAGCAGCTCGACGAGATCGCCGCCTCGCTCGACGCCCCGGTGATCGAGGGCAAGACGTCGGTCAAGGAGCGCCAGCGGCTCTTCGACGCCTTCCGCTCCGGCGAGATCGACCTGCTGGTCGTCTCCAAGGTCGCCAACTTCTCCATCGACCTGCCCTCGGCCGAGGTCGCGATCCAGGTCTCCGGGGCCTACGGCTCGCGCCAGGAGGAGGCGCAACGGCTCGGCCGGCTGCTGCGCCCCGGCGACGGCAACAAGACCGCGCACTTCTACACGATCGTCTCCCGCGACACCGTCGACGCCGACTTCGCCCAGAACCGCCAGCGCTTCCTGGCCGAGCAAGGCTATGCCTACCGGATCGTCGACGCCGACTCCCTCGACGACCTCACGTCCTGACCGACTGAATCGTTGCCTGTGGCCGGATGCGGCCAAGTCGCTGCACACGGAATGTGACGCACGCCATACTCGGTGAAGCGTTTCAATTCCTCGACCCCAGGAGTCCGCGTGCGCCGACACATCGCCGGGCTGGTCACGGCCGCCTTCGCCGTCGTCCTCTCCCCCGCACTGCCCCCACTCGCCGCCAGCGCCGTTCCAGCGACCGAAGACGTGGGCTCCGTCCCCGTCGTCGGCGAGCTGCGTACGAATGCGCTGGCGGACCCTCTCGGCATCGCGACGACCGCCCCCACGCTCGGGTGGCAGCTCGACTCCGACCGCCGCGGCGTGACCCAGACGGCGTACCAGATCCGGGTCGCGTCCTCGGAGCGACGGCTCAGCTCCCCCGATGTGTGGGACAGCCGGAAGGTGAGGTCCGGGCAGTCCGTCGACGTCCGGTACGCCGGGCCCGCACTGAAGCCTCGCACCGACTACGTGTGGTCGGTGCGGGTCTGGGACGACGACGGCGTCGCCTCCGCGTGGAGCAAGCCGGCGACGTTCGCCACCGGCCTCGGCAAGGAGGCGTGGACCGCCGACTGGATCGGCGCAAAGACTCCTGAGCTGGGCGCGGAGTGGACCGACTACACGATCGAGTTCACCGCCTCCGACATCGGCGGAGCCCTGGGCGTCTACTTCCGTGGCGAGAACACCGAGAACGCCTACATGTGGCAATTCAGCGAGTCCGACGACGCGCTTCGTCCGCACGTGAAGCGCAACGGCGGCTACTCCGTGCTGCCCGCGAAGCCGGTCCCGAGCGGCTTCGACTTCGCCGCCGAGCACGACTACGCGATCACCGTCGCGGGCGACACGATCACGACCACGATCGACGGCCAGCAGCTCGACCAGCGCACCGACGCCACCTTCGCGGGACCTGGGGTGATGGGCTTCCGCACCAACGGCGCCGAGCACGGGCTGGTCCACGACGTGACCGTCACCAGCGCCGGTCGCACCACCCTCGTGGACACCGACTTCCCGGCCGGCGACCGCACCTTCACCGCCGGCACCGTCACCGCCGACGGGCTCCGGGTCGACAACGCCGGCGGCGAGGCGTGGCTGCGCGGAGACGACGCGGTGCCGCTGCTGCGCAAGGAGGTCGACCTGGGCGAGAAGAGCATCACCCGCGCCCGCGTCTACGCCTCGGCGCGAGGTGTCTATGAGCTGCGCCTCAACGGCAAGCGGGTCGGCGACGCCGAGCTGGCCCCGGGCTGGACGGCGTACGACAAGCGCATCGACTACCAGACCTACGACGTGACCGAGCTGGTGCGCTCAGGATCGAACGTCTTCGGGGCCGAGGTCGCGCCCGGCTGGTACTCCGGCAAGGTCGCGATGTTCGGCACCGACGTCTACGGCACCGAGAACTCCGTGATCGCAGAGCTCGTCGTCGACTACTCCGACGGCACCAGCGAGGTCGTACGCACCGACGACACCTGGCGCACCACCGGCGGACCGACTCGCGAGGCCGACCTCCTCGACGGCGAGTGGTACGACGCCCGCCGCGCAGCGGAGGTGGAAGGCTGGGACCGGGCCGGATATGACGACCAGGACTGGGCCGCCGTCGCCGTCAGGGACGAGCCGACCGACGTGCTCGAGCCGCAGACGGCCGTCGACGTACGCGTCACCGAGGAGCTCGAGACCGCGAAGCGGATCGACTCCCCGACCGAGGGCGTCTACCTCTACGACCTCGGCCAGAACATGGTCGGCCACGTCCGCCTCACCCTGCAGGGCGAGAAGGGCCGGACGGTCACGATCCGCCACGGCGAGGTGCTCAACCCGGACGGCACCCTCTACACCGCCAACCTCCGCAGCGCGAAGGCCAAGGACACCTACACCTTCGGGTCCGACGAGCCCGAGACGTACGAGCCGTCCTTCACCTTCCACGGCTTCCGCTACGTCGAGATCTCCGGGCTGGACGAGGCGCCGGATGCCTCCGACATCGTGGGCGTCGTGGTCGGAACCGACGGCGACCTGGCCAGCACGCTGGACACCAGCTCGGACCTGGTCGACCAGCTGCAGAGCAACATCGTGTGGGGAATGCGCGGCAACTTCCTCTCCATCCCGACCGACACCCCGGCTCGCGACGAGCGGATGGGCTGGACCGGCGACATCAACGTGTTCGCCCGGACGGCGGTCTACAACATGGACTCCGAGTCGTTCCTGACCAAGTGGCTGCAGGACCTGCGCGACACCCAGCGACCCAACGGATCGCTCCCTGGCGTGGCCCCGGTCGTCCCGGGCCGCTTCGACGGCGGCTACGAGTCGGCCGGCTGGATGGACGCGGGCGTACACGTGCCCTGGACGCTGTGGCAGGCCTACGGCGACACCGGCGTCATCGCCGAGAACTACGACATGATGAAGCGCTACGTCGACTTCCTCGACGCCGACTCGACCGGGCACATCCGGTCCGCCGGCGGCTACCTGGACTGGCTCAACCTCGACGACCCGACCCCCGCGGACGTCCTGGACACCGCCTTCGTCGCGAAGAGCACCCGGGAGTTCGCACAGATGGCGAAGGCGATCGGCAAGGACGCCGACGCCGCTGCCTACCAGGCGCGCTACGAGGCCATCCGGGCTGCGTACCAGCAGGCTTTCATCGCCGCCGACGGGTCCGTCAAGGGCGACAGCCAGACGGCGTACATCCTCACCCTGACCAACGACCTCGAGCCCGCGGACCGGCGCAAGGCGGTCTACGAGCAGTTCGTGCAGACGCTCGAGCGGCGTGACTACCACCTCTCGACCGGGTTCCTCGGCGTCGACGGGCTGCTGCCCGCGCTGACGAAGGCCGGACGCACCGACATCGCCTACCGGCTGCTGCAGCACGAGGACTACCCCTCGTGGGGTTATGAGATCGGCAAGGGCGCCACCACGATCTGGGAGCGCTGGAACTCGATCAACCCGGACGGCACGTTCAACGACGTGGGGATGAACTCCTTCAACCACTACGCCTACGGCGCCGTCGGCGAGTGGATGTATCGCACCATGGCCGGCGTCTCGGCCGCCGAGCCCGGCTATCGCAAGATCACGATCGCCCCCGAGCCCGGAGACGGTGTCGACGACGTCGACTACAGCCTGCAGACCCCGTACGGCACCGTACGCAGCGCCTGGGCCACCCACGACGGGCCGATGACCCTCGACGTGACCGTTCCGGCCAACACGACCGCCGAGGTGCGGATCCCCGCCGCCAACCGGTGGGCGGTCACCGAGGGCGGCTCGCCGATCGAGGACTCGGCCGACGTCGAGTTCGTGCGTGAGGACGAGGACGTGGTCGTCCTCGAGGTCGGATCCGGCGACTACAGCTTCGCGGTCGCTCCCGCCCTCGGGGACCTCGGCGCCGCTCGGGCGGAGGCCGCCGCGACGGCTGCGAAGGTCTCCTCCCTCGATCTCGCCGGCCCCGCGGGCAGTGCCGCCAAGCGCGACCTCGCGAAGCGGACCGCGTTGCTGCGCGGCCAGATCGACGAGGCGTGGAAGCTCGCCGCTGGTGACGCCGAGGAGGAGCGGATCGCCGAGGCGGTCCACCATTCCCTCGCAGCGGCCGCTTACCTCGACCGCGCCGTCCAGATGTACGCCGAGAACGGCACGCTCACCGAGGCGACCGCGGCAGGTCTGCGTGATCGGCTCACGGCGATCGAGAAGAGTCTCTCGCGCGCTTCAGCCCGGCTGGTCGGAGCCGTCGCCGTCCTGCAGGTGCCCGACGAGGAGGTCCTCCCCGGCGATGTCGTCGAGGTCTCGGTGCGAGTCGACAACTCGGGCAAGCAGCCGCTGCAGGAGGTGACCTCGTCGCTCGAGGTGCCGGACGGATGGACCGCCGAGGCAGTCGGCGCGCCCGCCGGCACCGTGCCCGCCGGCGGGCAGGTCGAGCACGCCTATGAGGTCACGGTGCCGGAGGATGCGGCCGTGGGTCCCGCGCAGCTGAGCGGTGAGCTGTCCTATAGCCGCTCGGGTGGCACCGCCAGGCTCCCGGTGGGAGGCACCCTGATGGTCGGACCCGGCGTGCAGATCACCGCGACATCGAGCGCCCCGGCGTCGGTCGACGGCGGACAGACCGCGACCGTCACCGCCACACTGCACAACCGCAGCGACGTCACCCAGCGCGGCGAGCTGTCACTGACCGGCCCGGCCGGCTGGTCGGCGGAGCCGGTGGGCTACGAGATCCCGGCCGGTCAGGACGCCGATGTCGACGTCGAGGTCGTCGTGCCGCGGACGGTCGTGGCCGGCCCGGTCTCCCTGACCGTGGCGACCGGAGCGACGCCGGCGGAGCAGGCGGCGGCCACCGTGACCGTCGGACTCGCGACGCCACCGTCGTCGTCGACCGATCATGTCGACCTCGGCGAGGCGACCTCGGAGACAGCGCATGGACTGACCGCCTCCGAGCGGTCGGGGACCAATCAGGAGGCCGGGCTGACCCGCCGCTACACGCACTCCTCCTACCCGGGCGGCTGGTTCGAGTTCGACGCCGCGGTGCCGACGGATGGATCGTTCGTGGTCCGCATCGTCGAGACGTTCGACGGCGCACGACGCAAGACCTACGACGTCGAGCTCGACGGTCAGGTCGCGCACAGCGTCGACCTGACCCGCACCAGCGGCGGGCAGGGCACGATGATTCACCAGTTCCTGGTGGAGCCCTCGGCGCTGACCGCGGACGGCTCGGTGCGGCTCCGGTTCCGGGACACCGGCGCCGACTACGACCCGTCGGTCGCCGACGTGTGGGTGGTGCCGGTGGCATGAGCCTCACCCGAGCGCAACAACGCGCAGCTGGTGAGGTGGTGGACAGTTCTGCACCCATTGATCCCGGCACTCCCGGCACAACAGATAGGTGTGGGTGCAGCGGTCGTCGGGACAGAGCACGGTCACCGCGTACGCCGCCACCTCGCCACAAGGCTCCGCGTCGCTGTCCGGGCTGCCGCACTTGCACTCACAGGCGGGCCGCTCGCCGAGCCCCTCCTCGAGCCGCTCGATCTCCTCATCGATGGTCGTGCTGATGGTCATGACATCTCCTCCGTCTGGATCGGATGTCGTCCTCACCACCACTTAAACAGAGACCACCGACAGTTCTGCTTCATGGATCGTGGTCTCGAAGCCGAGATCGGGCCGTGAGCCTCCGACCGGGGTCAGCTGCACGACGACCCCGGTCGCCACGTCAAGCGCGATGTCGTACGCCTCGGGGTAGACCGTCCCTGGGGACGGTTCCCAGCCCGGGTCGCCGTCGCCGTACTCGTCGCGGTCGGAGACCCAGGACCACAGCAGCGGACAGCACCCGCACCGCGGCTCGTACTCGTCCCCGGGCACCGCCCTCGCCCACCAGGTCTGCCGGCCTGCTCGCTCCGCCGAGCGCAGGTCGCTCAGCACGACGTCGGCGGAGAGCTCCTCGGGATCGAGCATCGACACGAAGAGGTAGTTGTTCCACATCGGGTCGTCGATGTCGTGGGTGTAGGCCCGCGACCGGCTCTCCACGAGACCGTCGGCGCGCAGGACCGGCTCCGGATCGAACACCGGAGCCTCGCCCCTCTCCACGCGATCCCCGCTGGCGTCGCGCACTCGGAGCCAGCCAGGTCTCCGCAACCAGCACTCGACGTCGCCGTCGTCCCGCGTCCGCCAGGTGAAGTGCAGCGCGGAGAAGCGCCACGGCGACGATCGGGCGAGCGCCCGGAAAGTGTCCTCAGTCAGCGGGATCTCAGCTTCCATCGGACCCACCCTCGTCCAGCCAACGGCCGTTCCGCATCAGGTGGCGTCCCTCGAGCTCGTTCTCCTCTCGCCACGCCTGGACCTTCGTCGGCCGGACGCGGATCAGGCTGTCCGCCCACCTGCTCGGGTCGCCGCCCTGCTTCTCGGCGTAGATCTCCAGGACCCGCTTCGGCGTACGCTCCATCGGCTCGACCTCCGCGCGACCGTCGATGATCACGACGTCGCGCAGCTCGCCGAGCGCCAGGCGTACGACCGGGGACGCGGACAGGTTGCGCTGGGTGCGCGCACCGCCCATGCTCGCGATCCAGATCTCGCCCTCCCACCACACGAACGAGATCGGCACCAGCCACGGCTGGTCGTCGTGCGCGGAGGCGATCCACAGGTCGATGTCCTTCTCCAGACGGGCGCGGGTGTCGGAGAGTCTCTGGGCGAGGGAGCGAGGGTCGGCAGCCATGGCCGCACCCTAATCCGCGGTCGTCCCGGCGGAGTAGCGGTTTCCGGATGGGGCTGTGGGGGAAGAATGGGCACATGGAGACCTGGGAGTTCGAGGCCGACCTGTGGCCGTGGAAGGACGAGACCGACGCCTGGATCTTCGTGACCGCGCCACCCGAGGTCACCGAGGAGATCCGCGAGGCGTCGATCGCGACCGGCCCGCCGCGCGGCTTCGGGTCGGTGCGGGTCGAGGCGCGGATCGGCACGACCACCTGGAGGACGTCGGTCTTCCCAGGCCAGGAAGGCTATGCGTTGCCGATCAAGAAGGACGTACGCCGCCGCGAGGACCTCCAGGTCGGCGACCGCGCGCTCGTCTCGATCACCCTCGTCTGACGCGCGCGAAAACCATGCGCGCCGCCGGGTGCCGACGTGGTTGGCTCGGTCGTGATGAACGCCCCGATGCACGACGACGAGCTGATGATCGACGCGGACCTGGTGCGGTCCCTGCTGAGGCGGGACCTCGCTGCGTACGCGGACCTTCCGCTCCGCCCCCTGGACTCGACCGGATCGACCAACCGGCTCTTCCGGCTGGGCGAGGAACATCTCGTACGCCTCCCCCGCCAGCCCCGCGGATCCGCCGCGATCACGCAGGAGGCGCGCTGGCTGCCCGGCTTCGCGACCAACCTCGCGGTGGCCACGCCCGAGGTGGTGACGGTCGGCGAGCCGGGCTTCGGCTACCCGGAGCGCTGGAGCGTGGTGCGCTGGCTCGACGGCGAGAAGCCTGCCCCTGGTGCGAGTGACGTCACCGCCGCGGATCTGGTCTCGGTCGTGGCCGGGCTCCGCCGGACCGAGGTGCCTCAGGCGGCGCTCGACGACGCCGGCTTGCGCTGGTATCGCGGTGAGCCGATCGCCGGCTTCGACGCCGACATCCGGTTCCGCCTGAAGGAGTGTCGTGACCTCACCGAGCTCGACCTGGACCTGGACGCGGTCGAGTCGGTCTGGGACGAGGTGATGGCCCTGCCCCCGGCGGAGGCCGGGACGCACTGGCTCCACGGCGACCTGCTCGCCGAGAACCTCCTCGCCCGCGACGGCCGCCTCACTGCCGTACTCGACTTCGGCGCCCTCTCCGTCGGCGATCCCACCGTCGATCTGATCTGCGCCTGGGAGCTCCTCGACGCCGCCGGCCGCGACGAGTTCCGCACTCTCCTCGACCTCGACGACGCCACCTGGCTGCGCAGTCGCGGCTGGGCGCTCTTCATCGCCGTGATGACCTTTCCCTACTACTGGCAGACCATGCCCGTACGCTGCGCCGACCGGCTTGTGATGGCTAGGGCTGCTCTGGGGGGCTGAATGGTTTGCCTTCCAGCGTGGGTGGGGCCAATACGTTGTCTGGGTTGGGAGATTTAGAAGCAGGGTGTCTGGGTTGGGTGCCATTTACCTGTCTTGCGGGCTTCCAGCAGCGGTCTCGGTTTTGTTGGGGATACCTGTCCCTGATTGGGTTCATTGGTTTTGTGTTGTGTGGTAGGCTCGGCGCAGGCGTAAACGTGAAGGCCGACCACTTCGAAAGAGGCGTGCCCCAGCCGCCCGAGACACAACGGGGGTGGGGTAATCCAGGGGAACCAGGGGCGTGCACGCTGAGCTGCGAGGGTAAGTAATAGCCCGTACTCCGGGCCTCCGAGACCAGCGAACCAGAACACACCCGTGCCAGCGGGTGTGGAGAGTTCGTACGTCGGGAGGTGACCGGTTCGATGACCACGCTGCAACAGCCCCAGCACCCCGTGCTGGGGGCCGTGGTCGCGGTCACCGCCTCGCTAGCCCGTGTCTCTGAGGCGAATCCGGTGTTCATGGCCACCGAGCAGAAGGCCGCCACCCTGCTCGAGATCGCCCGGGCGAAAGCCCAACTGGCCGAGCTCGAACTCCGGGTGCTTGCCTCCGCTGAGGATGTGGCCGTCGAGTCTGCGGCGCGGGATGTGGCGGCGTGGCTGCATCACCACACCCACCAACGCCCCGAAACCCTCCGCGCCGACCTCCGGCTCGCCGAGGCACTGGACCGGACCTACGGGCTGGTGGCGGCCGCCATGCGGGCCGGAAACTGCAACCCTGCCCAAGCCCACGTCATCGTGAACGCTCTCGACGACCTGCCCGCCGACCTCGACCCCGAGATCAAGACCAAGGCCGAACAGGCCCTGGTCGCCTACGCCACCCGGTTCGACCCCACCCAGCTGCGACGCCTGGGGCGCCGGATCCTCGATGTCATCGCCCCAGAGATCGCCGAAGCCGAAGAGGCGAAACGGCT
>NZ_JBEPDH010000006.1:144366-311337 GCF_040300245.1 Nocardioides sp. NPDC000445 | reverse complement strand
ACTCTTCCCCTCCCCGCCGCTCTTCCTATCTGTCGCCGCCGCCGGTCTCGCGTAGATCGCACACAACGCTACGCGGGGTTTTCCCCGGCCCACCGGGTGCGCCTGAGACTCCCCGGCTTCTGGGCTCAGTCGAGCGGCGGGGCGATCGGCGGCTCGCCGTCGTCGTCGGGGGGCGGGGCGAGCGGCGCGTCGCTGACCGGCTTCTCAGCCGGCTTCTCCGCCGGCTTGTCGGCGGGCGGCTCGACGGCGGCCGGCTTGGCCGGCTCGACCTCTGGGGTCGCGACGGCGGAGCCGAGGATCTCGAGCAGCGTCGCCGGCCGGATCCTGCGGAACTTGCGCGGCTGGGTGCGGTTGCGGTCGAGGACCGCGACCTCGAGGTCCTTGGCGGCGATCTCGCGGTCGTCGGTGTCGGTGTGGCCGAGCGCGGCGACCGCCAGCTTGATGGCGTCCTCGAGCGAGGCACCCTCGGTGTAGCGCTCCTTGAGGTAGCCACCCACGGCCTCGGCGGCACCACCGATGGCGGCGAAGCCGTGCTCGTCGACGACCTGGCCGTCGTAGGTGAGCCGGTAGAGCTGGTCGTCCTCGGCGGAGTCACCGATCTCACCGACGAACAGCTCGACCTCGTAGGGCTTCTCCCCACCCGAGGAGAAGATCGTGCCGAGGGTCTGCGCATAGGCGTTGGCCAGGCCACGCCCGGTGACGTCCCGCCGGTCGTAGGCGTAGCCGCGCATGTCGGCCAGCCGCACCCCGGCGATGCGGAGGTTCTCGAACTCGTTGTAGCGCCCGACCGCCGCGAAGGCGATCCGGTCATAGATCTCGCTCACCTTGTGCAGGGCCGCCGAGGGGTTCTCGGAGGCGAACACGATGCCGTCGGCGTACTGCAGCGAGACCAGCGCCCGACCCCGGGAGATGCCCTTGCGCGCGAAGTCCGCGCGGTCGCGCATCAGCTGCTCGGGAGAGACATAGAACGGAGTGCTCATCGGCCACCCTCCAGCTCGGCGATGGGACCGTCGGGCCGCTGCAGCCTCCCGGTGATGACGGTCTCGGCAACCGCCGCGACCTCGGCGTCGGGCAGCGTACGCCCGCCGTCGGCGGTGATCACGTGGACCAGCGGGAAGAGCTTGCGGGACAGGTCCGGGCCGCCGGTGGCCGAGTCGTCGTCGGCCGCGTCGTAGAGCGCCTGGACCAGCACCGCGACCAGGGTGGCCTCGTCGAGGTCGGGCCGGTAGAGCTTCTTCAGGGCGCCCTTGGCGAACAGCGAGCCGGACCCGACGCCGGAGTATCCGGTCTGCTCGTAACGGCCGCCGGTCGGGTCGTACCCATAGATCTTCCCCTTGCCGGAATCAGGGTCGAACCCGACGAAGAGCGGCACCACCACCAGGCCCTGCATGGCCATCGGGAGGTTGCCCCGCACCAGGGCGGAGAGCCGGCTGGCCTTGCCCTCGATCGAGAGCGTGGTGCCCTCGATCTTCTCGTAGTGCTCCAGCTCGGTCTGGAAGAGCTTGACCAGCTCGACCGCGAGCCCCGCGGAGCCGGCGATGCCGACCGCGGAGTATTCGTCGGACGGGAAGACCTTGCGCATGTCGCGCTCGGCGATCAGGTTGCCCTGCGTCGCCCGCCGGTCACCGGCGATGATCACGCCACCGGGGAAGGTGGCCGCGACGATCGTGGTGCCGTGCGGGGCGATGTCGCTCAGACTGCCCGCAGCCGCGTCGCGTCGCGGGAGCAGCTCCGGGGACTGAGCCGTCAGGAAATCGGCAAAGGACGAGGTGCCCGGCGTCATGTAGGCAGCCGGGATACGGGATTCGGACATCTACTACTGCCCGCCCTTCTGGATGAAGGACTTCACGAAGTCCTCGGCGTTGGTCTCCAGGACGTCGTCGATCTCGTCCAGGATGTCGTCGACGTCGGAGTCAAGCGCTTCCTTGCGCTCATTCACATCGGTCTCGGGCGCGGTCTCGACGGACTCCTCCGTCTCGGAGGACTTCTTCGGCTGCTTCTGCTCCTGTGCCATGTCTTCAACCTATCCACTAGCACCGACAAACCTGAGGAAACAATGCCCGATTTCGCTACGGGAGGAAGCAGAAGTCGAACGTTGGGCCGAGATGTGGCACGAGTCGCGATCGACGCTCAGGAACCGGTCAGCCGGTTGAACAGGTCGACGGCGGTCTCGGAGGAGTCGAGCAGGCCACCGACGTGCTTCTTCGTGCCGCGCAGCGGGTCGATGGTCGGCACCCGCTGCAGCGACTCGCGCCCGGGCAGGTCGAAGATGACCGAGTCCCAGCTCGCCGCGGCGACGTTCTCGGAGTACTTCTCCAGGCAGCGGCCGCGGAAGTAGGCCCGGGTGTCGCTCGGCGGCTCGTGCATCGCCTTCTCCACCAGGTCGTCGGTCATCAGGCGCTGGATCCGCCCGGCGCGGACGAGACGGTGGTAGAGGCCCTTCTCGGGGCGGATGTCGGCGTACTGCAGGTCGATCAGGTGGAGCTTGGGGTCGTCCCATTCCAGGCCGTCACGGTCCCGGTAGCCGAGGAGGAGCTTGTACTTGGCCACCCAGTCGAGCTCGGTGGCGCACTCCATCGGGTCGCGCTCGAGGCGGTCGAGCACCGACTCCCAGCGCTCCAGGACGTCCTTGGTCTGGTAGTCGGCGTCGGAGCCGTAGCGCTCCTCGACGAACTTCTTGGCCAGGTCCAGATACTCCATCTGCAGCTGGACACCGGTCAGCCTGCGACCGTCCTTGAGCGTGATCAGCTGCTTCAGCGACGGGTCGTGAGAGACCGCGCGCAGCGCCGAGACCGGGCCGTCGACACTGAGGTCACGGGTGATGTAGCCGTCCTCGATCATGGCGAGCACCAGCGACGTACTCCCGACCTTGAGGTACGTCGAGATCTCGGCGAGGTTGGCGTCGCCCAGGATCACGTGGAGGCGGCGGTACTTCTCCGGGTCGGCGTGGGGCTCGTCGCGGGTGTTGATGATCGGCCGCTTGAGCGTGGTCTCCAGCCCGACCTCGACCTCGAAGAAGTCGGCGCGCTGGGAGATCTGGAAGCCGTGCTTGGGGCGCTCCTGGCCGATCCCGACCCGCCCGGCGCCGGCGAAGACCTGCCGGGAGACGAAGAACGGGGTCAGGTGCTTGACGATGTCGGCGAACGCGGTCGAGCGGCGCATGAGGAAGTTCTCGTGCGCACCGTAGGAGACACCCTTGTTGTCGGTGTTGTTCTTGTAGAGGTGGATCTGCGGGTTGCCCGGCAGCCGCGCGGCCGCACGGGAGGCGTCGAGCATCACCTGCTCGCCGGCCTTGTCCCAGCGCACCGCGTCCAGCGGGTTGGTCACCTCGGGGCAGGAGAACTCCGGGTGGGCGTGGTCGACGTAGAGCCGGGCGCCGTTGGTGAGGATGACGTTGGCGAGCCCGAGATCCTCGTCGGTGAGCTGGCTGGGATCGGCCACCTGCCGCGACATGTCGAAGCCGCGCGCGTCGCGCAGCGGCGACTCCTCCTCGAAGTCCCAGCGCGCTCTCCTCGCCGTCAGAGTCGAGGATGCGTACGCATTGACGACCTGCGAGGACGCCACCATCGGGTTGGCCTGGGGCTGTCCGGCCACGGAAATTCCGTATTCGACCTCCGTGCCCATCACCCGTCGTACGCTCATCCCGCCACCTCCGTAGCGCAAGCGCAAGAATACGGACGTGGCGGCATGAGGCCGACTGTCGCTCGCTGACGCTCGCTCATGCCTGCAAGGCTACCGGCCATGTGCACGAAGGCACGTGAGCATCCACACGCCACGCTGAGGTTGCCCGACGTTGTTCGGCTGGGCGGCACCAGGAGGAGACCTAGTGAAGGGAGCGTGGCAGCGGTCATGGTGAGGTTGGGCCATGGGAACTCCTGAGATCCGGCGGGCCACTGCCGACGACCTCGACGACCTCTACTCGATCTGCCTGCTCACCGGGGCCTCGGGTGAGGACGCCACCGAGTTCTACGACGACCCCCGATTGCTGGGGAACGTCTACGCCGCTCCCTACATCGTGCTGCGTCTCGGGCTCGGGTTCGTGGCGGTCGACTCCGAGGGCGTGGTGGGCTACGTCGTCGGCACCCCGTTCACCCGCGCCTTCGAGAAGGAGTGCGAGGAGGACTGGTGGCCCGCGCTCCGCGTCGTCAACCCCGATCCGGGGCCCGATCACGACCGGAACGACTGGAACGCCCGGCTCCGCTCCCAGATCCACCGCCCACCGCGGATGCTGGGCGAGATCCTCAGCGAGTTCCCGGCACACCTGCACATCAACCTGCTCCCCCGCGCCCAGGGCCAGGGCGTCGGCAAGGAGCTGATCGGGATGATGCTCGGCGCCTTCCACGTCGCCGGCGTACGCGGTGCGCACCTCGGCGTCGCCGCCGGCAACACCCGCGCGATCGGGTTCTACAGGCGCGTCGGCTTCACCACGCTCGTCGAGGGCGAGGACTCGATGCTGCTCGGTGTCCAATGGACCGGCGAGATGGAAGAGTGAGCCCCCATGGGACTCTGGGAAGCGCGGGTGGTGCCCCACATCGTGGACCGCACCTGCGGGATCGAGCAGCTCGCGCCGCTGCGTCGGCAGGCCTGTGAGGGTCTCCGCGGCCAGGTCGTCGAGATCGGCTTCGGCAGCGGGGGCAACATCGGCCTCTATCCATCCGAGGTCACCGAGATCGTCGCCGTCGAGCCCTCCGACGTCGCCTGGCAGCTCTCGGCCTCGCGCCGTTCGGGCTCATCGGTCCCGGTGAGCCGCGTCGGCCTCGACGGCGCCCGGCTCCCGCTCGCCGACTCTTCGGTCGACACGGGGCTGGTCACCTTCTCGCTGTGCACCATCCCCGACGTCGCCGGCACCCTGTCCGAGATGCGCCGCGTCCTGCGTCCCGGCGGCACCATCGGCTTCGTCGAGCACGGCCTCTCCCCCGACCCGGCGTCGCCCGCTGGCAGCACCGCCTGGACGGCCTCCAGCAGCGCCTCTTCGGCGGCTGCCACCTCGACCGCGACATCCCGCGGCTCATCGAGGCCGCCGGCTTCACCTTCGACCGCCTGGAGCAGTCCTACCTCCCTGGACCGTCGTTCTCGCGGCCGTGGGGGTATCTCTCGGTCGGGCGGGCGGTTCCTTCGTCAAGGTATGCAGGTGAGGGAACACATCCCTAGCGGAGGTCCGCACGGGATGTGTGACTTCGTCTGCATACCTTGACGAAGGAACGAGGGCACCTGTGGGGCGACGGGTTCTGTCGCTGACTCAGCTTGCTCTTCGAAGCGCGCGTCGTATGCGAGCAGCGGTGACAGCGGGGTTGGCGAAGTCGCTCCAGATCAGGCGGATCATCCAGAAGCCAGTCAGCTCGCGCAGCTCGTCCTCGCGCCTCTTCTCCTCGAAGACGACATCGCCGGGATCCTGGCCCGGCTTGAGCAGGCGGCCGTACTTGACCCGTCCGTCGAACTCGCCCAGCAGGCCGAACTCGGGCCAGGCCCAGTCGGTCACTCCGGCGATCGAGCCGTCAGCTCGACGCACCTCGTACTGGAGCTGCGGCTGCGGGAGGCCGAAGGAGCGGAACAGATGCTTTCCACGAGACTCTCCGATCGAACCGGACCTTCCATCGGCAAAGGGGACAAGGCCTCCCACTCGGTGCATGAACGGCCAGTGCTCGACGACCTCGTACGCCGCCTTCAGGCCGTCTCGATCGAACGTCCCGCTCCGCAGACCGGCGTCCAGCAGGCACCAGGCGGTCTCGGTGTCGACGCGAGATGCCGCTTCGAGCACGCATCGCTCGGGGAGCACCGCCTTCATCCCGTCGGCAGCCACCACCTCGTGGTCCAGGCTGAAACCCTCGTGGTGGACGACGTCACCTTCGATCCGACCGGCTCCGCCATCGAGGCGAGTCACATGCACCCGGTCCAGCGGCAGGTTCCAGATGTCGATGCCATGGGCGACGACGGCGGACGTGTGACTCAACGCCACGGCGTCGCCCAGCGACCGCATCACCGCTCGAGATCTGACCTGATGTCGCGCGACCTCGTCGAACTCGAGCCAAGTGGCTCCCGGGGCGTACGCACCGCGGCGGATGCGGTGCCACTCCCCCGAGCGCGTCATGCGAGTGATGTCCCGCTTCGCGTATCCCACCTCCAGCGCCATCTGGGTGGTGAAGAAGCCATCTCGCTCGATGAAGTACTGAAGTGCGTCCATGGCCGCAACCTTCACGCCGCGGCTCGAGGTGAGAAAGCCCAATCCCCCGCCCTGTGGATAACTCCCGATCGAACCGGGAGTGTGGACGGCAGGTGGCCCGGCGTACGTCGTGTTCCTTCGTCAAGGTATGCAGATCAAGGCGCACATCCCCAGCGGAACTCCGCACGGGATGTGTTACTTCGTCTGCACACCTTGCTGGAGGACCACCAGCGCCCCTCAGCGCTTGCGCGTACGCAGCGCGTGAGCGACGTTGACGCCGACGAGGCCGACCCAGGAGATCACCAGGGCGCCGAGGTTGTCGGTGACGCCGAGGGTGATGCTGATCGGGATGCCTGCCACGGCCGAACCTGCGCCCAGGACGAACTGGAAGACCGACGTACGCGACTCGTTGCGCTCGGCGAGGGTGCGGGCGGCGGCGGTGGCGCCGACCCGCTCCTGGACGGTCTTCTCGATACGGTCGGCGAAGCCGGATACCAGTTCGGCGTCGAACGCGTCCCCCAGCTCATGGCGGGTCTCCAGACCTGCCTCGATGTCCTTGCGCGCCATCTCGTCTGCCACTTCAGTCAACCTTAGCGATTCAGTTGCTGGGCGTCGGTGTTCGAGACGATCACGCCACCCGGCTCGGCTCGTCGGGACAGGGCCCAGACCAGCGCCACGACGGTGACCACTGCCCCGAGCACGACAGCTCCGGCAATGACCAGCAACCACGACGCCATCTGATTCCCCCATCCGGTGCGGGCCATCCCGCGAACTCTCAAACACTAGCGCCGCGGGCGGCCTACCCGCAGCCGAATAGACCCCGCCAGAGTTGAGTACGTATGCTCACGCGCCGCCCGCGCGCGAACCGCTGCAATGGTCACATGGACACAGGAGCACGGCCCATCGCGCCGAGGCGGTTCGACTGGCTGAACGACGAGGTCGCCCGCTGGGTGGACGATGGCATCCTCACCGAGCAGACCGCCGGCACCATCATGAGGCAGTACGTAGCCTCTCGGACCGGCTCGCTGACGCGGGTCATCTCCTACCTCGGTGGTGCGTTCCTGGGAGTCGGGCTGCTGTGGCTCGTGGCGACCAACCTCGACGAGCTCTCCCCACTGGTGCGGTTCATGGGGATCGTCGTGGTCTGGCTCGCGTTCACCGCCGCCGCGGAGACGCTCGCTCTCTCCCGCCCCCTACGCGGCGCGTTTCGCGGAATCGCGGCGATCGCCTTCGGCGGGGTGATCTTCCAGGCCGCGCAGAGCCTCCAGGTGCCGGCGTACGAGCCGACCCTGGTGGGGCTCTGGGGAGTCGGGGCGCTTCTCTACGCCTACGCGAGCGCCTCCGTGGCCCCGTTGGTCGTCGGCATCGTGACCACGATGATCTGGTTCGACTGGCAGGTCGTGGCGAGCAGCGAGAGCACGTTCGCCGGCGTGTTCGCGGTGCTCGTCGGGGGCGTGGTGGCGACCGCGATGGCAGCACTCCACGATCGACGCAGGGAGTCGTTCGGCCAGGTGTGGCGGCTCGCGGGCGGCGTACTCGTCCTGGGTGGCCTCTTCGTCGCTGCGATCCCGCAGATCGGCGACCGCGACCTGGCGTGGAGCAGCACCCTCCTCGCGGCGCTGGTGATCGCCGCACTCCTGGTGGCGGTGGCCCTGGGACGTACGAGCGGGCTGTCGCGGTGGGAGGTGCTGGCCGCTGTGCTCATCGTGCCGATCGGGCTCGCGCTGGTCGCTTGGGACCCGCACGTGGACGACCTCGACACCGTGTCGGGCGAGGCGTGGCTGTCGGCGTTCGTCAGCATCGCGGTGTACGTCCTCGTCGCCGGCGGAGTCGCCGTCGACGGCTCTGTGCGCGACCGGACGCTGCTCGTCGTGCTCGCCACCGGGGCGCTGGTCGTCTTCACGACCATGCAGAGCTTCGCCGTCTTCGCGCCGATCATGTCCGGCGCGACCCTGTTCCTGATGCTCGGCGTGCTCCTGCTGGCCACCGGCTTCGTCTTCGACCGCGCCCGACGAGGCGTGGCCGCCAACCTCAGTGAGGCGCTCTCATGAACACTCGCCCGTGGGTCGCGCTCGTCTGCCTCCTCAACCTGGGCCTCGTCGGCTTCGCCGTCGCCGACCAGCTCTCCGCGCGCATCGCCGGTGAGGAGATCCGGCTCCGCGTCGAGCCGGTCGATCCGATCGACCCCTTCCGAGGTGCCTACGTCAACCTCGCCTACACCGACATCAGCAGTCGTACGACCGAGAAGACCGAGGACGTGTACGTCTCGCTGGCACGAGGCGGCAAGGTCTGGAAGGCCACCTCTGCGTCGACCAAGGTGCCTGCCGAGGGCCCGTTCCTGAAGTGCCACGACGACGGCTGGCGACTCAGCTGCGGCATCGAGAGTTTCTTCGTCCCCCAGGACCGGGCTGGGGAGATCGAGTCCGCTGTCAACGGTGGCGATGCCGTCGCGGTGGTGAAAGTCGACTCGCGTGGCAACGCGGCGCTCGTCTCGGTCCAGGTGCGCTGACACAGGTCCCACGCACAGGGCCCGCTGCCACGAAGGCAGCGGGCCCTGCGTACAGGCTCTTCTACAGGTACTGACCGGTGTTGGAGACCTGCTCGATCGAACGGCCGGGCTCGGTGCCCTGCTTGCCGGTGATGAGCGTGCGGATGAAGACGATCCGCTCGCCCTTCTTGCCGGAGATGCGGGCCCAGTCGTCGGGGTTGGTGGTGTTGGGGAGGTCCTCGTTCTCCTTGAACTCGTCCACGCAGGCCTGGAGCAGGTGCTGCACCCGCAGGCCCTTCTGGCCGGAGTCCTCGCCGGAGTCCAAGAACGACTTGATGGCCATCTTCTTGGCCCGGTCGACGATGTTCTGAATCATCGCACCGGAGTTGAAGTCCTTGAAGTAGAGGATCTCCTTGTCACCGTTGGCGTAGGTGACCTCCAGGAAGCGGTTCTCCTCGGACTCCGTGTACATCCGCTCGACGACCGTGCGGATCAGCTCGTCGACGGTGGCCTGCTTGTCGCCGTTGAACTCGCCCACGTCGGTCGGGTGCAGCGGCAGGTCGGGGACGAGGTACTTCGAGAAGATGTCACGAGCACCCTCGGCATCGGGACGCTCGATCTTGATCTTCACGTCCAGACGGCCCGGGCGCAGGATCGCCGGGTCGATCATGTCCTCACGGTTGGAGGCACCGATCACCAGCACGTTCTCCAGGGCCTCGACACCGTCGATCTCGGAGAGGAGCTGCGGGACGATGGTGTTCTCCACGTCGGAGGAGACACCGGTGCCACGCGTACGGAACAGCGAGTCCATCTCGTCGAAGAAGACGATCACCGGGGTGCCGGCCGCGGCCTTCTCACGAGCCCGCTGGAAGACCAGGCGGATGTGGCGCTCGGTCTCACCGACGTACTTGTTGAGGAGCTCGGGGCCCTTGATGTTGAGGAAGTAGGACTTGCCGTCCGCTCCCGTCTTCGCGGCGACCTTCTTCGCGAGGCTGTTGGCGACAGCCTTCGCGATCAGGGTCTTGCCACAGCCCGGAGGACCGTAGAGCAGCACACCCTTGGGCGGCTTGAGCTGGTGCTCGATGAAGAGGTCGGGGTAGAGGTACGGCAGCTCGACCGCGTCCTGGATCTGCTCGATCTGGCCGGCGAGGCCACCGATCGACTCGTAGGAGATGTCGGGCACCTCCTCCAGGACGAGCTCCTCGACCTCGGACTTCGGCACCTTCTCGTAGACATAGCCCGATCGCGGTTCGAGCAGCAACGAGTCACCCGCGCGAATAGCGTCCTGCAGGAGCGGCTCAGCGAGCCGTACGACGCGTTCCTCGTCGGCGTTGGCGATCACCAGGGCGCGCTCACCGTCGGCGAGCAGCTCCTTGAACATCACCACCTCGCCGACCTTCTCGAACTCCATCGCGGCCACGACGTTCAGCGCCTCGTTGAGCATGACCTCCTGGCCATAGCGCAGCTCGTCGAGGTCGACGTTGGGCGATGCGGTCACCCGGAGCTTGCGCCCACCGGTGAAGACATCGATCGAGTCGTCCTCGTTGCGCTCGATGAAGGTGCCGAAGCCTGCTGGCGGCTGTGCCAGCCGGTCGACCTCCTCCTTGAGCTTGATGATCTGGTCTCGGGCATCCCGAAGCGTGACGGTGAGTCGCTCGTTCTGCGACGTCACGGCGGCCAGGGAGCGCTGCGCATCAGCGAGCCGCGCCTCCAGGCCACGCGAAGATCCGGGCATCTCAGTCAGTCTGTGCCGCAGGTCGGTCACCTCAGCTTCGAGGAAACGGACATGACTCTCGAGCTCCTCGGGGCTGCGCCCCTCGGAATGGAATCCATCGGATGTCGACATCAGCACACCTCCTCTACTCCCTCGACCCTACAAGGGTGAGGGGCAGGAGAGGAGAAGGATTTACCGGTGTTGGACACTATTCGTCGACAACGGCCAAGTTCGTGTCAACCCGTGGCACACCGGAAAGATGTGCACGGTTGCAGGACGGACTCAGTCCAGCTCGGCGCCGTCCTCGGGCAGGACCTCGACGACGGGCTCGGGAGCCGGCATGTCGGCCGGGCGCGGACCGGTGTAGTCGGATCCGTACGCACCGGGGGCAGGTCGGCGTGTCTTGCGCGGGGCGCGCTCGCCCGGAGCCAGCCTTCGCGCCGTCACCAGGAAGGCGGTGTGGCCGATCATCTTGTGACCCGGCCGGACCGCGAGACCCTCGACGTGCCAGTCGCGCACGAGCGACTCCCACGCCTGCGGCTCGGTGAACCCGCCGTGGGCACGGACCGTCTCGACGAAGCGGGACAGCTGGGTGGTGGTCGCGACGTACGCGCAGACCATGCCGCCCGGGTAGAGCGCCTCGGCCGCCGCGTCGACGCACTCCCACGGAGCGAGCATGTCGAGGATCAGCCGGTCGCAGCGGATCTGCTGGCGCGGCAGCTCCTCCTGGAGGTCTCCCAGGTTGAGCGACCAGCTCGGGTGGGACTCCCCCGCCGGGGTGCCGAAGAACTGGTCGACGTTCTTGCGGGCGACCTCGGCGAACTCCTCGCGGCGCTCGAAGGAGGTGACCTTGCCGAACGGGCCCACCGCACGCAGGAGCGAGCAGGTCAGGGCACCGGAGCCGACCCCGGCCTCCACGACGGAGGCGCCCGGGAAGATGTCGGCCATGGCGACGATCTGGGCGGCGTCCTTGGGGTAGACCACGGCGGCACCGCGCGGCATCGAGACCACGAACTCCGACAGAAGCGGGCGGAAGACCAGGTACTCACCTCCGGTGGAGGCGGTGACGGTGAAGCCCTCCTCGCGGCCGATCAGCTCGTCGTGGTCGATGTGGCCCTTGTTGGAGAAGAAGCGCTTGCCGGCGACGAGCTCGAAGTTGTGGCGGCGACCCTTGGTGTCGGTCAGCCGCACCCACTCGCCCTCGCGGAGCGGCCCGCGGTGTACGCCCGCTCGGGCCTCGGCCGGAATGTCTGGAATATCAGCGCTTGACACCCGCCGAGGCTACCCGTTTTCCCGGCCAACTCGGCAAACCGCGGCTCGGTCCGGCTCAGGCTCCCGCGCGGAAGGCGGCGTCCACGTCGGAGGTGACCAGTACGCCGTAGATCGAGCCGTCGGGCTCGACCAGGAGGTATTCGGGTGCCGGGGTCTTGGAGATCGCCTGGATCAGGGACTCCCCGTCGATGTCGGCCGGGAGGGTAAGGCCGTCCTCGAGCTGTCGGGTGACCGTCGAGGTGGCCATCCAGGGACGACGGTCCTCCGGGGTCGCCAGCAGCGCGCCCTCGTGGACGAGACCGATCGGCTCGCCGCCGCTGCTCACCGTGACGATGCTGCCGGCTTCGGCCTCCTGGGCACGGCGTACGGCCTCGGCCAGGGGAAGGTCGGCGGGCACGGCCAGGGTGCGGCGGGCGAGGTCGCGGGCGACGAGCAGCGGGAGCCGCATGCGCGCCCTCCCCGACATGATCGCCGCGGAGGCACCGCTCCAGAGGAAGACGCCGATGATCACAGCGAGGACGTAGTCGGTGAGGTCGGGCTGGACGCCGAGGATCTGACCCTGGGTGAAGGGCCACAGCAGCACGATCACCGCGAGGACCCGGCCGGCCCAGCCGGCGACGATGTTGCCACGGTTGATGTCGCCGGTCGCGGCCCACACCCCCGCCTTGAGCAACCGGCCGCCGTCGAGGGGCAGGCCGGGGACGAGGTTGAGCACGCCGACGAACATGTTGGTGAACCACAGGCCGGTGATGAACAGTCCGATCAGGCCGCCAGGGGTGAGAAAGGAGACACCGAAGGCAGCGGCGGCGACGGCCAGCGAGACCAGCGGTCCGACGACGGCGATCCAGAACTCGTCGCGGGGCCGCTTCGCCTCCTTCTCCACGGCGGTCGCGCCGCCGAGGAAGTGGAGCATGATCGCGCCCACGGGGTAGCCGAGCCGCTTGGCGACGACCGCGTGCGCCGCCTCGTGGAGCAGGACGGCGCCGTAGAGGACGACCGCGAAGGCGAAGCCGGCGACGTACGTCAACCAGCCCAGACCCGGCTCCACCGCATTGATCCGGGGCGCCATCAACCAGGCGATCAGCGCCGCGATCAGGAACCAGGACGGCGTCACCAGGACGTCGCTGCCGGCGACGGAACCGACCTTGATCGTGCCCGGGACTCGGGAGGTGGGCGCCTCTTCGACCGGCTTGTCGCCGCCGGGGCGTGGGTCAGGGTCTGCCACATCCCGAGCGTACTTGAGCAGCGGTTGTCGGGTGGTGTCGACCCGGTTGTCGGTGCTGGCGAATACTGTCGACGTCATGAGCACCTCACCTGCCGAATCGCTGTCGACCGCGGTCGACGGCGTCAACGTGCTGGGGTCGCTCTCACCGAGCCGCGCGAGCGACTTCACCTCGTGCCCGCTGCTCTACCGGTTCCGCACGATCGACCAGCTGCCCGAGCCGCCCTCGGAGGCGGCCGCACGCGGGACCGTGGTGCACAAGGTGCTCGAGGACCTCTTCGACCTGCCCGCTCCCGAGCGCACGCCCCGGCAGGCGAGGTCGATGGTGGAGCAGGCGTGGGAGGACGTACGCAGCCTCGACCCGGCCCTGGCGACGCTGTTCACCTCAGAGACCGAGGGCGCGGAGGAGGACTGGCTGGAGTCGTGCCGGCAGGTGCTGCGGCGCTACTTCGACCTGGAGGACCCGCGACGCCTGGAGCCCGCCGAGCGCGAGCACTACGTCGAGGCGCTGCTCGACTCCAAGCTGCTGCTGCGCGGGTTCATCGACCGTGTCGACGTCGCTCCCGACGGCCGGATCCGGGTGGTGGACTACAAGTCGGGCCGCGTGCCCAGCGAGGCGTACGAGGCGAAGGCGCTGTTCCAGCTCAAGTTCTACGCCCTGGTGATCTGGCGCACCCGGGGCGTGGTGCCGGCGATGCTGCAGCTGATCTACCTCGGCTCCGGCGACATCCTGCGTTATGTGCCCGACGAGGACGACCTGCTGGCCACCGAGCGGAAGGCCGAGGCGATCTGGCGGGCCATCCGCACCGCCCAGGAGACCGGCGACTGGCAGCCCAACCCGGGACGGCTGTGCGGGTGGTGCGCCCACAAGTCGCTGTGTCCCGCCTTCGGTGGCACTCCTCCCCCGCTTCCACCGGCCCCCGGCCCCGTGGCGGCAGGTGACGACCGCGATCTCGACTAGGGCCGTAGGCGCGTCTACCAGGATCGACAGGTTGCGGGAGTTATCGTCGCGACGAATGTGACGAATGCGCTTGGCTGAGGAGGTGCGGCTGCTCGTGGGCTCGACGGACTCGTCCACCGGCTCGACCAGCGGGAGCGCGACCTCGTCTCGGCACCGTCCCGACATCCAGGGGCTCCGCGCGATCGCGGTGCTCGCGGTCGTGGCGCTGCATGTCGGCTTCGGGTCGCTGACCGGCGGCTTCGTCGGCGTCGACGTCTTCTTCGCGATCTCGGGCTTCCTGATCACCCAGCAGCTCATGCGGCAGGTACGCACCGAGGGCCGGGTCAGCCTGCTTGGCTTCTACGCGCGCCGGGCCCGCCGGATCCTGCCGGCCGCGACCGTGGTGCTCCTCGCGACGGTCGTCTACGCGGCCCTCTTCCTGGGCTTCGTACGCACTCGGGAGATCGCCCTCGACGCGCTGTGGTCGGCGGCGTTCGCCGCCAACTTCCGGTTCGCGTCGCTGGAGACCGACTACTTCTCGGCGGCGCTGCCGCCCTCACCGCTGCAGCACTTCTGGTCCCTCGCGGTCGAGGAGCAGTTCTACCTGGTCTGGCCCCTGGTGATCCTGGGCTGCCTGTGGGCGATGAAGCGGCGCAGCCGGAACGCAGCCACGGACGGCCCCATCGACCAGCGCGGGCGCAGGCGCGTGCTGGTCATCGCTCTCGGCGTGGTCATCGTGGCATCGCTGCTGGCATCGGCGGTGCTGACCCGGACCAGCCCGGAGGCGGCGTACTTCTCGCCGTTCACCCGCGCCTGGGAGCTCGGCCTGGGCGCGATCGCGGCGATCGCGTTCCGTGACGGCGGGACCCAGGACGCCACCGCGCGGTGGCGGGCGCAGGTGCTCTCCGCGTTCGGGATGTTCTTCATCATCTGTGCCTGCCTGCAGTTCAACGACGCGACCCCGTTCCCCGGCACCCCAGCGCTGGTGCCAGTGCTCGGCAGCGTCTTCATCATCGTGGCCGGCACGCTGTGGCACGGCCCGACGGTGGTCGGCCGGCTGCTGTCGGTGCCGCCGCTGCAGGTGATCGGCAATTGGTCCTACTCGCTCTATCTGTGGCACTTCCCCGTGCTGGTCCTCGCCGAGCTGCAGCTGGGCCGCGAGCTGCGCTGGTGGGAGCAGGTGCTCCTGGTGGCGCTGGCGTTCGGGCTGGCCGGACTCTCCTACCACTACATCGAGGAGCCGTTCCGGCGCGGCATCCTCTGGCGCCGTCCGGCGTTCGGTCGAGCCGCCGCGCTGGGTCCGGTGGCGCTCTACCCGCTGAGCATCACCCTGGTCGCGGTGACCTGCTTCGGTGCCAACACCTACGCCACCGGGACCGCCCGCGACGGCTACCAGCCGGCGATCACGCTGGCCGAGGCCGATTCCTCCGGGTCCGCCGGACCGTCCAAGCAGCCCGACCGGCCCGCCTCGAGCGCCGCGCCGCCCGCCGCCAAGGCGCAGGAGCCCGACCCGCTCCCGGCGCTGCTGAAGGCCTCGGTGCTCGCGGCCCGCAAGAACCAGGCGATCCCGACCAACCTGAAGCCGGGCCTCACCAACCTCTCCGACGACGTGGAGTCGGTCGGTGAGTGCAACTACTACTCGACGAACGTACGCAAGCTGTGCCCGCGCGGTGACGCCGACGCCGAGAAGACGATCGTGGTCATCGGCGACTCCCACGCCCGCCACTGGACGCCCGCGGTCGAGGAGATCGCCGAGCGCTCCGGCTACCGCGCCTACATGCTGGCCATGCCGCAGTGCACCGTCTCTCTCGTCACCCCCGACAAGATCGACAGCACCGACCCGATGACGTCGTGCGACGACTTCCACGACTTCATGCTCTCCTCGGTCAAGAAGCTCCGCCCCGACCTGCTGCTGATCTCGTCGCGTCCGATCAGCGCCGCCTACCACGACTCCTCGGGCCGCCACACCGACCGCGCAGACGTACGCCGCGCCGTCTATCGCGGCTACCAGCGGCTCTTGGCCCAGGTGAAGCCTGTCGCGAAGCGGACCGTGTGGCTGCGTGACGTACCGGCGCTCGAGTTCGACCCGGCCACGTGCCTGAGCAGCAACAAGACGCTCTCTCCCTGCACCTACAAGCCGCTCGAGAGCCAGCAGGACGGCGCCGACCTGCAGATGCAGGCGGCCAAGTCAGCTCGCGTCGAGACCGTCGACCTCGATGACATGTTCTGCGACAGCGTCGGCATCTGCACGACCGTCGTCGGCGACACGATCACCCATCGCGACGGCCACCACCTCACCGCGACCTACTCCAAGGAGCTCGGTCGCACCCTGGGCGAGCGTCTCAAGGTCTGGTGATCATCACCGGGCCGGGTCGGGCTCGGGCTCGGGTGGCGTCTCGGCGCCATCGCGCTCGTCGCGGTCGGCCCACTCGAGCAGCGGCTGGATCGAGAACGGGTGGTCGTCGATGTCGGCGTGCAGGTCACCGATCTCCGCGAACCGTGCCGGCACCGTACGCATCGTGAACTCACGTGGGTCGACGTCCTTGGTCTCCTCCCAGGTGATCGGGGTGGAGACCCGGCCGTCGGGGACGCCGCGGATCGAGTAGGCACAAGCGATCGTGTGATCTCGAGTATTTTGATTGAAGTCGACGAACAGCTGCGCCGGGTCGCGATCCTTGCGCCACCACGCGGTGGTCACCAGCTTCGGTGCCCGGCGCTCGACCTCGCGGGCGAAGGCGTGCGCGGCGCGGCGTACGTCCTGGAATCCGTGCTCAGCTGGGATCCGGACATACACGTGCATCCCGGAGCCACCGCTCGTCTTCGGGTAGCCGACCGCGCCGAGCTCGTCGAGCAGCTCCCGTACGACGCCCGCCACCGTCTGCACGGTCGAGAACGGGCACTCGGGACCGGGATCGAGGTCGATGCGCCACTCGTCGGGCTTCTCGGTGTCCTCGCGTCGGCTGTTCCAGGGGTGGAACTCGACCGTCGACATCTGGACGGCCCAGATGACCGCGCCGAGCTCGGTCACGCAGAGCTCGGCGGCGGTGCGGCCCCAGCGCGGGAAGTAGAGGCGTACGGTCTCGATCCAGTCGGGCGCCCCCTGCGGCAGCCGCTTCTGGTGCACCTTCGGCCCCGCCAGGCCCTTGGGGAACCGGTGCAGCATGCACGGCCGCTCCCAGAGCGCATTGACGATCCCTGGCCCGACGGCGAGGTAGTACTGCGCCACGTCGAGCTTGGTCGCACCGGTCTCAGGGAAGTAGACGCGATCGGGGTTGGAGATCCTGACGACGCGGTTGTCCACCTCGATCTCCACCGACGGCGATGCCTTGGCCATGCTCGCCAGCGTAGGCGCTGAGATGATGCGGTGAAACGAAACTCGCTCATCTCGATCCTCACGGGGGTGTCACGTGGACCTCATCCCGAGGCGTCGAAAGGATGTGAGCACATCGACCGTGAGGCCTCCCGCCGAGGAGTTCGCCGACTTCGTCCATGCGACGGGCGGCGCGCTCTACCGCACCGCGCTGCTGCTGACGGGTGACCATCACCTGGCCGAGGACCTGACCCAGACGACGTACGCCCGGGTCTTCGCGTCCTGGCGGCGGGTCAGCAGGGCGGACAACCCGGCGGCGTACGCACGACGTGTGCTCCTCAACGGATTCATCTCCCACCGACGGCTCCGGCGCAACGCCGAGACGCCGACCTCGACGCTGCCGGACGATCCGGGCAGCGATGCCGACCCCAGCGCCCGGATCGACCTGCTTGCCGCCCTCCAGCGGCTGTCGCCGACCGACCGGGCCGTGCTCGTCGCGCGCTATTGGGAGGACCGATCCGTGTCCCAGACAGCTGCCGACCTCGGACTGACCGAGACGGCGGTCCGCACCCGCTCGAAGCGTGCCCTGGAACGGCTGCGCCCGCTGGTTGCGGACATCTTCCCGGAGAGGACCACCCGATGAACGACCCAGAGACCAGCTTCCGTACGGCACTGCACGAGCGTGTCGCCGACCAGCACCCCGACTACGCGCGGATCTCCGCCGGGGCGATCAGCGCGGGCTCGCGCATCCGCCGCCGCCGGCGGATCACCGTGACCGTCGGCGCCGCTGCCGCCGTCGGCGCATTCACCGCAGGTGGGCTGGGGCTCTCTCAGCTCCTGACCACCACCGCGGTCGACCAGGCTCCCCTCGGCGCTGCCGGCGCACCGTCGGCGTCGGCTTCGACGGCACCCCTCGCCTCCGGGCAGAGCCTCGACCTCGGCGACGGGGTCACCGGACAGGTCGTCACCAACGACGAGGCCACGACGATGGACATCACCATCCAGACGGCCAGCGCTCGCCCGGGCCCCGGGACCGGATTCACCATCGTCCTGTCCGGACCGGCCGGCGCGGTCGAGCAGAAGTGGAGCAACGACACGCTCCTCGAGGACTATCCCGGCGTCACGATCGCCACCGAAGGCGCGCGCGTTGGGCTCGTCGACGAGGTTCCCGTCGCGCAGCCGCCCGGTTGGACGTGCGAGTGGTACCTGATCGACGACGGGGCCTCCTGCACGTCCGAGGACGGTGGTGTGGCCGGCCTGGTGATCCGCCCGGCGGAGGACTACCCGGACTGGAGCAAGAGCGCCGACAAGGCCGGCCCCGGCTCGGGGTCCTACATCACCCCGCTCCACGGCGACATCTTCATCAGCGTCCAGAGCGGGCAGGGCACCACCGACGCCGAGCTCGAGGCGCTCGCGAACTCGCTCAGGTGGACCGACTGACCCGCTAGGAGGTACGCCGCAGCAGCGCCAGGAACATCGCGTCGGTGCCATGGCGGTGCGGCCATAGCTGCACGGTGCCTGCCATCGGCCCGGCGCTGTCAGGCACCGTGCCGACCGTGGCGCCGATCGGCTCGAGGACGACATCGGATCGGTCCTCGAGCACCCTCCGCACCACGCCCTCGGTCTCGGCCAGAACCGGCGAGCAGGTGGCGTAGAGCACGACACCGCCCGGCCGGGCCAGATCGATGGCCCGGTCGAGCAGGGAGCGCTGCAGGTCGACGAGTACGTCGAGGTCGGCCGTGGCTCGCCGCCAGCGTGCCTCCGGCCGGCGGCGCAGCGCTCCCAGGCCGGTGCACGGGGCATCGACGAGGACCCGGTCGAACGTCGCGTCCTTGAAGGGCGGCCGGGTCCCGTCGCCGGCCACGACCCCCGCGGACCCGTCCACGTGCGTGCCGGATGACCGGTCGGTCAGGTTGGCGAGGACGAGTCCGGCACGGTGCGGCTGACGCTCGTTGGCGACCAGCACGGCACCCTGTTGCGCCGCCAGGGCGGCCAGCAGCGCCGACTTGCCACCGGGGCCGGCGCACAGGTCCAGCCACGACTCGGTCCCGGAGTCCGGCCGGTCGCGGTCGGCCTCGGCCAGAGCGATGGCCACCAGCTGAGACCCCTCGTCCTGCACCCCGGCCCGCCCTTCCGCGACCGCGGCGATCCCGGCCGGCGAGCCGGAGTCGAGCGTGACGCCGAAGGGCGAGTACGGCGTGGGCGTGCCGCCGAGCTCGTCGGTCCTCGCCCGCCCGGGGCGGGCGACCAGCGTGACCGACGGCGGCACGTTGCCGGCCTCGAGCAGCGCGTCGATCTGGTCACGACCGACAGCCTCGGCGAGCCGCTCGACTACCCAGCGCGGGTGGCTGAAGGCGACCGTGGCCCAGCCGTCGTGGTCCCTCTCGCGCGCGGGCGCCACCTCGGCGACCCACTCGTCGAGGGACTTGCGGGTGACCTTGCGCAGCACGGCGTTGACGAATCCCGCCGGCCCCTGGCCCACCTTCGACCGGGTCAGATCGACGCTGGTCGAGATCGCGGCATGGTCGGGCACCCGCATGGACAGCACTTGGTGTGCCCCCAGCCGCAGCACATCGAGCACCTTCGCCTCGACCTTGGCCAGCGGCCGGTCGATGCAGGCGGCCAGCACGGCGTCGTACGTTCCCTGCTGCCGCAGCGTCCCCGAGGCGAGCTCGGTGGCGAAGGCCGCGTCGCGGCCCTCCAGCCCGAGGCGGCCGAGGACGTGGGGCAGCACCAGGTTGGCGTACGCCTCATCGACCCGCACCGCCTTGAGCACCTCGAACGCGGCGAGGCGAGCAGGATCGGCTGGCTTGGTGGCCCCACGCGGCTTCCCCTGCGGTCGCCGGCCGGCCCCCGGACGCCTACCCGGCTGTGCCCTATTCGAAGGTGACACCGGACTCCAGACGTACGCCGCGGGCCCAGTCTGCAGCCGGCATCTCCTTCTTGCCGAAGGCCTTCACCCGGCCGAGCCGGACCGCCGTGGTGCCGGTGCCGACGAGGACCTCGTTCTTGCGGACGACCAGCTCCCCGGGAGCCGCCGTGTCCTCGGCCATCGTGACCGGCCCGACCTTGAACCGCTCGCCGTCGAGCAGGGTCCAGGCTCCAGGCGCGGGGGTGCAGGCGCGGACCTGCCGGTCGATGGCCACGGCGTTCTGCGTCCAGTCGATCTGGGCGTCCTCGACGGTGATCTTGTCGGCGTAGGTGATCCCGTCGGTCGGCTGCTCGCGCGCCTCCAGGGAGCCGTCCTCGATCCCGTCGAGCGTGGACACCAGCAGCCTGGCCCCACCTTCGGTGAGCTTCTCGAAGAGCGACCCGGAGGTCTCGTCGGGCGCCAGCGCCTGCGTCATGGTGCCGAAGACAGGTCCGGCGTCCATCGCCTTCACGATCCGGAACGTGGTCGCGCCGGAGATCTCCTCGCCGGCCCAGACCGCACGCTGCACCGGAGCGGCGCCACGGTAGGCGGGCAGGAGTGAGAAGTGCAGGTTGACCCAGCCGTGCCGCGGGATGTCCAGCGCCGACTGCGGCAGCATCGCACCGTAGGCGACCACCGGGCAGCAGTCGGGCTCCAGCGCCTTCAGCTCGGCCTGGAACTCCGGCTCACGGGGATGCTCCGGCTTGAGGACCGGAACCCCCAGCTCCTCGGCCCGCTGGGCCACCGGCGAGGGCACCAGCCGCTTGCTGCGCCCCTGGGCGGCATCGGGCCGGGTGACGACGCCGACGAGCTCGTGGCGCGAGGCGGCGATCGCGTTCAGTGAGGGGACGGCCACCTCGGGCGTACCGGCGAAGACGACCCGCATCAGAACCCGAACCCGTTCGTCGCATGCGGCGAGACCTTCACCGTGGGCTTCTCCAGGCCGAACCACTCCGACTCCCGGATCTCCTTCATCGCCGCCTTGCGCGCGGCCTCGTCGAGCCGGTCGATGAAGAGGATGCCGTCGAGGTGGTCGGTCTCGTGCTGGATGGCCCGGGCGAGCAGCTCGGAGCCCTCGATGGTGACCGGCTCACCGTGCATGTCGAAACCCTTCGCCACCACCGACAGGGCCCGGCGGCAGTCGAAGGTGATGTCGGGCAGCGACAGGCAGCCCTCTCCCCCGTCCTGCGTCTCCTCCGACAGGGTCAGGTCCGGGTTGATGAGGTGACCCACCTGGCCGTCGACGTACCACGTGAAGACCCGCAGGCTCACTCCGATCTGCGGAGCGGCCAGTCCGGCGCCAGGCGCCTCGAGCATGGTGTCGGTCAGGTCGGCAACGAGCTTGCGCAGCTCCTTGTCGAAGTCGACGACCTCGATCGCTGGCTTGCGCAGCACGGGGTCGCCGAAAAGTCGGATGGGCTGGACTGCCACTGTTCTCCTAGGTGGTCGAGCGTGTCGGGACCACTTTACGCGGCGGGGTGCTCGCTCAGAGCGTCGGCGGATCCACCTGGACGCGCACCGGGTCGAGCTTGCGGGCCGAGCGCACCCGCTGCAGCTCCCCGAGCGCCTCGGTGAGCCTCACTCCGAGGGAACGCGGCACCCGTACGACCGCGCGCAGCCGTGGCTCACCGGTCGACGTGGGCTCGGCGGGGACCGGCCCGAGCACCTCCGCGCCCGGCGGGAGCGCCAGCAGGGTGAGCGCGTCGTCGAGCGCTCCGGGAGTGCCGGTGATGGTCGCGAGCCGCGACGCCGGCGGGAGGTGGGCCTCCTGCCGGGCGGCCGCCTCGCGCTGGGCGAACCCGGGTTGGTCCCAGCGCACCAGCGCCTGCAGCACCGACAGCGCCGGGTCACCGACGACCAGCACCCGCCCACCGGGCCGCACCAGTCCAGCGGCGTTGCTCCAGCGGCGCAGCGCCTCCTCGTCCGTACGCAGATCCGGCCGCCCCAGCAGCAGCCAGGTGTCGAGCAGCAGCACCCCGGCATAGCCGCCCTCGGCGACGGGCTCGGCGCCGATGGTCGCGACCACGATCGCCGGAGTGCCCGGCACCGTCTGCTTGACCGCCCCCGCCGAGGAGGTCACCACCCGGACCCCGGCGAAGGAGCGGCCCATCTCCTCGGCCGTACGCGCCTCGCCGATGATCGGCGCCCGCAGCCCGAACCCGCCGCAGGCTCCGCACGCCCAGGCCGCCTCGACGTGACCGCACCAGCCGCACGTCGGCGGCGCGGCCGGCCCGCCGAGCTGCAGCGGCCCCTGGCAGGCCGAGCACCTGGCCGGCGTACGGCACCGGTCGCAGGCCAGCGAGGCCGCGTATCCGCGCCGCGGCGTCTGTAGCAGAACGGGTCCGGTGGCCAGTGCCGCCCGGATGATCTCGTGGGCCTCGCGAGGCACCCGGGAGGCCCGGGTGAGCGGGTCCTTCTCGAGGTCGAAGTCGGTGTCGCCGGTGATCTCGATGCTCACCCGCTCGCGGGCCAGCGCCCGGGTGGGCCGGATCTCCTGCGCCCAGCCGGTCTCGGCCAGGAACCCGGCCTCCACGGTGCGCGCGAAGCCACCGACCAGGGCGGCCGCCTGCTCCTGCTCCGCCCGCAGCAGCAGCACGTCACGCGCGTGCGGGTAGGGCGAGCGCTGCTCGGCGAGCAGGTCGTCGCCGTCGTCCCAGACGACCACCAGCCCGAGGTCGTGCACCGGCGCGAAGGCGGCCGCGCGGGTGCCGATCGCCACCTTCACCGTGCCCCGGGCGACCCGCAGGAACTCCCGGTAGCGCGAGGCCGGTCCGGCGTCGGCGGCCAGCACAGCATGCTGCCCTTCCCCCAGCACCTTCGTCATCGCGGTGTCGAGGCGGGCGAGGTCCTTCCAGTCCGGCACCACGACCAGCGCGCCGCGTCCGGATGCCAGAGTCGTCGCGGTCGCATGAGCGATCAGGTCGGCGTGGTCGGTGCCGGCCGCGGCGTGCCACACCGCGCGCGGCGCCCCGCCGGAGGCGAGATGTCGCAGGAACGCGGCTGCCGGCTCATGACCAGCCCAGGCCGCTGCCGCGGCGGCGGCGTCGAAGGGCCGCCCGGCCAGGGCGACCGCCGAGGGCTCCTTCTCGGTCGAGGCGTGCCGGGGCGGGATCGCCAGCCGGAGCACGTCGGCCCGGGCACCGGCGTAGCGCCGGGCGACCGACTCGCTCAGCGCCGCCACCTGCGGCGTGAGCACCGGCTCGGAGCTGACGACCCGCTTGAGCGGCTGCAGGTTCGCATGCTCGGAGGCTTCGGCCCGCTCCACGACGAACCCGTCGACGTCCTTGGGACCGAAGCGCACCTTCACCCGGACCCCGGGCTGGGCCTCCTCGGCCATCGAGGCCGGGACCGCATAGTCGAAGGGCCGGTCCAGATGGGCCATCGGCAGGTCGACCAGGACCTTGGCCACCGGGTCGACCTCGGCGACCTGTGCCTCCGCGGCCTTCCGCGCCCGCGTCGCCGCGGCCTTCGCCCGGCCCTCCTTGACCCGGTCGCGAACCAGCCCGGGCAGCTCCAGCTCCGCTGCCCCGGCTGCCTCCTGCGGTCCCCGGCTCACAACCGACATTCCTACCAGCCCGCGCCGACAGACCGCCGAGTCGGCTCGTCCTGACCAAAAACCACGCCGAGTCGGCGCGTCAGAACGCGCCGACTCGGCGAATACGGGGGTGCGGTGGATCAGGCGCCGGCGGCAGCCTTGAGCGCGTCGGCGCGGTCGGTGCGCTCCCAGGTGAACTCGGGAAGCTCGCGGCCGAAGTGACCGTACGCAGCGGTCTTGGCGTAGATCGGACGCAGCAGGTCGAGGTCGCGCACGATGGCGGCCGGGCGCAGGTCGAAGACCTCCAGGACGGCCTTCTGGATGTTGGCCTCGGGCACGGTGTGGGTGCCGAAGGTCTCCACGAAGACACCGACGGGCTGGGCCTTGCCGATGGCGTAGGCGACCTGGACCTCGGCGCGACGGGCCAGACCGGCGGCGACGATGTTCTTGGCCACCCAGCGCATGGCGTACGCCGCCGACCGGTCGACCTTCGACGGGTCCTTGCCCGAGAAAGCGCCGCCGCCGTGACGGGCCATGCCGCCGTAGGTGTCGACGATGATCTTGCGGCCGGTCAGGCCGGCGTCACCCATCGGGCCACCGACGACGAAGCGGCCGGTCGGGTTGATGTGCAGCTTGTAGCCGTCGAAGGGAACCGACGACTTGAACTGCTCGAGCACCGGCTCGATGACGTACTTCTTGATGTCGGCGTGCAGCTGCTCCTGGGTGGTCTCCTCGGAGTGCTGGGTCGAGAGGACGACGGTGTCCACGCGGACGGCCTTGTTCTCGTCGTCGTACTCGATCGTGACCTGGGTCTTGCCGTCGGGACGCAGGTAGTCCAGCGTGCCGTCCTTGCGGACCTCGGTCAGCTTCTCGGCCAGCGTCTGCGCCATCTTGATGGGCAGCGGGAACAGCTCGGGCGTGTCGTCGCAGGCGTAGCCGAACATCAGGCCCTGGTCACCGGCACCCTGGAGGTCGAGCTCGTCGACCGAGCTGTCCAGGCGGTGCTCCTCGGCGGTGTCGACGCCCTGGGCGATGTCCTGGCTCTGGGCGCCGATGGCGACCTGGACGCCGCAGGAGTGGCCGTCGAAGCCCTTGAGGGAGGAGTCGTAGCCGATGTCGAGGATCTTCTGGCGCACGAGCTGGGCGACCGGCGCGTAGGCGTCGGTGGTCACCTCGCCGGCGACGACGACCAGGCCGGTGGTGAGCAGGGTCTCGACAGCCACCCGGCTCTTGGGGTCGTGCTCGAGCAGGTAGTCGAGCACGGTGTCGCTGATCTGGTCGGCGATCTTGTCCGGGTGCCCCTCGGTCACCGACTCCGACGTGAAGAGACGTCCGGTCACGTGTAGCTCCGTTTCAAAGGTTCGTGTGGTTTGAACAGGTAGGCAAACGTCAATCGTTCTGGTCGACAAACATAGACCCCGAACCCCAGGACCGCAGGGGTGGTCCTCATCGTGGCGCGTGGCGTGTCGTCAGTTTGTACGTTGTTCATCCAGGCGTAAGGAGATCTGGTCCCAGATCACCTCTGCGAGGGCGGATTTCGCCCCTTCCTGCACGTCGACGTGGCCTCCGTCGGCGCCCAGGATGACTGCCTTGTTGACCTCGCTGCCGAAGACCGCGCCACCGCTGACGTCGTTGACGACGAGCAGGTCGCAGCCCTTCCGCTTCAGCTTGGCCGTGGCGAGCTCGAGCACCGAGCCGGTCGCGTCGCCCGTCTCGGCCGCGAATCCCACGACGACCTGACCGGGCTTGGTCCGGTGGTGGGAGATCTCGGCCAGGATGTCGGGGTTCTGCATCAGCTCGATCGTCGGCGCCGACCCGTCGGCGGCCTTCTTGATCTTGGCCTCGCTCACCCCGGTCGGCCGGAAGTCGGCCGGGGCCGCGGCCATGACGACCGCGTCCGCACCTGTGGCCGCGGAGACCACGGCGTCGCGCAGCTCGGCGGTGGTGCCAACACGTACGACCTTCAGGCCGGCCGGGTCGGGCAGGGTCACGTTGGCGGCGACCAGGGTCACCTCGGCACCTCGCGCGGCCGCGGCCCGGGCGATGGCGTAGCCCTGAAGCCCCGAGGAGCGGTTGCCGAGGAAGCGGACCGGGTCCAGGTACTCCCGGGTGCCGCCGGCCGAGACGACGACGCGACGACCGACGAGGTCGGCACGCCCGCCATGGGCGAGGACGGCACGGGAGAGCTCGAAGATCTCGGCCGGCTCGGGCAGACGGCCCTTGCCGGTGTCCTTGCCGGTCAGCCGGCCCTCGGCGGGCTCGATGACGATGTTGCCGCGCTCGCGCAGGGTGGCGACGTTGGCCTGGGTCGCCGGGTGCTCCCACATCTCGGTGTGCATCGCCGGGGCGAACACGACCGGACAGCGCGCGGTGAGCAGTACGTTGCTGAGCAGATCGTCCGCGAGACCGTGGGCCGCGCGGGCGAGCGTGTTGGCGGTCGCGGGGGCGACCACGACGAGGTCGGCCTGCTGGCCGATGCGTACGTGCGGGACCTCGGTGATGTTCTCGAAGACGCCGGTGGCGATCTCCTTGCCCGACAGCGCCGCCCAGGTGGGGGCGCCGACGAACTCGAGGGCGGCGGCCGTGGGGACCACGGTCACGTCATGGCCGGACTCGGTGAACCGGCGTAGCAGCTCGGCCGCTTTGTAGGCGGCGATGCCGCCGGCGACCCCTAAGACCACGCGCGGCCGCTCCCCCTCGAGGGGAGCGGCCGAAGTGGTGCTGTTGGTGGACAGCGGAGGACCTGGACGATCAGGCGTCGCCGGCAGGCGCCTCGGCAGCGGCAGCCTGAGCCGCAGCCTGGGCGGCCAGCTCGGCCGGGTCGATGTCCTCGCAGGTCAGCAGGTCCTCGTTGATCTCGCGCAGCGCGATCGAGAGGGGCTTCTCCTGAACGTGGGTGTCGACCAGCGGGCCGACGTACTCGAGGAGGCCTTCGCCGAGCTGGGAGTAGTAGGCGTTGATCTGGCGAGCCCGCTGGGCGCTGTAGAGAACCAGCTTGTACTTGCTGTCGGTCTTCGTCAGCAGGTCGTCGATCGAGGGGTTGGTCACGCCCTGGGCGTCGATCTGAGGGGCAGCCACGTGAGCCTCACTTGTCGGCTTGGTCGGATTTCTTGCTCGGAAGCCCGAGCGTCATCAAGGTTACCAACTCATCGGCTGCCTGATGAACTTCGTGGTTCACGATCGTGACGTCGAACTCCTTCTCCGCCGCCAGTTCGACCCGCGCGGTCTCCAGGCGGCGCTCCCGCTCGGCCTCGGTCTCGGTGCCTCGACCGACCAGCCGGCGGACGAGCTCTTCCCAGCTCGGCGGGGCCAGGAAGACGAAGATCGCCTCGGGCATGGTCTCACGCACGAGCCGGGCGCCCTGCAGGTCGATCTCGAGCATCGCCGGGCGTCCCTCGGCCAGCGCCTTGTCGACGGGACCGCGAGGGGTGCCGTAGCGGGCCATGTTGTGGACCGTGGCCCACTCCAGCAGCTCGCCACCGGCGATCATGGCGTCGAACTCCTCGTCGGAGACGAACAGGTAGTGCACACCGTGGACCTCGCCGGCGCGGGGCTTGCGGGTCGTCGCCGAGACGGACAAGAAGACCTCGGGGTGGTCGTCGCGCACCGCCGCGGAGACGGTGCCCTTGCCGACCGCGGTCGGACCGGCCAGGACGACCAGTCGCTTCTCGTGGCCATCGCCGGCACCGGCCGGGGTCTTCTCGTCCGTCATCAGACTCATCGGCGAGCGAACTCCTCGACCAGCGCGGCCACCTGCTTGGGGCCGAGGCCCTGCACACGGCGGCTCATCGCGATGCCGAGACGCTCCATCATCTGGGTTGCCCGCACCTCACCGAGGCCGGGGTGGGAGGTCAGCAGGTCGATGACCTTCATCTTGCCGACGACCTCGTTCTTCTTCCCTTCCTCGATGACCTCGAGGACGGACATGCCGCCAGTGCGGACCTTGTTCTTGACAGCAGCCCTCTCCTGGCGCGAGGCCGCGGCTTTGACGAGCGCGGCAGCGCGCTGTTCAGGGGTGATGTCCGGAGGCAGAGCCACGAAGACTCCCTTTCACGATCAAATGTGTAGTCGACAGGGCAACCGGGTCGCGCGGTACAGGGATCGTGCCCCCCGGCTGAGCGCTGAAAGTAAGCGCTCGCGCCAATCTAGCCATTACGTTGCCGGGGCGGCAATCGGGGTCGCCTAACTGGTGTCCAATCGGTTCACAGCGTCAAGGACGTGTGACAGACGTCCCGGGCCTGCTGCTGGACGCGTACGGACGCCTCCTGCGTCTTCGTGCTGCTCACCTTCGTGGCCGCGTCAGCGATCTTCTTCGCCTCGGCGTCGCTGACACCCTCGGGAGGTTCGCCGTTCTCGAAGTCGTCGGCCGAGACGCCGGCGTCCTCCAGAGCCGCGCTGAGCTCCGAGATCGCCCCCGTCAGCGTCTTCCAGTCCTTCGCGATGTCGTCGGGCGCATCGCGCTCGAGGTCCTCGAAGATCGGCAGGGCGGTGATCAGCCCGCTGGTGCCGTCCTCGCCCAGGGTGTTCGTCAGCTGCTCCTGGTGGCCCCTGAGGGACTCGCAGTAGTCGTCGATCGGATCACCGCACGAGCTCAGGCCCGTGGCGAGGATCGGCAGGACGAGGAGCTGGGCGGCCATCCGGAGACTGGTCATGGCGCCAGTGTCTCAGCCGAGCTCGTCTCGCAGCCTCAGGGCCTCGTCGCGCAGCGCGGCCACGTCCGGACCCTTGCGCAGCAGTCCGCGGCTGGTGCTGGCGACCACGTTGGCGTTGGCGGCACCGAAGATCCGGGCGAGGTCGCCCGGGGTGCCGCCCTGCTCACCGAAGCCCGGCGCCAGGATGGGGCCGTTGAACCCGAAGTCGTACGCCACCCCCGCACCGTCGGCGCCGTCGATCGTCGCACCGACCACCGCGCCGAAGGAGCCCAGCGGGGTCTCGGCATCGTTCAGCCGGCGCAGGTGGTCGAGCATGACCCGGCCGACGCTGCGGCCGTCCTCGACGGTCGCGTGCTGCACCTCGGGGCCCTCCTTGTTGGAGGTCAGGGCGAGCACGAACAGCCCGGCGTCGAACTTCGTGGCCGTCTCGGCGAACGGGGTCAGCGAGCCGAAGCCCAGATAGGGGCTCACGGTCACCGCGTCGCTGCCGAGCGGGCTCGCGGGATCAAGGTAGGCGTCGGCGTACGCCTGGCTGGTGGAGCCGATGTCGCCGCGCTTGATGTCGAGGAGCACCAGCGCGCCGGCGGCCTTCGACTCGGCGATGACCCGCTCCAGCACCGCGACGCCACGCGAGCCGAAACGCTCGTAGAAGGCGCTCTGCGGCTTGACGACCGGGACGTATGGGGCCAGGCCCTCGACCGCGGTCAGAGCGAACCTCTCCAGGCCGGCGAGATCGTCGTTCAGGCCCCAGTCGAGGAGCAGCGAGGCGTGCGGGTCGATCCCGGCACAGAGCCGCCCCCGCTCGGCGAGAGCGGCGACGTAGCGGGCACCAAAGCTCATCGGCGGACTCCGTTCGCGATCCGGCGGGCGTAGCCGGGACCTTCGTAGATGAACCCGGTGTAGCCCTGGAGCAGGTCGGCACCGGCGGCGAGACGCTCGCGGGCGTCCTCGACGGTGGCGATGCCACCCACACCGACCAGCGTCATCTCGGGGCTGACCCGGCTGCGGAGCAGCCGCAGGACGTCGAGCGCACGCGCCTTGAGCGGGGCGCCGGAGAGTCCGCCGGCACCGGCCGCGGCGATCTCGGCGGGCGCCGAGACGAGGTGCTCGCGGCCGATCGTGGTGTTGGTCGCGATGATCCCGTCCAGGCCGATCGCGGTGGCCAGGTCGGCGACCTCGACGACGTCGGAGTCGGCCAGGTCGGGGGCGATCTTGACCAGCAGCGGGACCCGGTGCTTGGTGACCTGGTCGGCGATGGAGCGGACGTGCTCCAGCAGCGGCTGCAGCTTCTCGACCGACTGCAGGCTGCGCAGGCCGGGCGTGTTGGGCGAGGAGACGTTGACCACCAGGTAGTCGGCGTAGGGAGCCAGCAGCCGGGCCGACTTGGCGTAGTCGGCCTCGACGGCCGACTGGTCGTCCTCGGGCACGAGCTTGGTCTTGCCGATGTTGATGCCGAGGATCGGCCCGCCGGCGGCCGTGCCACGGCGCTCCAGACGGTTCGCCAGCCGGGCGGCGACCGCCTCGGCGCCCTCGTTGTTGAAGCCCATCCGGTTGATCACGGCGCGATCGGCGGGCAGCCGGAAGAGGCGCGGCGCGGGGTTGCCCGGCTGCCCCTCCCCCGTGACCGTGCCGATCTCCACGTGCCCGAAGCCGAGCCCGCCCAGCGCGTCGATCCCGACCGCGTTCTTGTCGAAGCCCGCGGCCAGGCCGATCACGTTCGGGAAGGTGAGCCCCATCGCGTGCACCGGGGATCCCGGCGTACGTCTCCTGGACAGCGCCAGGCCGGCCGCGCGGATCGCGGCGAACGCCTGCTGGTGGGCACGCTCCGGATCCGTCTTCGTCAGCACCTTGTCGAACAGGGTCCGGTAGGCCGTCATTTCGACGACACCCCACCGTCGTGGTGGCCGACGACGTCGCGCCACTCCTGCAGGCTGCGTACGTCGATCTCGCCGCGCCGCAGCGCCTCGATGCCCTGCACGGCGGCGCCGAGGCCCTGGACCGTGGTGATGCAGGCGATGTTGGCCATCACCGCGGCGGTGCGGATCTCGTAGCCGTCCATCCGGGCGGACTTGGCGTTGGAGGTGCCGTTGGGCGTGTTGATGACCAGGTCGACCTCGCCGTCGAGGATCCGCTGGACGGTGGTCTTCTCGCCATCGGGCCCGGTGCCCTCGGAGTGCTTGCGCATCAGCCGCGAGGGCACGCCGTTGCGGCGCAGCACCTCGGCGGTGCCCTCGGTCGCGAAGATCTCGAAGCCGTGGTCGGCAAGCACCTTGATCGGGAAGATCATGGTGCGCTTGTCGCGGTTGGCCATCGAGACGAAGATGCGGCCCTGGGTCGGCAGCGGGCCGAACGCACCGGCCTGGCTCTTGGCGAAGGCGCGACCGAAGTCGGAGTCGAGCCCCATGACCTCGCCGGTCGACTTCATCTCCGGGCCGAGCACGGTGTCGACCTGCTGACCCTCCGGGGTGCGGAACCGGTTGAACGGCATGACCGCTTCCTTGACCGCGATCGGCTGGTTCGGCGGCAGCGCGCCACCGTCGCCGGTCGCCGGGAGCACACCGGCCGTACGCAGGTCCGCGATCGACTCGCCGAGCATCACCCGCGCCGCGGCCTTGGCCAGCGGGGTCGCGGTCGCCTTGGAGACGAACGGGACGGTGCGGGAGGCGCGCGGGTTGGCCTCGATGACGTAGAGCACGTCGGAGCCGAGCGCGTACTGGATGTTGAGCAGGCCGCGTACGCCGACGCCTTCGGCGATCGCCAGGGTGGCCACCCGGATGCGCTCGACCTCGGCGGCGCCGAGGGTGATCGGCGGCAGCGCGCAGGAGGAGTCACCGGAGTGGATCCCGGCCTCCTCGATGTGCTCCATGACGCCGCCCAGGAACAGCTCAGTGCCGTCGTAGAGGGCGTCGACGTCGATCTCGACCGCGTCGTCGACGAACTTGTCGACCATCACCGGCTTGTCCGGGGTGACCTCGGTCGCCGCCTCGATGTAGGAGCGCAGCGCCTCGTCGTCGTAGACGATCTGCATGCCGCGGCCGCCGAGGACGTAGGAGGGACGCACCAGGACCGGGTAGCCGATCTCCGCGGCGATCTCGCGGGCCTCGTTGAACGTGGTGGCCATGCCGTGCTTCGGCGCGACCAGACCGGCCTTGTGGAGCACCCGGCCGAAGGCACCGCGCTCCTCGGCGAGGTGGATGGCCTCGGGGCTGGTGCCGACGATCGGCACGCCGTTGTCCTTGAGCGCCTGCGCCAGACCCAGCGGGGTCTGGCCGCCGAGCTGGCAGATGACCCCGACCACCGGTCCGGCCTGCTGCTCGGCGTGGACGATCTCGAGCACGTCCTCCAGGGTGAGCGGCTCGAAGTAGAGCCGGTCGGAGGTGTCGTAGTCGGTGCTCACCGTCTCGGGGTTGCAGTTGACCATCACGGTCTCGTAGCCGGCCTCGCTCAGCGCGAGAGAGGCGTGCACGCAGGAATAGTCGAACTCGATCCCCTGCCCGATCCGGTTGGGACCGGAGCCGAGGATGATCACGGCCTCCTTCTCCCGGGGCGCGACCTCGGTCTCCTCGTCGTAGGAGGAGTAGTGGTAGGGCGTACGCGCCTCGAACTCGGCCGCACAGGTGTCGACCGTCTTGTAGACCGGGCGGATGTTCAGCGCGTGGCGTACGCCTCGGACCACGTCGGCCGTCATGCCGCGCATCTTGCCGAGCTGGTAGTCGGAGAAGCCGTGGCGCTTGGCGTAGCGGAGCACGTCGGCGGTCAGCTCGGGTGCCGCGATGATGTCCTGGGCGATCTCGTTGATCAGGAAGAGCTGGTCGATGAACCAGGGGTCGATCCTGGTGCTCTCGAAGATCTCCTCAGGCGTCGCGCCGGAGCGGATCGCGTCCATGACCCGCTTGAGCCGGCCGTCGGTGGGGACCTTGATCTCCTCCAGCAGCGCGGGCTTGTCGAGCTCGACGACCTCCTGGGTCCAGTCGAAGACCGCCTCGGGCTTCTCCAGGCTGCGCAGCGCCTTCTGGAGGGCCTCGGTGAAGTTGCGGCCGATCGCCATCGCCTCGCCCACGCTCTTCATGTGCGTGGTCAGGGTCGTGTCAGCGCCCGGGAACTTCTCGAAGGCGAAGCGCGGGACCTTGACGACGACGTAGTCGAGGGTCGGCTCGAACGAGGCGGCGGTCGAGCCGTTCGGCCCGGCGGTGATGTCGTTCTCGATCTCGTCGAGGGTGTAGCCGATGGCGACCTTGGCGGCGATCTTGGCGATCGGGTAGCCGGTCGCCTTGGAGGCCAGCGCCGAGGAGCGCGAGACGCGGGGGTTCATCTCGATGACGATGATCCGGCCGTCGGCCGGGTTGACGGCGTACTGGATGTTGCAGCCACCGGTGTCCACGCCGACGGCACGGATGATGCCGATCGCCAGGTCGCGCAGCTTCTGGTACTCGCGGTCGGTCAGCGTCAGCGCCGGGGCGACGGTGATCGAGTCGCCGGTGTGCACGCCCATCGGGTCGAGATTCTCGATCGAGCAGACGATGACCGAGTTGTCCTTGCGGTCGCGCATGACCTCGAGCTCGTACTCCTTCCAGCCGAGGATGGACTCCTCCAGGAGCACCTCGGTGGTGGGGCTGGCCGCGAGGCCGGCGCCGCCCAGGCGCCGCAGCTCGGTCTCGTTGTACGCGAAGCCCGAACCCGAGCCACCCATGGTGAAGCTCGGCCGGATGACCACGGGGTAGCCGAGCTCCTCGGCGCCCGCGAGCAGGTCGTCGATGCTGTGGCAGATGACCGACTTGGCGCTCTCGCCGCCGAGCTCGGCGACGATCTTCTTGAACTCCTCGCGGTTCTCACCGCGCTGGATGGCGTCGATGCTCGCGCCGATCAGCTCGACGTCGTACTTCTCCAGGATCCCGCGCTCGTCCAGAGCCACCGCGCAGTTGAGCGCGGTCTGGCCGCCGAGGGTGGCCAGGAGCGCGTCGGGGCGCTCCTTGGCGATGACCTTCTCGACGAACTCCGGGGTGATCGGCTCGACGTAGGTCGCGTCGGCGAACTCCGGGTCGGTCATGATCGTGGCCGGGTTGGAGTTGACCAGGACGACCCGGATCCCCTCTTCGCGCAGCACGCGACAGGCCTGGGTGCCGGAGTAGTCGAACTCGCAGGCCTGGCCGATGACGATCGGGCCGGAGCCGATCACGAGCACGGACTTGATGTCCTCGCGCTTGGGCATCGCTCAGACCTCCTTCGCCATGAGAGAGATGAACCGGTCGAAGAGGTAGGCGGCATCGTGCGGGCCGGCCGCTGCCTCCGGGTGGTACTGGACGGAGAAGCCCTTGAGCTTCCCGGTCTCGGCGTCCTTGAGCTCGAGGCCCTCGACGCAGTCGTCGTTGAGGTTGACGTGGGAGACGGTCGCGATGCCGTACTCGGTCTTCGTCTCCTCACCGATCGGCGCGTCGACGGCGAAGCCGTGGTTGTGGGCGGTCACCTCGACCTTGCGGGTGGTGAGGTCCATGACCGGCTGGTTGATCCCACGGTGACCGTACTTCAGCTTGTACGTCCCGAAACCGAGCGCGCGGCCGAAGAGCTGGTTGCCGAAGCAGATCCCGAAGTAGGGGATGTTCTCGGCCAGCGCCGCCTTGAGCAGCTCGACCTGGCCGGTGGTCGCGGCGGGGTCGCCGGGGCCGTTGGAGTAGAAGAGCCCGTCCGGCTCGGTGGCGAGGACGTCCTCGAGGGTCGCGGTCGCCGGGAGGACGTGGACCTCGATGCCGCGCTCGGCCATCCGCTCCGGGGTCATCTCCTTGATGCCCAGGTCGAGGGCCGCGACGGTGAACCGCTTCTCGCCCTTCGCGGGGACGACGTACGCCTCGGTGGTGCTGACCGCGTCGGAGAGGTTCGCACCGCTCATCTCGGCGCTGGCGAGCACCTTCTCGAGCAGGACCTCGGGGTCGGTCTCGATCGTCGAGATCCCGACGCGCATCGCGCCGCGCTCACGCAGGTGGCGGGTCAGGGCGCGGGTGTCGATGCCCGCGATGCCCACGACGGACTGGGCGCGGAGCTCGTCGTCGAGGGTGCGCTGGGCGCGCCAGTTGGAGGGGACCCGGGCTGGGTCGCGTACGACATATCCGGCGACCCAGATCCGACGGGACTCGGGGTCCTCGTCGTTCACGCCGGTGTTGCCGACGTGCGGAGCGGTCATCACGACCACCTGCTGGTGGTAGCTCGGGTCGGTCAGCGTCTCCTGGTAGCCCGTCATACCGGTGGAGAAGACCGCCTCGCCGAAGGTCTCACCCTCGGCACCGAACGACTCCCCCCGGAACGATCGACCATCCTCGAGTACGAGGAGTGCTTCTTTGTGGGCATGCAGCGGCACGCCGTACCTCCTTCTCCGCCTCACGGGACGGTGCTTAAAGGATGTCGGTCAACTTGCTGGTGACAGTATCAAGCAGATGCCGGTTGACGGCAGTTGGCGTCCGCCGCGTACGCCAGCACTGTGACGTACGCGGCATTCGGCCAGCTGTGGTCGGGCTCAGTTGTGCGAGTGGGGCGGCACGACCCCGCCCTCGGACGGCTGGACGATGACGAAGCCGGCGCCGTGGAAGGCGACCTGGAACGCCTCGCCGCTGCCCCGGCCGATGAGCGCACCGGCGGTGAACGACTTCTGCAGGCTGGTCTGGAGGCCGAGCGACCAGCCGACGACCGCGTTGGTGTCGGTGAAGGTGGGCGCCTCGCCTGCGTTGAGGACCACCGGGTCGCCCTCGGTGGTGACCGCGACCCAGCCGGAGCCGCGCAGGGTCGTGTTGAAGAGGCCGCCGGTGAGCATCCCGGCACCCTGGACCCGCTCGATGTTCCACTGCAGGCTGTTGGAGAAGGCGAGCACGTGGTCGCCGTTGATCGAGATGCCCGAGTTGTTCAGGTGGAGGATGTGGACCTCCTTGGCCGCGTCGGCCAGGAAGACGTCGCCCTGACCCTCGACGCCCATCAGGCTGAGCCCCTCACCGGTGACGGCCTTCTTGAGGAACTTCCCCACGCCGCCGCCCTGGTACTTGAACTGCACGTTGCCCTGGTAGGCCACCATCGAGCCCTGGCGCGCCTGGAACGGCTCCCCGACGCGTACGCGCAGGAGCTTCTTGTTCTGCAGCACCGCGCCGCTGCCCTCGATCTCGGCGAAGCGGCCGTCGATCAGGTCGCCCGAGATCCCGGCGAACGGGTCGCCCGTGGGCTGGGGCTGCGCGGCCTGCTGCCCGTACTGGGCGCCCTGCTGGCCGTACTGGGCGGACGCGGCCTGGGCCGGCTGCGCCTGGGCGCTCTCGCCGTACGCGGCCTGCACCGCCTGCGCCGACCCGACCTGCGTCGGCGCCTCCTGCTCCACAGTGGCCTGAGGCGGCGTCAGGGGCGCCGTCGACTGCTGCCCGCCCGTGGAAACGTGCTCCGTCCACTGGCTCCCGTCGTAGTAGCGAAGCTCGGCCTGTCCGGTCGGGTCCGGGTACCACGCTGCGTCCGTCATCTCTAACCCTTGCGTTCACGGACCCACATCGGTCCTTCTCGACTCCATCCTGGCATGTGCTTGATGCGCGACTCACCGGTGTTCCACTCGGCCGCCCTATTCTGTGACCGAAATCCGTCCGGGGCCGTCATCCACGTGTCGCGGGGCCTCACCGGCGGCGAACAAATGATCTAATCATGTCAATCCAGGCGATCACTCCGAAGTACCGGGCCAACCAGGTCTGCGAGAAGGGGCCGCCAGTCGCGAGGGTAAGTAATAGCGCCACAGGCGCCTCCAGGAGCGGCGAACGTACCGCCTGCAATCGCAGGCGGTGATTCGTACGCCTCCAAGGAGATCGACTATGACCCACGACTTTTCGCTGCCCGATGGCTACGCGGAATGGCTTGGCGACCTGAAGGAGCGGATCCGCGCCGCCCGGCAGCGCGCCGCATTCGCCGTCAACACCGAGCTTCTCGCTCTCTACTGGCAGATCGGACGTGAGATTGCCGACCGCCAAGAAACCCAAGGCTGGGGAGCAAAGGTGATCGAGCGGATCTCCCAGGATCTTCGCATCGCATTTCCTGACATGACCGGGCTGTCGAAGCGCAACCTCGCGTACATGCGCGCGTTCGCCGTGGCTTGGCCTGACCCCGAATTTGTGCAGCAGCCTGCTGCACAAATCCCATGGGCGCACCATCAGGTACTCCTCGACAAGTTCGACGATGCCGAGCCACGCCTGGCATACGCCGCCGCAGCAGTTGAACATGGCTGGTCACGCAGCGTGATGTCGCTACACATCGAGGGCCGCACTCTGGAGCGCTCCGGACGTGCGATCAGCAACTTCGAGCGCACGCTTCCACCCGAGGCCTCGGATCTCGCTCGAGAGATCGTCAAGGACCCCTACAACTTCGAGTTTCTCGGAGTCGGCAGGGAGGCCCGCGAGCGGGACATCGAACAGGCGCTCGTCGACCACGTCACCCAGTTCTTGGTCGAGCTCGGAGTCGGGTTCGCGTACGTCGGGCGCCAGGTGTCTCTCGAGGTCGGCGGGGAAGACTTCTTCATCGACCTGCTCTTCTATCACCTCAGGCTGCGCTGCTACGTCGTCATCGAACTCAAGGCCGGCAAGTTCAGGCCCGAGCATCTGGGGCAGCTCAACTTCTATCTGGCGGCGGTCGACGGGGAGATGGCGCATCCCGACGATGCCCCGACGATCGGGATTCTGCTGTGCCAGAGCCGTAATCAGGTCGTCGCGGAGTACTCGCTGCGCGGTTCAATGCAGCCGCTCGGAATCGCCGAGTATCAACTGCTGGCTAGCCTCCCGAGCGTCGAACGTCTCCAACAGGAACTGAGCGGTCCTGAGTGAGGCCTCAGAGTCCGGCAGTCTTCAGCTTGTCGAGCATCCGACCCATGTGGGGGTCGAAGAGCCGCACATCCGCAGCGCGGATCTCGGAGGGCGTCCACCAGCGCACACCGGCGTACTCCCGCTCGTCCGGCACCAACGGGACTCGGTGGTCGTGGGCGAGGACGAACCAGAGGCTGACGTCGGTGTGCGGATCCGGGCGGTCGGGCCGGGTCGTGGTCACCGTGATGAACAACGGGTGTGGGCCGAGGTCGGAGTGGAACCGCGCCTCGACGCCCAGTTCTTCGAGGCACTCACGACGCACGGTCTCGGCGGGGCTCTCACCTGGCTCGACGTGACCTCCTGGCGGCAGCCACAGCCCCGACTTGCGGTGGTCGCCCAGCAGGATGTGGCCGCTCACCGGGTCGACGAGGAGGAAGTAGGAGACCAGGTGCTTGGCCGGCGCGGTCGGAGCGGTGGTGCGCCGGAACACGTCGTTGGTCACGCACAACCACGCTGACGCGTCGGCGATGTGGCCGCTCTCCACGTCGTCCATCGGCTCGATCGAGTCCACCATGATCGTGATGTCGGTCAGCAGTCGGTCTTCCCGGCTCATGCCTGTGGACCATAGAGGCGAGCACCGACAGCCCGGCCACGCGTGGCGTCAGGTGAGTGCGACACGATGTGACGGTTGTCGCAGGTCATTGCGTTGCATGGTTGTGCACCGCTAGCGTTTCGATGTTTCATCCAGGTTTCCGTGCGGGGGTACGCAATGACAGAGACGTCGATCAGCATCGACGAGGAGCTGTTGGCCGAGGCGAGAAAGATCGCCGGGACGACGACCAACCAGGCTGCGATCGACCACGCACTGCGTGACCTCGTCGAGCGTGAGGCCGCCTCGGCGGAGTTCGACAGCATCGTCTCGCGCGAGCTCGGCGACACGAAGGTCACGCTGGAGTTCTGAGCTCGCCGAGCGCGTCCAGCGGGACGGGCCAGAAGTCTCGGTCGGTCGCGAGGTGGATGACATCGACCGGCACCGCGGCCGCGGCACACGCTCCGTAGAGATGGGCAGCATTCTTCCTGTCCGAGCGGTTGGGTGGGCCACCGCCGGGCCGGCACAGCAGGAGCTCGACCCGGTCGAAGCCGCGCGCATCGACCAGGTCGCGCAGCATCGTGGCGAGGTTGGCAGCACCGTCGTCGGCGATCTCCACCGGCAGCCCCTCGATCTGACACAGCTGCGGGAACGGCACCCCGTCGGGATCGACCAACATGAACCACAACCGCGGCTCGGGCCAGCCGAGGGGGTTGATCAGATGTCGCCAGGCGGCCTCGACGTCGGCCTGGGTGCGGAGGACTGGAGCGTACGGAATCTTGTCGGTCATGGGTCAAAGTCACCATGGCCTGTCGATGAGGACAACGACGATCTCGGCCCCTGTGGATAACTCTGCTCATCCACAGGGTTTCGTCCGCAAGTGGCCCGCCCGCTGCCCCTCAGGGCACGAGACGGTGCTCCTGACCCGACCAGCGCCGCCGCAGCCAGCGGTCGTGAGAGGCGACGACGATGGTGCCCGGGGTGACCCCGATCGCCTCCTCCAGCTCGCCCGCCAGAGTGAGCGAGATGTGGTTCGTGGGCTCGTCGAGAAGCAGCAGGTCCGGGCCGGTGGCGATGGCGATCGCCAGGTCGAGCCGCCGACGCTGGCCGACGCTCAGCGCGCCGACGGGCCGGTTGAGGTCGCGCGGGTGGACCAGGCCCAGGTCACGTAGCGGCACCTGGGTCGCCAGCACCTCCCCCACCGACTCCAGGTAGACGTCGGCGACCTTGCGGCGCAGGTCCCCGAACTGCGGGTCCTGGGTGAGCTCCTCGACATGCCGGGCGCTGACCTGGACCTCGCCCGAGGTCGGCTTCACACGCCCGGAGATCACTCCGAGCAGCGTGGACTTGCCGCTGCCGTTGGGCCCGGTGATCAGCAGGTGCTCCCCCGCCATGATGTCCAGGACCGGCAGGCCGACCCGCTCCTCGACAACCAGGTCGCGTACGACGACCATCCTTCCGCTCGCGCCGGTAGCCGACAGCGCGGCGTTGAGTCGCAGGGGCGGCGGTGGCTTGCGTACCTGTGCCTCTTCGGCCTCCTCCAGCCGGCGGTTGGCGTCCTTCTTGCGGCGGGCGACGGTGCGCTCGACGTTGCTGCCCTTGAACTTGTAGATGAACTTGTCGTTGTCGGTCGGGCCGCGGTTGTGGGCGATCGCGTCGTTGCCGATCTTGGTCGCGGTGCGGAGACGTTTGAGCTCGTCCTGCTGCTCCGCGTACGTCTGCTCCCACCGCTCGCGAGCGGCCTGCCGTGCCTCCTCGTAGGCGCTCCAGCCGCCGCCGAAGAGGCGCCCGCCGGCGCCGTCGGTGCCGAAGGCAGTCGGGTCGAGATCGAAGAGGCCGGTGGCGACCTCGTCGAGGAAGACTCGATCGTGGGAGGCCATCAGCACGACGCCGGGGAGGTCGCGCAGGAACTCCCCCAGCACCGCGACCGCCTCGTCGTCGAGGTGGTTGGTCGGCTCGTCGAGCAGCAGTGCGTCGGGCCGGCGCGTGATCGCGGTCGCCAGCGCCAGTCTGGTCCGCTGCCCGCCGGAGAGCGTGCTGATCGGACGCTCACGGTCCAGGCCGCTGAGGCCGAGACGCTCGGCGGCCAAGATCGCCCGCCTGTCGGCGTCCCATGCGTCGTGGGCCACCGCGAAGTCGAGCGCGCTCGCGTACGTCTCGGCGACCTCGGGGTCGTCGAGACGGTCGGCCAGCGTCTCGACCGTCGCGACCGCCTCCCGCAGCGGACGCAGGGTGGTGGCGAGCACGTCCTCGATGCTCGCCGCGTCGCGGAACGGCGGCTCCTGCGGCAGCCAGACGAGGTCGTCGGGTGCCTCGAGCGTGCCTGTGCGTTGGGCGGTGCGCGGGAGCCGGTGTGCGATAGCGCGGAGCAACGTGGACTTGCCGGCGCCGTTCTCCCCCACGAGCGCGATCCGCTCACCCGGGGAGACGGTGAGGTCTATCCCGGCGAGGACGGAGCCGCTGCGGAAGGAGACGGAGAGGTCGCGGACGACGATCGGTCCGGAGACGATGGAAGATGACATGAGAGCGCTGGCCTTCGGGTTCGAGGACGACCCGCCGGGCATGTGCCTCGGGCGCAGGTCGGAGGTCAGCGCAAGATCTTCATGATGAGTAAAGAGTACGCGGCCGACGCCTGCGACGTCCAACCGATTAACCGCGCAGGATCTTCTCCATCGCCTTGCCCTTGGCCAGCTCGTCGACGAGCTTGTCGAGGTAGCGCACCTGCCGCATGACCGGGTCCTCGATCTCCTGGACCCGCACGCCACAGACCACCCCGGTGATCAGCTCCGCGCTCGGATTGAGGTCAGCGGCGGCGAAGAACTCCTCGAAGCTTGTCCCCGCCTCGACGTGCTTGGCGATCGCGTCGTCGTCGAAGCCGGTCAGCCAGGTGATCACCTGGTGCAGCTCGGCCGTGGTGCGGCCCTTCCGCTCCACCTTCGTCACATAGTGCGGGTAGACGGAGCCGAAGGGCATCTTGTAGACGCGCTCGAGGTTATCCACGTTCCCGAGCCTAGCCCGGTCGCTCCGCGACGAGCTGGTACATCCCGGCGATACGTACGAACGGCTCCTGGTCGCACAGCTCGCGCTCGAGCTCGAGGAGACGGTCGAAGTAGGCGGGATCGTTCTTGGCAGCGTCGTCGGTGAGCAGGTCGTTGGCGATCCTGGTGCCGAAGCGGCCGGTGAGCTCCAGCCCCGCGGAGACGACCTCGGCCTCGAGATCAGCCATCGGCAGCTTGCGTACGTCATGCTCGAAGGTCACGGCCCGCTTGGTGTCCGCACGCAGCTCGGTGAGTGCAGCCTCGGGACCGCCCGTGACCAGCTGGCGCAGCACCATGCTCGCCGGGTTGGGGACCATCACTGAGAGGCGCCCACCCGGGCGCACAGCAGCCGCGAGGCGGCGTACGTCTCCGGCCTCGGCTGGGCGGTAGTGCAGCACGAAGTGGCACAGGACCAGATCCCATTCGCCCTCGGGCAGGTCGTCGAGGCCGCCGACGAGCGTGGTCAGCGATGTGCCCGCCTCTACCGCCCGACGCTTCGCCTCCGCCAGCCACGACTCCGACGGGTCGAGGATCGTGACGTCGTGACCGGCCAGTGCCAGCGGCAGCGCGTCCATCCCGTCCCCGCCGCCGACGTCGAGGATCCGCAGCCCGTCTCCCAGGTCCGCACACTGGCGCCGGAGAATCTCCTCGACCACGGTGTAGCGGATCCGGCCCCACGGGGTCGCGGTATAGGCACGCCACTGCGCGAGCTTGTCGGAGAAGACGTCGGTCATGGCGGTGGAGCCTAACCGGCGTAGGTCTGCTTCCCGCGCAGGTAGGTGGCGACGACGCGGCCGGTGAGCTTGCGGTCGTGCCAGGGGTTGTTGCGGGAGAGCGAGAGCGAACGGTCGCGATCCACGATGTAGGTCGCGGCCGGGTCGACCAGAGTCAGGTTGGCCGGCTCTCCGACCGCGATCGGACGCCCGTGCTCCTCGAGGCCGGCGATCCGGGCCGGGGTCGCGGACATGACCCGGGCGACGCCGGCCCAGTCCAGCAGCCCCGAGGAGACCATGACGGTCGAGACGACCGAGAGCGCCTCCTCGAGCCCGAGCATCCCGAAGGCCGCGTCGACGAAGGCGTGCTCCTTGTCCTGGCGAGCGTGCGGGGCGTGGTCGGTGGCGACCGCGTCGATGGTGCCGTCGGCCAGCGCCGCCCGCAGGGCCTCGACGTCCTCGGCGGGGCGCAGGGGCGGGTTGACCTTGAAGGTCGGGTCGTAGCCGGCGAGCAGGTCGGTGGTCAGCAGCAGGTGGTGCGGGGTGACCTCCGCGGTCACCGCCCAGCTGCCGTCCTTCTCCGCCTGCGCCTTCGCCCAGCGCAGCACCTCGACGGTGCCTGCGGTCGAGGCGTGGGCGACGTGCACGCGCGAGCCGGTGTGGCGGGCGAGCATCACGTCGCGGGCTACGATGACCTCCTCCGCGACTCCCGGCCAGCCGGGCAGACCGAGCCGGCCGGAGAGCTCGCCCTCGTGGCAGCAGGCCGAGCCATAGGGCGCCAGCGACGGGTCCTGGGAGTGCTGGGAGATCACGCCACCGAACGCCTTGACGTACTCCAGCGCCCGTCGCATCACCCGCGGGTCCGAGACGCAGCGGCCGTCGTCGGAGAAGACCTTGACGCCCGCCCGGGACCGGTTCATCAGGGACAGCTCGGCGAGCTCCTCACCGGCCAGTCCCTTGGTCACCGCGCCGACCGGGAACACGTCGGCCAGACCGGCCTCGCGGCCGAGGTCCCACACCGAGACCGCGGCCTCGGCCGTGTCGGTGACCGGCGAGGTGTTGGCCATCGCCAGCACGGCGGTGTAGCCGCCGGCGGCGGCCGCCGCCGCGCCCGAGGCGACCGTCTCGGCATCCTCGCGGCCCGGCTGGCGCAGGTGGGTGTGCAGGTCGACCAGCCCCGGGAGGAGGACGAGCCCGGAGGCGTCGACCACCTCGTCGACGGTCGCGGAGAGCGTACCGATCTCTCGGATCACTCCCCCGTCGACGTGGACATCGGTCGGCTCGGCCCCGAGGACGGAGACTCCCTTGATCAACAAACTCATGCGGACTCCTCGCCGGCAAGCAGGTGGTAGAGGACGGACATCCGGATCGCGACGCCGGCCGAGACCTGGTCGAGGATCCGCGAGGAGGCGGCGTCGGCGGCCTCGGGAGAGATCTCCAGGCCGCGGTTCATCGGCCCGGGGTGCAGGATCGGCGCGCCCTCGCGCAGCATTCCGAGCCGCTGACGGGTGAGCCCGTAGCCGACGGTGTACTCCCTCGACGTCGGGAAGTAGCCACCGCTCATCCGCTCGCGCTGAACGCGCAGCATCATCACCGCGTCGACCTCCGGCAGCACGTCGTCCAACGTGTAGGAGGTGGCGAACCCGTCGGCCTTGGCCCACTCGGCGATGCCCGAGGGCATCAGCGTGGGCGGGGCGACGGCGACCACGGAGGCTCCGAGCTTGGTCAGCGACTTCACGTTGGACCGGAACACCCGCGAGTGGGTCAGGTCGCCGACGATCGCGATCCGCTTGCCCTCCAGGGAGCCGGGCCCGCCAAGCTGGCGCTGGAGCGTGTAGCCGTCGAGCAGAGCCTGGGTCGGGTGCTCGTGCATCCCGTCGCCGGCGTTGATCACGGGGATGTCGAGCCAGCCGGCGACCTGGTGGGCCGCGCCGGAGGCCGAGTGACGCATCACCAGGCCGTCGACGCCCATCGCGGTCACGGTCAGCACGGTGTCGCGCAGCGACTCCCCCTTCGAGGTCGAGGAGCCCTTCGCCGACAGGTTGATCACGTCGGCCGAGAGCCACTTCCCCGCGATCTCGAACGAAGACCGGGTGCGCGTCGAGTCCTCGAAGAAGAGGTTGATCACCGTACGCCCTCGCAGCGCCGGGAGCTTCTTGACCTCACGCTTCTGGACGTCGTGCATCTCGGCGGCGGTCGCGAAGAGCTGCTGGATCTCCTCCGCGCTCACGTCGTCGATGGACAGCAGATGCTTTGTCATGCCGGAACCCCCTCGAGCTCCACGATGCGTACCTCGTCGATGCCGTCGATCTCCTCCAGGCGCAGCCCGACCCGCTCGGAGCGGGCGGTGGGGAGGTTCTTGCCGACGTGGTCGGCCCGGATCGGCAGCTGCCGGTGGCCACGGTCGACGAGAACAGCCAGACGTACGACAGCAGGGCGGCCGTAGTCGGCCAGGGCGTCGAGCGCGGCGCGGACGGTGCGGCCCGAGAAGAGCACGTCGTCGACCAGCACCACGGTCTTGCCGTCGATGCCGCCGGGCGGGATCTCGGTGTGGTGCGGAGCGCGGGTCGGGTGGGTGCGCAGGTCGTCGCGGTACATCGTCACGTCGAGCGCGCCGTGGGCAACCGGGTGCCCTTCGGCGGCCTCGATCCGCGCGGCGATCCGCTTGGCCAGCGGCACCCCGCGGGTGTGCAGACCCAGCAGCACCAGGTCTTCCGCGTCGCGGTTGCGCTCCAGGATCTCGTGGGAGATCCGGGTCAGCGCCCGGGAGATGTCACGGGCATCGAGCACGACGCGACCATCGGTCGACGGCTCTTGCAGGGCATCAGACAAGGTTGTGGTCTCCTTCTCCGCCTCACGGGACGGCTCGTTAAAGGATCGGGCCAACCTTATCCTCACTCCAGGTCGATCAGCACTTTCCCGACGGCCCCCGCCTCGACCGCGTCGTGGGCGGCGGCGGTCTCCTCGAGCCGGTAGTGGTGAAGGGGTACGCCACCCTCCGGGCCGACCCGCAGCGCCCCTGCGGCGACGGCGGCGGCGACGTCGTCGGCCGCGGCCTGGATCTGCGCCTCCTCGATGCCGTAGAGCTGGATGAACTGGTAGCGCAGGTTGAGCGAAAAGGTGGCACGCAGCGGCATGGTGAGCTCGTCACCGCCGTTGTTGGCGTAGATCGCGATGGTGCCGCGCTTGGCGATGACCGCGCGGTCCAGGTCGTTGTTGACCGCCGGAGCGACCTCGACGATCTGGTCGACGCCATCGGGTGCGATCTCGCGGATCGCGGCGGCCGGGTCGCCCTCGCGGTAGTTGACGATGTGGTGCGCCCCGGCGGCCTTCGCCAGGTCCGCCTTCTCCGCGGAGCTGACCGTGGTGATCACCGTCGCACCGGCCCACACGGCGAGCTGGATCGCGGCGTTGCCGACCGCTCCGGCACCGCCGTGGACCAGGATGGTGAGGCCGTCGAACGACCCGGGGGCCACCCGCTCCACCGTGCCGGAGGTGAGCGCCCGGTGGGCGGTCATCGCCGGGACCCCGAGCGAGGCACCGAGGTCGTAGGAGGCGCCAGCGGCCAGCTCGACGGCCTTGTGGGCCGGCACGGTGACGTACTCCGCCGCGGTCCCCCATGGCTGCCCGTGCTGGACCATGAAGAGCCAGACCGGCTGACCGACGACGTGGTCGGTGACGCCCTCGCCGATCTCCTCGATCACGCCGGCGCCGTCCTGACCCGGGGTCGCCTCGGGAGTCGTCAAGGTCGCGCTCAGGCCGGCGCGTACCTTCCAGTCGGTGGGGTTGACCCCCGCCCGCACCAGTCTGACCAGGACCTCGCCCGGGCCGGGCTTCGGCACCGGGCGCTCGGTCAGACGCATGGCGGAGGAGGGACCGTTCTCGGAGTAGACGACTGCGCGCATGACTCCGACGTTAGCGGCCGATGGCTAGAGCGCGTGCGCCATCCCAGCGCAGGCCTTGAGCCACGACATCCTGGTGTCCTCCGAGAGCTGGGAGTACTGCACCGTGGACCCCGCGACGAGCACCGGGTCGAACGGGACCCGGTAGACCCCGCGGGTGCGCTGCTGGTAGACCTCGGTGAGGTCGCGGGCCAGGTTGGTGTCGACCTTCGGGGACGGGTCGGAGAGCACGGTGATCGTCTTCAGCTTGAGGTCGGCGTAGCCCGACTCCTGGAGGGCGTCGAGCATCCACAGGCCGCTGTAGCCGGTGTCCTCGCGCACCGTCGAGGTGACCACCAGCAGGTCGGCCGTGTCGGCCGCGGCCAGCCAGTTCTCGGCACGCATGTTGTTGCCGGTGTCGACCAGGATCACCTTGTAGAAGCGCTCCAGCAGCTGGTGCACCTGCCCGAAGTCGTCGGCGTGGATCTGGCCGGTGACATCGGGCCGCTCGTCGGAGGCGAGCACATCGAAGTGGGCGTCGCCCTGGGAGCGTACGAACGCACCGAGGTCGCCGATGCGGGACTGGTAGACGTTGTTGAACGCGGCCAGGTTGTCGAGCAGCTCGCGGGTGGTGTTGCGGTGGGTGCTCCGCATGCCGCGGATGCCGAGGGTGCCGCGGGTCTCGTTGTTGTCCCAGGCCACGATCCCGCCACCGCGCACAGTGCCGAAGGTGTAGCCCGCCGCGAGCACGCCGGTGGTCTTGGCGGCGCCGCCCTTGGGGTTGATGAAGACGATCGTGCGCGGTCCGTCGAAGTCGCGCTGGATCATCGCCCGGTCCTGCTCGTAGGCGACCTCGTCCTGCCCCATCTTCGGGCTGATCAGCCCGCCGGACATCCTGCGGATCGCGCCTCGCCAGCCCCAGGTCGCGGGGCCGAACCCGGCCGACTCCGCGCGCCGGTCGAGGAAGTCGGTCGCGCTGGGGACCTCCTGCCCGTGAACGGCCGGAGGTGGCGGCGTCACCGCCACCGGAGGGGGCGGGGCGGGCGTCGTGGTGACCTGTGGGTTGGTGATGCGAGTCGCCTCCTGACTCGGGTCCGGATGGGGCTGGCTGGGGGGCGTCACCGGCCTTCCCGCCGTGTTCGGCGGGGGCGGCGTCACCCAGTGCGAGGGTGTGCCGGCCGGCCGGGTGCGCGAGTCCGGCTCGTCGTAGGGGTTGTTCTCCTGCGTCATGCGCTCTCCGAATACGGGTGCTTGGTTACGGCCTCCATCACAGCCTTGGGTCCAAACATACGGTCCCGACCGAAGCAATCGTCGATAACCGGAAAACACACGCGTCGCGCCGCACCCGAAATGACGCCACGCCTGCCCGGAACGGTCCCGGACAGGCGTACGTCTCGTGCCATCAGGCCTTGGCGAGGTCCTTCGCGACCGCGGCGAGCACGCCGTTGACGAAGGACGGCGAGTCGTCGGTCGACAGCTCGGTCACCAGTGCGGTGGCCTCGCTGATCGCGACCTCGGAGGCGACATCGCCGTCGAGGAGCTCCCAGACGCCGAGGCGGAGGACGTTGCGGTCGACCGCGGGCATCCGGGCCAGCGACCAGTCCTTGGCGAAGGCGGCGATCAGAGCGTCGATGCGCTCGGACTCGGCGACCACGCCACGGACGAGCTTGACCGTGAAGGGGTTGTTGGGCACCTCACCCTCGCGGATCTGCTGGTCGAGCAGATCACCGGCGGAGAGTCCACGGGCCTCAGCGGCGAAGAGCAGGTCGAGCGCGCGCTTACGGGCCTTAGTGCGGGCGGTGGCGACGTGAGCCACAGGTCAGCCCTTGACGCGGGAGAGGTAGGAACCGCCCTCGCGGGTGTCGACCTTGATCTTCTCGCCCTGCTCGATGAAGAGCGGCACCTGGATCTCGGCGCCGGTCTCCAGGGTGGCGGGCTTGGTGCGGCCGGTGGCCGAGTCACCCATGACACCGGGCTCGGTGTAGGAGATGACGAGCTCGACCGACGGCGGGAGCTCGACGAAGAGCACGCGACCCTCGTTGGTGGCCAGGATGACCTCCTGGTTCTCCAGGAGGAAGCCCGCGCTGTCGCCGATGATCTCCGGGCCCACCTCGACCTGGTCGAAGTCGGCGACGTCCATGAAGACGAAGTTCGAGCCGTCGTTGTAGAGGTACTGGAACGAGCGGCGGTCGACCGTGGCGGTCTCGACCTTGGTGCCGGCGTTGAAGGTCTTGTCGACGTTCTTGCCCGACTCGACGTTCTTCAGCTTGGTGCGGACGAAGGCCGGACCCTTGCCGGGCTTCACGTGCTGGAACTCGACCACCTGCCAGAGCTGGCCCTCGATCTTCAGCACCATGCCGTTCTTGAGGTCGTTCGTCGTCGCCATAACCGTCCGTCAGCCTTCGTCTCTTTGACCTGCACCGATGCAGGCTTCCTTGTCAATGTTCGTGAGGCCCGAAGGGCCTCGGAGAATCCTAGTCAACGAGAGGTACGCCGACCCAATCCGTCACGCCGCGCCGACCTTCGCGGCGATGACCGAGAGCGCCTCGTGGTAGCCGTCGATGCCCTTGCCCGCGACGACCGCGGCCGCGTGCGGGGTGATGACGCTGGTGTGCCGGAAGACCTCGGGTCGCTCGAGCGGCTCGGAGATGTGCACCTCGACCAGCGGAGCGGTCAGCTGCGCGCAGGCGTCGTAGATGGCGTAGGAGTAGTGGGTCCAGGCGGCGGCGTTGAGCACGACCGGGATGTCTTTGTCGGCCGCGGCGTTGAGCCAGTCGACCATGTCGCCCTCGTGGTTGGTCTGACGTACGTCCACGGCGAAGCCGAGCGCATGACCCCAGTCGACGCACATCGCGGCGAGCTCGTCGTAGGTGGTGTGCCCGTAGATCTCGGGCTGACGTTTCCCGAGACGACCGAGGTTGGGGCCGTTGAGGACCAGGACCTTCTTCAACGTTTTGCTCACGTCGGCATCCTTGCACGGTTTTCGCGAGCCGAATCTAAGCGCCCACTTACCTTTGTGTCAGACTGACCACATGACCGATGTACGCACCAGCACCCAGGCGCGCGGCGACCGTAGTCGTGCCCGTCTGCTCGACGCGGCGGTCCAGGCATTCTCCGCCAAGGGGTTCCACGGCACCAGCACCCGCGACATCGCCACGGCGGCCGGACTGAGCCCGGCAGCGGTCTACGTCCACCACCGCTCCAAGGAGGAGCTGCTGCACGCGATAGCGGTGCGCGGCCACGAGGTGATCCTCGAGGCGGTCACCGACGCGACCCGCGCCGACGCCACGCCCGCCGAGCGGGTCGCGGCCGCCGTACGCACCTATGTCCTCTTCCACGCGCGCTCCCACACGACGGCCCGCGTCATCAACTACGAGCTCGCCGCGCTCACCGAGGAGCACTTCCGGGAGATCGCGGGGCTGCGCCGCGCCATCGACACCGTCATGCGTGAGGTCGTCGAGGAAGGCGTACGCAGCGGCGACTTCGACACCCCCGACCCGGCCAAGGCCGCCACCGCCCTGCTCTCGCTCGGCATCGACCTGGCCCGGTGGTACCGCGACGACGGGTCCTGGACGCCCGAGGACCTCGCCGACTTCTATGCCGACCTGGCGCTGCGCGTCGTCGGCGCCCGCCCCTGATCCCCACCGGAAAGCACCCGAGGAGAAAGCACCATCATGCGCCGCACCATCTACACCGAGGACCACCAGTCCTTCCGCGAGACCATCCGCTCGTTCATCGAGAAGGAGGTCACCCCGGTCTACGACGAGTGGTACGAGGCCGGGATCGTCCCCCACGACTTCTACCTCAAGCTCGGTGAGCTCGGCGTGTGGGGCATCCAGGTGCCCGAGGAGTACGGCGGCGCCGGGATCGAGTCGTTCAAGTACTCCGCCGTCATCACCGAGGAGCTCGCCCGCGCCGGCGTCTCCTTCGGTGGCTCCAGCACCCACGTCGGCCTGTGCCTGCCCTACCTCCTCAAGCTCGGCACCAAGGAGCAGATGGAGCGCTGGATGCCCGGCTTCGTCTCCGGTGAGGAGATGTGGGCGATCGCGATGACCGAGCCCGGCACCGGCTCCGACCTCGCCGGCATGACCACCAACGCCAAGCTCACCGAGGACGGCAAGCACTACGTCCTCAACGGCGCCAAGACCTTCATCACCGGCGGCGTCAACGCCGACCGGGTGATCGTCTGTGCCCGCACCGCGCCGGCCTCCGCCGACGACCGCCGTGGCGGGATCACCCTGCTCGCCGTCGACACCTCGCTCCCGGGCTACGAGGTCGGCCGCAAGCTCGACAAGCTCGGGCTCAAGGTCTCCGACACCGCCGAGCTCTCCTTCACCGACGTGCAGGTTCCCGTCGAGGACGTGCTCGGCGAGGTCGGCAAGGGCTTCTCCTACCTCGGCCAGAACCTCCCCGTCGAGCGTCTCGGCATCGCCGTCGGCGCCTACGCGCAGGCCGCGGCCGCCGTCGAGTTCGCCAAGGCCTACGTCCACGACCGCAAGGTCTTCGGCACCACCGTCGCCTCGTTCCAGAACACCAAGTTCGAGCTGGCCGCCTGCAAGGCCGAGGTGGACGCCGCCGAGGCCGTGGTCGACCGGGCCATCGAGGCCGAGGACGCCGGCACGCTCACCGCCGCCGAGGCCGCCTCCGCCAAGCTCTTCTGCACCGAGGTCGCCCACCGGGTCATCGACCGCTGCCTCCAGCTCCACGGCGGCTACGGCTACATGAACGAGTACCCCATCGCCCGCCTCTACGCCGACAACCGCGTCAACCGGATCTACGGCGGCACCTCCGAGGTCATGAAGCTGATCATCGCCAAGGACATGGGTCTGTGACCTGGTAGAAGCCGCTGCCGAGTCGGCTCGTCATGACGAGCCGACTCGGCATACGCTCGGGGCATGACGCCGCGCGAGGACGAGAACCGTCGCCTGCTGCGGGCGCGTGACGCGATGGACCGGCACTACGCCGAGCCGCTCGACGTCGCTGCGATCGCCCGCGTCGCCCACGTCTCCCCCGCCCACTTCAGCCGTAGGTTCAAGGCAGTCTTCGGGGAGACGCCGCACCGCTACCTGCAGCGGCGGCGGATCGAGCGGTCGATGGCGTTGCTGCGGGACACCGCGATCCCGGTCACCGAGGTTGCGCTCACGGTCGGCTTCACCAGCCTCGGCACCTTCAGCCGTACGTTCCGCGACATCGTCGGCACCTCGCCGACCGACTACCGCGCCCGGGCCGACAGCCCGGCTGTGCCGGGGTGTGTGGCCCGCGCCTGGATGCGGCCGGCGAGCTGAGCAGTTTCGGAGAAGCGCGCGACGGCGAAGCGCCGCAGACTGGTCGCATGCTGACCAACATCAACATCACCGGAATCTACGTGCTCGATCAGGACGAGGCGCTCGACTTCTACGTCGGCAAGCTCGGGCTGGAGGTAGGGAGCGACGTCGACATGGGCTTCATGCGCTGGCTCACCATCCACCTTCCCGGCGACCCCGACCACCAGCTGCTGCTCGAGGTGCCGGGCGGCTCCCCCGCCCACAGCGAGGAGACGGCCGCCCAGCTGCGCGACCTGGTCACCAAGGGAGCGATGGGCGCCGTGGTCATCTTCAACACCGACGACGCAGAGAAGCTCTACGAGGACCTCTCCGCCAAGGGAGTCGAGTTCACCGACAAACCCACCAAGCAGCCTTACGGCATCGACTGTGCCTTCCGTGATCCCTTCGGCAACCACATCCGGGTGACGCAGCGCGTCGAAGGCCCGGTCGAGGTCACCGACGAGGACATCGCCCGCTGGTCCGGGAAGTGAGCCGAATCGAGGAGGACTGAGCTCCTCAATCGCTCGGCGTCCAGCGGAGGGCGTGCTAACCCGCTACCACCGCGTACGCCTCGCGCAGCTGCTCCTCCGACGGCCCGGTGAGGATGCGCGGGGTGGCGAGGTCGTGGAGGACGAGGAAGCGGAGGACCGAGCCGCGGGCCTTCTTGTCGACCCGCATCGCGCCGATGAAGTCGTCGAAGCCGGCCTCGATGCCGAGCTCCTTGACGGTGGTCGGGAGGCCGACCTTCGCAAACGTCGGCGCATGTCGGGCGGCGACGTCGTCGGAGAGGACTCCGGCGAGACGGGCGAGCTCGGCGGCGTACACACAACCGACGGCGACCGCGTCGCCGTGGCGGATCGAGAAGCCGGAGTGCTTCTCGAGCGCGTGCGCGAGGGTGTGGCCGTAGTTGAGCGTCTCGCGGCCGGGGTGGCCGTCAGCGCCCCCGGTCTCCTTCAGGTCGGCGGCGACGACCTCGGCCTTGACCCGGATCGCACGCTCGACCAGCTCGGCGAGAACGGGCGAGGACGCGGTGATCTTGTCCGTCTCGTCGACCAGACGCAGGATCCCGGGGTCGGCGATGAAGCCGCACTTGACGACCTCGCCGAGCCCGGCGATCAGGTCGGCCTCGGGCAGGGTCTCGAGCAGCGCGAGGTCGCACAGCACCCCGGCGGGCTCGTGGAACGCGCCGACGAGGTTCTTCCCGGCAGCGGTGTTGACGCCGGTCTTGCCGCCGACCGCGGCATCCACCATGGCGAGCACCGTCGTGGGCACGTGCACGACGCGTACGCCGCGCAGCCAGCCGGCCGCGACGAACCCCCCGAGGTCGGTGGTCGCGCCGCCACCGAAGGTGACGACGGCGTCGGAGCGGGTGAAGCCCCGCTCCCCCAGCGCCTCCCAGCAGTCGTTGGCGACCGCGACCGTCTTCTGGTCCTCGCCGCTGGGCAGACCGAGGCCGAGCACGTCGTAGTGCTTCAGCAGCTCCTCGAGCACCGGCTCGGCGTACTCGGCCAGGTCGGCGGCGTAGAGGAAGGCCACCCGCTCGACGCTCTCGCCCAGCAGTCCCTGGAGCCGGCCGCCGAGGCCGGAGCCGATCACGACGTCGTACGCCCCGGCGCTCTCGACCCTGATGACGGTGCTTGCGGGCTCAGTCACTTCTACTCCGTGGTGTTCAGCGCGGTGAGGGCGGTGGCGAGCTCGGCGGCGACGTCGTCGGCCGAGCGGCCGTCGGTGTCGACGACGAGCGTCGCGACCGACTCATAGATGGGTGCGCGCTCCTCCAGGAGCGTCTTGATGCGGCCGCGTACGTTGCCGAGCAGCATCGGACGGCCCGAGCCGAGGCCGACCCGCTTGACCGCGTCGGCGACCCCGACCCGCAGGTAGACGACGGTGTGCTCCTTGAGCAGGATCTGGGTCTGCTCAGCCAGCACGGCGCCGCCGCCGAGGGAGACCACTCCGTCGTGCTCGGCCAGGGCAGCCGCGACGGCGGAGGCCTCGACCGAGCGGAAGTGGGCCTCGCCCTCGTCGACGAAGATGTCCTGAACGCTCTTGCCTGCGGCCGCCGCGATGTCCTCGTCGGTGTCACGCAGGGTCACCCCGAGACGGGAGGCGAGCAGCGCCCCGACCGTGGACTTCCCGGCGCCCATCGGGCCGACCAGCACGATGGCGGGCATCACGAGTACCTCAGGTTCTCGAGGTAGGCCTTGGCGTTGCGCGCGGTCTCGGCGACCGAGTCGCCACCGAACTTCTCCAGCGCCGCCTCGGCGAGCACGAGCGCGACCATCGCCTCGGCGACGACGCCGGCGGCGGGCACCGCACAGACGTCGGAGCGCTGGTGGTGCGCCACGGCCTCCTCGCCGGTGGCCACGTCGACGGTGCGCAGTGCGCGCGGCACCGTCGCGATCGGCTTCATCGCGGCGCGTACGCGCAGGATCTCGCCGGTCGACATGCCGCCCTCGGTGCCGCCGGAGCGCCCGGAGGCGCGGCGGATGCCGTCGGCGGAGGGAACGATCTCGTCGTGGGCCTTGGAGCCCGGGGTCGCGGCGAGTTCGAAGCCGTCGCCGACCTCGACACCCTTGATCGCCTGGATGCCCATCAGCGCACCGGCCAGCCGGGCGTCGAGGCGCCGGTCCCAGTGCACGTGGGAGCCGAGGCCCGGCGGGAGGCCGTGGACGACGACCTCGACGACGCCGCCGAGGGTGTCACCGTCCTTGTGGGCCTCGTCGATCCGGGCGACCATCTGCTTGGAGCCGTCGGGGTCGAGCACCCGCACCGGGTCCTCGTCCAGGCGCGCCACGTCCTCGGGAGCGGGGACCTCGCGGCCGGGCGTACGGACCCCGCCGATCTCCAGGACGTGCGACACCAGGCGGACACCGAGGGCCTGCTCGAGGAAGGCCGAGGCGACCGCGCCGAGCGCGACGCGGGCCGCGGTCTCACGGGCCGAGGCACGCTCCAGGATCGGGCGGGCGTCGTCGAAGTCGTACTTCTGCATCCCGACCAGGTCGGCGTGGCCGGGCCGCGGACGGGTCAGCGGCGCATTGCGCGCCTGGCCGGCCAGCACGTCGGGGTCGACCGGGTCGGAGGCCATCACGGTCTCCCACTTGGGCCACTCGGTGTTGCCGACCTCGATCGCGACCGGACCGCCCTGGCTCTCCCCGTGGCGTACGCCGCCGGTGATCCGCACCTGGTCCTTCTCGAACTTCATCCGGGCACCGCGGCCATAGCCCAGCCGCCGCCGGGCCAGGGCATCAGAGATGTCGTCAGAGGTGATCCGGACGTGGGCGGGCAGACCCTCCATCACGGCCGTCAAGGACGGACCATGGGACTCGCCCGCAGTGAGCCAACGCAACATGACGCCAGTCTTTCATCCCGGCCGCGCAACCCCGTGCACCCGGCCTCAAAGCGAGACGGCGAGCACACCGACGAGCATGCCCAGAATCATGAACGGCCCGTACGCCAGGGGCTCGCGCATCGCCGTACGCGAGCGCTGCGCGACGGCGCGCCCGATGCCCCAGACGCCGAAGATCGCCAGACCGGCCCACAGCCCGACCGCCAGCTGCTCCCAGCCGAGCCGACCGAGGACCAGGCCGACGAGTGCCGCCAGCCGTACGTCGCCGAAGCCCATCGCGTGCGGCACCATCCGCCACAGCAGCCAGAACGCCGATCGCGCGATCACCAGGCCAGCAAGGGCGCCAAGTGCCGCCGCAGTGTCACGCGTCCAGAGCCACTCGGCACAGAGCAGGCCGAGCGCGACCGCAGTCGCCACCAGGATCGGCACCTTCGGCAGCCGCTGGACGCGCCAGTCGACATAGGCGAGCAGCACCCAGACAGGGGTGAGGGGCACCAGGGCCACCATCAGTCTCGACGGCTCCACCTGCCAGGCGAGCAGCCCGGCGAGCGCCGCGGAGACACCCACCGCGAGAGGAAGCAGCGGCGGCCATCCGGCCACGGTGGCATAGGAGACCGCCGGCGGATCGTCGACCGGCTCAGGGAGCCGGCGGAGCAGCGTCGGCACCCCGAGAGCGAGCAGACCGGCGACGGCCGCACTCACCAGCACGACCGCCCCGGGACTCATGCCGGTGTCGGCTCCATGATGCCAAGCGCCTTCTCCCCCGCCGCCCGCATCGCAGCGAGCGGCGCGGTCCGGCCGGTGAAGAGCTCGAACTGCAGCACCGCCTGGTGCACGAGCAGATCCAGGCCGCTCACCGCCACCCCAGGGGTCACCGACAGCAGGGGCGAGGGCCACGGGTCGTAGACGACGTCGAAGACGACCGGCGTCGAGGCCCAGCGGTCGATCAGCTCCGGGGTCTGCGCCTTCGCCGGAACAGTGGAGACGACCACGTCGACACCGTCGGCCGCCGAGTCGAGCGGCAGCACCGAGACGACGGGCTTGCTCCGGTGACGCGAGATCATCTCGATCGTCTCCCCTGCCGCCCCTGGGTTGCGCGCCAGCAGCGTGATCCGGGAGGCACCCAGCTCGGCCAGCGCGAGACCCGTGGAGGCCGCGGTCGCGCCGGCGCCCAGGATCGCACCGGACGTACAGGAGAACCCCTCGCCCGCGCGCTCCCGGATCGCCGCGACGGCGCCTGGCAGATCGGTGTTGTCCCCCACCCAGCCGTGCGAGGAGCGCACCAGCGTGTTGACCGCCCCCACGAGCCGCGCTCGCGGCGACATCGAGCGCGCCAGCTCGTACGCCTCCCGCTTGAGCGGCATCGTCACCGACAGCCCACGCCATCGGCTCGGCGGCCAGTCACCGCCGAGGTCCGCGACGTACTTGGCCAGGCCACCGGCCTGCACGCGCGTGGACGTGTAGGACCAGTCGGACATCTCCAGCTCGGCGTACGCCGCCTGGTGGAGGACCGGGGAGAGCGAGTGATCGATCGGATCACCCAGGACAGCACACTTCACTCAGGTCTTCTCCTCAGCAGCTCTTGGACTCGGTTGCGCAGTAGTCCTTGTACTCGGCCTTGAACTTCAGGAACTGGTCGTAGTTCTTGGCGAACTTCGTCTCACCGGTCTTCAGGTTGACGGTCACGTAGTAGTACCAGTCACCGTCCGCCGGATTGAGCGCGGCCTGGATCGCGTTGTCACCCGGGGCGCCGATCGGCCCCGGAGGCAGGCCCTTGTTGGTGTAGGTGTTGTAGGACGAGTCGACGGACTGCACGTCGACGCCACCGAGCTCGGTGCTTCCAGACTTCCCGAGCGCGTAGTTGACCGTCGCGTCGATCTGCAGGAAGCCCGCCTGGCCGGCCGTGCCGGGATTCTCGACTCGGTTGTAGATGACCCGGGCGATCTTGGCCATGTCATCGCCGCGACCCTCCGCCTCAACAAGCGATGCCACGGTCATGATCTGCTCGGGTGTACATGCCTTGCCGCCACCGCACTTGAGCTGTTTGGCGCGCGCCTCGATGTCGTTGTCGCCGAGCGCCTGCTCCCACCGGTCGACCATCATCGTGAGCATCTCGGTCGGCGTCGCGTCCGGCGGGAAGGCGTACGTCGCCGGGAACAGGTAACCCTCGACGTTGCCCTCGGCGTAGTCGGGCAGACCGATCGCCTCGGTGTCCTGGGCGGCCTTCTTGAACTCGGCCGGCTTCTTCCCGGTCTTCTCGGCGAGCACCTTGTAGATCGCCTTGGCTCGCGATCCCTCGGTGATGGTGACGTTGACCGTGTCGATGTTCTCCGGGTTGGCGAGGATCTCGACGGCGTCGGCGGCCTTCATCTGCTTCTTCAGCGGGTAGAAGCCGACCTGGACGGTCAGCCCCTCGGCGTTGGCCGCCTCGATGAAGGCGTCGACCGACTCCACCACGCCGACCTCCTTCAGGTTGCGGCCGACGGCTGAGACGGAGTCACCCTCGTGCACCTCGAAGGAGACGGGGTCGGTGCCGGGTCCCGGGTAGTCGGCCGGCGGCGCGACCATGTCCTTGACGTAGTCGATGGCCCGGTCGCCCACGAAGTAGAACCCACCGACGACCACCGCCATCGCCACCAGCACGGCCAGACAGCCACCGAAGCGTCGTTTGCGCTTGGGCGGCTCCTCGTCGAAGTAGGGATCGTGGTCGGCGGGACCGCCCTCGAAGAAGGCAGGCTGCTGCTGGTAGGTCGGACCGCCGTAGCCGCCCGGCCGCTGCGGCGGCTCCTGCCGGCCGTAGCCCGGCGGGGGCGTGCCGGCACCGGGCACCGGACGGGGCCCCGGGCGCCGGCCCGGCTGACCCTGCTGCGGAGGCATCTGCCCCGGCATCTGCGGCGGCATCCGGCGTGGGTCGCGGGGATCCTGCGGAGGCTGCTGCCGTGGCGGATGGCCACCGCGCGGATCGCGACCATATGACCCCTGGCCAGGGCGACGCGGGTCGCGCGGGTCCGGGGGGTAGTAGCGCTCACTCAATGACCGACCTCAACGATCTCTCCAGGCGCGGTCCCCGAAGCGCGCTCACTGTCCAATGCGTGTTGCAGGATCACAACCGCCGCGGCCATGTCCACCACGGCTCGGCGGTCCTGACCCTTGCGCCCCCGGTCTCGGAGCATAGCCTCCGCGGAAACTGTGGTGAGTCGTTCGTCGACGAGGCGAACCGGGACCGGGGCCACTCGTCGCGCCAAGGACGCGGCGAAGTCCCGGACCTTAGCAGTCGCCGGGTTCTCCCCTCCCTTGAGGGACCGGGGCAGCCCGACGACCACCTCGAGCATCGTCGACTCCTCAGCGATCTCGGCGACGATCGCCTGCAGACGGGCGAGGTCTCCGCGACCCTTCTTGACCGTCTCGAGCGGCGTCGCCAGGAACCCCGTGGGGTCACTCCTGGCGACGCCGATCCGGGCGTCGCCAGGATCGAGACCGAGGCGCACGCCGTGCCGCATCAGGCTTGCGCGACCAGCGTCGCGACCATTCCGAGCGCGGTGTCGATCTTGGAGACGTCGGTGCCGCCGCCCTGGGCGAAGTCCGGCTTGCCGCCGCCACGACCACCCACGACCGGCGCGAGCTCCTTGATCAGGTCACCCGCCTTGACGCCCTTGGCGATGCCGGCCGGGTTGACCGCGGCCACCACCGCGACCTTGTCGTCGGCGTCACCGATGAGCACCACAGCCGCCGGCGCGTCACCGAGCCGGGCGCGTACGTCCTGGGCGAGCGTGCGCGCGTCGCCGCCGCCGACCCCGGGGACCCGCTGGGCGACGAGCTGGACGCCGTTGACGTCGACCGCGGAGTCCGCGATCGAGCCACCGGAGGCGAGCAGCTGTGCCGTACGCGCCCGGGCGATCTCCTTCTCGGCGGCCTTGAGCCGCTCCATCAGATCGGAGACCCGGCCGACGACGTCGTCGGACTTCGTCTTGAGCAGCAGGTTGAGCTCGGAGACCACGTCACGCTCGCGGGCGAGGTAGTTGAAGCCCTCGACGCCCGTGTAGGCCTCGATGCGCCGGTTGCCGGAGCCGACCGAGGCCTCCGAGGTGACCACGACGGTGCCGATCTGGGCGGAGTGGTCCACGTGGGTGCCACCGCACAGCTCACGCGACCAGGGGCCGCCGATCTCGACGACGCGCACCTTGGAGTCGTCGTAGGTCTCGCCGAAGAGCGCGATCGCGCCCCACTCCTTGGCCTGCGGGAGCGTCATGTAGTCCCAGGAGACCGGCAGGTCCGCCCGCAGCGCGTTGTTGGAGACCTCCTCGATCTCGTGCATCTGCTCAGGCGTCAGACCCTTGGTCCAGCCGTAGTCGAGACGCAGGTAGCCCGGGCGGTTGTAGGAACCCGACTGCAGCGCGGTCGGGCCGAGCACCTCGCGCAGCGCCGCGTGCACCACGTGGGTGCCGGAGTGGGCCTGGCGGGCGCCGAGACGCCACTCGGGGTCGACCTGCGCGTGCACGAGGGACTCGCCGCCGTGGAACTCGCCGTCGACGACCCGGACCTGGTGCACCACGAGGCCCTTGACCGGCCGCTGCACGTCGACGACCTCGAGCCGGCCGCCGTCGAACTCGATGATGCCCGCGTCGGCGGACTGGCCACCGGACTCGGCGTAGAACGGGGTGCGGTCCAGGACGATCTCACCGATCTCCTCGGGACCGAGCACGTCGACCCGCTTGCCCTCCTTGAGGAGGGCGATCGGCTTCGACTCGGTGTCGAGGGTCGTGTACGCCTGCCAGTCGGTCGGCCCGTTGCTGTCGAGGATGCCGCGGTAGACCGACACGTCGGCGTGCTGGCCCTTCTTCGCGCGCGCGTCGGCCTTGGCCCGCTCGCGCTGCTCGGTCATCAGACCGCGGAAGCCCGGCTCGTCGACCTCGAGGCCCGCCTCGGCGGCCATCTCGAGGGTCAGGTCGATCGGGAAGCCGTACGTGTCGTGGAGCTGGAACGCCTTGGCCCCCGTGAACGTGGTGGATCCGCTCGACTTCACCTCGGTCGCGGCCAGGTCGAAGATCTGGGTGCCGGCCGCGAGGGTCTTGCGGAAGGCCTCCTCCTCGGCATCGGCGACCCGCTTGATCCGGTCCCAGCCGGTGTGCAGGTCGGTGTAGGTCTCCCCCATCTTGTCGCGGGAGATCGGCAGCAGCTCCGGCATCGCCGGGTCCTCGTAGCCAAGCAGGCGCATGTTGCGGATCGCGCGGCGCATGAGGCGGCGCAGGACGTAGCCGCGGCCCTCGTTGCCGGGGGTGACACCGTCGCCGATCAGCATCAGCGAGGAGCGCACGTGGTCGGCGACGACCCGGAAGCGGACGTCGTCCTCGTAGGAGGCGCCGTACTTCTTCCCGGTCAGCTCCATCGCCTTCTCGATGACCGGGAAGACGACGTCGGTCTCATACATGTTGGACTTGCCCTGCATGAGGTAGGCGACGCGCTCGAGACCGAGACCGGTGTCGATGCCGGTCTGCGCGAGCGGGCCGTCGATGTCGACGTCGTACTTGGACCGCGCCGCGACGACGTTGTCCTGCATGAAGACGAGGTTCCAGAACTCCAGGTAGCGGTCGCCGGCGTCCCAGTCACGGTCGGCGCCGAACTCCGGGCCACGGTCGATCAGGATCTCCGAGCACGGACCGCCCGGCCCGGGCACGCCCATGGACCAGTAGTTCTCGCTCGGGGGCAGCCGCACGATGCGGTCGTCGGGAAGGCCGGAGATCTTCTTCCAGAGCGCGACCGCCTCCTCGTCGCCGTTGAGCACCGAGGGGTAGAGGACCGCCTCGTCGAAGCCGAAGCCACCGTCGGCGACCGACTTGGTGACCAGCTCCCAGGCGAGCGTGATCGCGCCCTCCTTGAAGTAGTCACCGAAGGAGAAGTTGCCGCACATCTCGAAGAAGGTGCCGTGACGGGTGGTCTTGCCGACCTCCTCGATGTCGGGCGTACGGATGCACTTCTGCACCGAGGTCGCCCGGTCGTAGGGCGGGGTGGCCTGGCCCAGGAAGTAGGGCTTGAAGGGCACCATGCCTGCGTTGACGAAGAGCAGGTTGGGGTCGTCGAGCAGGAGCGATGCCGACGGCACCACCGTGTGCTCGCCGACACTCGTGTTCTCGGCGAAATGCGCCGTGAAACGGCGGCGGATCTCCGCCGTGCTCAACCACTCCATCAGGGGTTACTGCCTTCCGTGTTCTGCTGGGCCTCGTTCTCGGGCCCTGTGCTGTGCCCAATCTCTGGGGCAAGTCTCTGCTGACCGACACCCGCGGCGCCAATCTGTTTCGGCCCCGCAGTGCGGGCCTCGATCCACTCGCGCAGCTCGAGCTCCTTCTCGGCCTTGCCGGTGGCCAGCTCGTCGCGGAAGATCCGCGCGCCGACGCCGAGCGCCTGGGCCCGGTCGCGCAGGCCGTCGGCGGTGAAGGCCTCCGCGGCCCGTCGCCCCTTGACCATCGCGTACACGCCCGCGCCCGCACCGACCACGAACCAGATCGCGCCCCTCATCGGGAGTCCTCCATACGTATGTCCTCGTCAACTGCCGCGCGCTGGCGCGCACGGTATTCGCGCAGCGCCTCGCGCATCTCGCTCTTCCGGTCCTTGCGTGCCCGCTTGACCTCGCGGTGCATCTCGTAGCGGATCTTGAACCGCACCTCGGGCGAGAGCGCCCGGCGCACCCCGTGGACCAGCGCGGCACCGTGCACCACGGTCTCCCGGAACACGGCGTCCGCGAAGGCGGGTGCGGTCAACGTACGCTGCACCACCTGCTCCACCTCGGCAGGCTCGCCGTCCTCCCCGAGGGAGGTGATCACATACTCTCTCTCGGCAGCCTCCCGGCGCCGCCGCCGGCCGACCGGCTCGGCCGGGGTCAACCGCTTCTCCAGCGCCTCGAGCCGCTCGCGCAGCTCGGCCTCGCTGGCCTCGGCCTCCTCGAGCCGGCGCCGTGCGGCGCGGCGCGCCCGGAGCGCGAGCAGCACGGCCACCAGCGAGATGAGGACCAGGACCCCCACCGCGGTCAGCGTCGCCACCAGCGCCCACCCGGGCATGCTCGAGTTCGTCATCGTGCGCCTACCCTATCCATCCTGTCCGCGCACGATTTTCCGGACACGCTCCCAACGTTCCTTCACTCCGGCCTCGGCTCCGTGGGTGGTCGGCTGGTAGTACTCCGCGTCGGCCACGGCGTCGGGTGCGTACTGCTGTGTCGCGATGCCGAACGGCTCGTCGTGGGCGTACTTGTACGCCTCCCCGTGCCCGATCTTCTTCGCGCCCTCGTAGTGGGCATCGCGCAGATGTGGCGGGACATTGCCGATCTTCCCAGCCGTGACGTCGGCGCGCGCGGCGAAGATGGCGTTGGTGACCGCGTTGGACTTCGGTGCGACGGCGAGCGCGATCGTCGCGTGCGCCAAGGTGAGCTGGGCCTCGGGCATCCCGATCAGCTGCACCGTCTGGGCCGCGGCCACCGCGGTCTGCAGCGCCGTCGAGTCGGCCAGGCCGATGTCCTCGGAGGCGAGGATCATCAGCCGACGGGCGATGAACCGAGGGTCCTCCCCCGCCTCGATCATCCGCGCCAGGTAGTGCAGCGCCGCGTCGGCGTCCGAGCCGCGCACCGACTTGATGAAGGCACTGACCACGTCGTAGTGCTGGTCGCCCTGCCGGTCGTAGCGCACCGCCGCCTGGTCGACCGCCCGCTCGGCGGCCTCGAGGGTGATCTTCCCACCGGACGCAGCCCCCGCGGCGGCCTCCAGGTACGTCAGCGACCGCCGTGCGTCGCCGCCGGCGAGGCGTACGAGATGGTCGAGCGCCTCGTCCGTCAGCGTCACCGAGCCGCCGAGGCCGCGTTCGTCCTCGACCGCCTTCAGCAGTACGCCACGGATGTCGTCGTCGGTGAGCGACTCGAGCCGGAGCAGCAGCGAGCGCGACAGCAGCGGCGAGATCACCGAGAAGAAGGGGTTCTCCGTGGTGGCGGCGACCAGCGTGACCCAGCGGTTCTCCACGCCCGGCAGCAGCGCGTCCTGCTGCGCCTTGCTGAACCGGTGGACCTCGTCGACGAAGAGCACCGTCTCCTTGCCGGTCGCGACCAGCTCGGCCCGGGCCGCGTCGATCGCCGCGCGGACCTCCTTGACCCCGGCCGAGACCGCGGAGACCTCGACGAAGCGGCGGTCGGTGGAGCGGCTCACGATCGAGGCGATGGTCGTCTTCCCGGTCCCCGGCGGCCCCCACAGCAGCAGCGAGAGCGACTGTCCGCCCTCGACCACCTGGTGCAACGGTGACCCGGACGCCTTGAGCGAGCTCTGGCCCACGAGCTCCTCGAGCGTACGCGGCCGCATCCGAACCGCCAGCGGCGCGGCCGCATGGTCGCTGTGGCTCAGCGACCCGCCGCGCGAGGCGCCGGCAGCAGCCCCCATCTCAAACAACCCGTCCACACGCCAACCCTAGTGGTCGGCACCGACAGACCCAGCCGACAGGGGCGGGGGTCAGGTGAGCCGTACGCGTGGGTCGAGCACGCTGTAGAAGAGGTCGACCAGGAGGTTGGTGACCACGATGATGAAGGCGGAGATCAGCGTGGTCGCCTCGATGACCGGCAGGTCGCTCTGGCTGACCGCGTTGAGCGCCCGCAGACCGAGGCCGGGGATGCCGAAGATGAGCTCGGTGAAGATGGTGCCTGTCAGCAGCGATCCGAAGTCGATGCCGAAGATCGTCACGATCGGCACGACGGCCGCGCGCAGCGCGTGCTTGTTGACGATCCTGCGCTCCGGAAGGCCCTTGGCACGCGCCGTCCGGACGTAGTCCTGGTTGAAGGCCTCGATCATCGAGCCGCGGGTGAACCGGGCGTACTTGGAGGAGTTCACCAGGCCGAGCGCGAGCCAGGGCAGCATCAGGCCCCATGCCCACTTCAGCGGTGAGTCGGTCAGCGGGTGGTAGCCCTCCTGCGGGAAGATCCCGGCGCTGACCGCGAGATAGAGGAACGCGAGCAGGACAAACAGATAGTAGGGAATCGACTCGATCACCAGGGTCGCGCCGATCACGGCCTTGTCCGCCGAGGTCCCCCGACGCCCGGCCGCGAACATTCCGATGGGCACACCGATGAGCAGGATCGTGACGCCGGCGCCGACCGCCACCGAGACCGTCGGCCCGATCCGGTCCTTGATGTCGTCCCAGACATTGACCCGGTAGATGAAGCTGACCCCGAAGCACGGAGCCTCGCAGTCGTACGACTCGGAGCCGAACGCGATCTCGCGACCCTGGAAGATGCCGGTCATGTACTCGGTGTACTGAACATGGAGCGGCGCATCCAGGTTGAGCGCCTCCCGGATCGCGTCCTGACGCTCGGCGGTGCACTTGGGCTCGGGGCACATCGCGTCCGCCGGGTCGCTCGGGCCGTAGGTGAAGAGCGCGACGACCGCCACCGAGATCACGAACAGCACGAGCACTGCTGAGATCAACCGGCGTACGACAAAACCGATCATGGGACGGAGGTCTCGCTTCCTAGAAAGATTTCCACCGGGCGCTGGCCCGGAGCTGCTGTGTCCGACTTGCTGGGTCCGACGTGCTGGGTCCGACGTGCTGGGTCCGACGTGCTGGGTCCGGCCGGCGTGGGTCTCCCACGCCGGCCGGATCAGCTCACTTCAGGTACATGATGGAGAAGCTCGGCATGCCCTTGACCGGGTCGTTGACGACTCCGCCGACCTGCGAGCCCTTGATGAAGGCGTTCGCGTCGTATCCGGCGTTGATCTCGACCATGTAGGTCTCCTGCATCCACTTGTCGAACTCGCCCCAGGCCGCGGGAACCTCGTCGGCGTCCATCTTCAGGATCTCGGCCTGCTTCGCGTCAGCGTCGGCCTCCTTGAAGTTGGTCGGGTTCGGCATGCCCGCCTTGTTGGCGTTCGAGCCGATCCACTGCGCCGGGAACCACGAGCCGCCCGAGGGCCAGTCGGAGCACCAGCCGCCGTAGCGGAGGTTGACCGGAGCGTCGAGGTTGCTCTCGTCGTCGCGGTAGGTCTCGTCGGTCGAGGCCACCGGGGTCGCCTTGAAGCCGGCCGCCTCGAAGCCCTTGACCATCTGGTCCTTCTTGGCCACCGAGTTCTCGTCGTCACGCTGGTAGTGCCACTTCAGCTCGAAGCCCTCGGCCCCGGCTTCCTTCAGCAGCGCCTTGGCCTTCTCCGGGTCGGTGGTCTGACCGTCCTGGCCCTTCGGGTACTGGTACTCGACCCGGCCCGCGGTGCCCGGGGGCAGGAGCGAGGTGCCGGGCTGGATGGTGACGCCGACGATCTCGCCGGAGGCCTTCCAGGCAGCCTGGTAGGGGTAGGCCCAGCTGATGGCCTCGCGGATCTTCTTGTCCTTGATCTTGGTCTGGTCCGGACGGTACATGTAGGTGCACGGCGAGGTGCCCTCGATGAGGTTGTCCGGCGCGCTCTCCTTGATCGACTTGTAGGTCGGCGGCGTGACGTCGTCGTACGTCATCATCGTCTGCGCCGCACCCTTGTCGCCGAGGATCTGGTTCTCGAGCTTGGCGGTGTCCTGGGCGAACTTGAAGTCGAACGCGTCGGCGGCCTGGAAGCGGCCGGGGTCGGTGTCGGGGTCCCAGTGCTCGTTCTTGACCAGCATCAACGAGGTGCCGGGCTTGTAGGACTCGAACTTGTAGGGCCCGGTCGCCATCGGGTGGCTCTCGTAGGCCAGCGGGTCCTTGTCCTTGGCCTTGGGGATCGGGGAGAAGACCGGGAACGAGGCGTAGTAGTCGAGCTCGGGGAACGGCTGGGCCAGGTGGATGATCACCTTGTTGCCGTCGGCCTCGACGCCGTCGTAGTCCTCGCCGCCGTACCAGCCGGCGCTGGCGTCGTAGTCGGGGAGCTTCTTCAGCTCCGCGTCGGTGTCCGCGAACGGGCCCTTGTACTTGTCGCCGTCCTTGAAGAACGTCGTCTGGTACGTCGGACCGTCGGTCAGGGTGTCGATGGCGAAGGAGCGCTTGATGCCGTAGACGACGTCCTCGGCGGTGACGTCGGTGCCGTCCTCGTACTTGATCCCGTCCTTCAGCGTGAAGGTCCAGGTCAGGCCGTCCTCGGAGACCTGACCGAGGTCGGTGGCGAGGTCGGGGACGAGAACGGAGTCGCCGCTCTCCTCGTCGTAGACGTACTGCGTCAGCGAGCGGGTCACCAGGCCGGACATGATCGCACCGGAGTCGGTGTAGTAGGTCCGGGTCGGATCCAGGGTGTGGGGGGCGTTGTTGGACAGCACGGTGATCGTGCCGCCCTTCTTGGCGTCAGACGGGATCTCCAGCGGCCCCTCGGCCGTGGCGTCCTTGCCCGCGCCGGCGCCGCCGCCGGCCTTGAACTCGCCGGCCGGGTCCTCGCCGCCGCCGTCCCCGCCACCACACGCAGCGGTGAGCGTCAGCGCAGCGATCGCACTGGCGGCGATCACTGTTCTCTTCAATCGCATCGTAGGTCTCCACCTTCCATGGTTGATGCCTCTCTCCGACGACGTGCTCACCGGAAAGACTTGGGGTCGAAGGCGTCGCGAATGGCGTCTCCGAGCAGGTTGAGCGCGAAAACCAGGACCACGATCCCGACAATCGGCGCGTAGAGGTACAGGGGGTACTCGTCGAACCAGTTCTGCGCGCGCAGGATCGTCTGTCCCCAGGACGGGCGTCCGGTGACACCGACGCCGAGGTAGGCAAGCGTCGCCTCCGCGGCGATCGTGGCCGGCAGGCTCAGCGAGAACGAGACGACGATCGGAGCGATCAGGTTGGGGAGCAGCTCCTTGAACAGGATCCGATGGGTCGGCATCCCGAGGACGTGCGCGGCCTCGATGAACTCGCGCTCACGCAGCGAGATCACCTCGCCGCGGATCAGCCGGGCCAGGCCCATCCATCCGAAGATCGAGAGGATCACGATGAGCGCGATCAGCGAGGCGTTGTCGAGCATCGTCGGGTTCTCCCGCCAGCGCTCCACGAGCATCGGCGAGATCGCGATCGCGACCAGCAGGAACGGCAGCGTGAGGAAGAGGTCGATCACGAAGGTGATCACCCGGTCACCCCAGCCGCGGCTGTAGCCCGCGATCAGGCCGAGCACCACACCGACGACGGTCGAGACGACCGTGGCGATCGTGGCGACCAGCAGGGACGTACGCGCGCCGTAGAACCACTCCGCGAGCAGGTCGTTGCCGGAGTTGGGCTCCAGGCCGAGCGGCGCCTCCCAGGTGAACCCGTAGTTGGGCGGGCCGATGACGGGGTAGTTGAACGAGTCCGTGTCGGTGACCGGGTCCCCGGCTCGCACCTCGACGCCGAACAGCTTGCACAGCAGCGGCGCGAAGATCGCGATCAGGACGAAGAGCAGCACGATCCCGGCGCAGATCATCGCGACCCTGTCCGAGAGGAGGCGGTCCATGGCGATCCGCATCGGCGAACGGCCGGCGACATCGCCCGACCTCGGTTCCGGATCGATCTCGGGATCAGGACCCTGGATCAACACTTCGGACACAGTCATACGCTCGGATCTCCGTTCGATGCCAAGGCTCGGTACGCCCAAGAACAGACCACTTCGCGCCGTCCCGAGCCGGTGCGCTGCATCAAGGTATGCCAAGATCCAGCGGTTCGGTCGGGGCTACAGGTAACGGTTCGATACCGACAGTGACGTGTGACACATGCGTAACAAAGACGGCCCGCAGCCAAAGGCTGCGGACCGTCTTTCGTAATCTCGGCGATACGCCGGAGATTCTCAGGAGCGACCCCGCGAATTGTTCGCCAGGTCGTACCAGGTGTCGGCGTAGCCCGGACCGTCGCCCGGGACCTCCGCCGGGCTCGCGCCCGGGTCCGGCGCACCGAACTCGTCGACGCCCAGGAGCGGCGCGGTGACCGGCTTCTCCGGGTGCTGGTGGATCTCACCCGGGAAGTGGCAGGCGACCTTGTGCTTCTTGCCGATCTGCAGCAGCGGCGGCTCGACCACGGAGCAGATGTCCTTGGCGATGGAGCAGCGGGTGCGGAAGTGGCAGCCCGAGGGCGGGTTGATCGGCGAAGGTACGTCGCCCTCCAGCCGGATCCGCTCACGGCGGCCGCCGATCGCGGCCTGCTTCACGTCGGGCACGGCGGAGAGCAGCGCCTGGGTGTAGGGGTGGTGAGCGTGCTCGTAGATCGACTCGCGGTCACCGATCTCCACGATCTTGCCGAGGTACATCACCGCGACCTCGGGGCAGAAGTGACGGACGATGGCGAGGTCGTGCGCGATGAACAGGTAGGAGATGTCGAACTCCTTCTGCAGGTCCTGCAGAAGGTTGATCACCTGGGCCTGGATGGACACGTCCAGCGCGGAGACCGGCTCGTCGGCGACGAGCAGCTTCGGCTGCAGGGTCATGGCCCGGGCGATGCCGATGCGCTGGCGCTGGCCGCCGGAGAACTCGTGCGGGTAGCGGTTGTAGTGCTCGGGGTTGAGACCGACGAGCTCGAGCAGTTCCTGGACCCGGCTGAGCACCTTGTCCTTGGGCACCATGTTGTGGATCCGCAGCGGCGCGCCGATGATCGACCCGACCGTGTGACGCGGGTTCAGCGAGGTCGACGGGTCCTGGAAGATCATCTGGATCTCCCGGCGCATCGGGTGCAGCTTCCTACCCGAGTAGTTGGCGATGTCGGTGCCCTCGAAGTTGATCTTCCCCTCGGTGGGCTGGTAGAGCCGCGTCACCATCCGTCCGGTGGTGGACTTGCCACAGCCCGACTCGCCGACGAGGCCCAGGGCGCTGCCCTTGGCCACCTCGAAGGAGACCCCGTCGACGGCCTTGACGTGCCCGACCGTACGCCGGATCACGCCGCTGCCCTTGACCGGGAAGTGCATCTTCAAGTTCTCGACCGAGAGCACCGTCTCGGTGCTCGCCGGCGCGACCGAGGCCGCGGTGGTAGTCGTGGTGTCGCTCATCAGTCCTCCACCAGGTCAGGTGCGATCTCGGGCAGGATCTCTGCCTCGTAGACCTCGTCGGCGTTCTTGATGTGGCAACGCTTGGTGTGGTTGCCACCACTGCTGGCCGGGGTGAGGTCGGGAAGGGTCGTCCGGCACAGGTCGCCGCCCACCTTCGCAACGTGGTCACAGCGCGGTTCGAACGCGCATCCAGGCGGCGGGTTGAGCAGCGAGGGCGGGTTGCCCCGGATCGGGATCAGCTTGGCCTCGGTCGACGCGGTCAGATCCGGCACGCTGGAGAGCAGACCCCAGGTGTAGGGCATCTGCGGGTGGGTGAGGATCTCCTTGCACGGGCCGTACTCGACCGCGCGCCCGGCGTACATCACGAGTACGTCATCGGCCATCTCAGCCACGACACCCAGGTCGTGGGTGATGATGATGACCGCGGCGTCGAAGTCGCGCTGCAGGTCCTGGAGCAGGTCGAGGATCTGCGCCTGGACCGTCACGTCGAGAGCCGTGGTCGGCTCGTCGGCGATGAGCAGGCTCGGGTTGTTGATCAGCCCCATCGCGATCATCGCGCGCTGACGCATTCCGCCGGAGAACTGGTGCGGGTAGTCGTCCACGCGACGGTCGGGCTGCGGGATGCCGACACGGTCGAGCATCTCGATGGCGCGCTTGCGCGCCTCCCTCTTGGACACGTCGTTGTGAACCAGGTAGGCCTCCATGATCTGGTTGCCCACCGAGTAGTAGGGGTGCATCGCGGAGAGCGGGTCCTGGAAGATCATCGCCACGTCGCGGCCGCGACGCTTGCGCATTTCTTCGTTGCTCACCTTGAGCAGGTCGACGCCGTCGAGCATGATCTCGCCGCTCAGGATGGCGTTGGTGCCGCGGTGCAGCCCCATGATCGCCGAGCTGGAGACCGACTTGCCGGAGCCGGATTCGCCCACGATGCCGAGCGTCTTGCCGCGCTCGAGCTCGAAGGAGAGACCGTCGGTCGCCTTGACGATGCCGTCGGAGGTGGAGAAGTGAACCTTCAGGTCCCGCACCGAGAGGAACGCGCCATCGTTGGCCGGCCTCGTCTCGGGCGTGGTGGAAAGGTCAGTCATGAATCAGATCCTCCTCAGGCGACGCGCACGCGCGGGTCGATGAAGGCGTACAGGACGTCGACGATGATGTTGGCGAGGATCACCAGAGCCCCGAGGAGCAGCACCAGGCCCACGATGGTGGGAAGGTCGTAGGTCTCGTTCGCGGTCACCGCGAGCTTTCCGAGACCGTAGTAGTTGAAGACGTCCTCGGTGATGATCGCACCGCCGAGGACGGCTGCGAAGTCGAGACCGAACATGGTCACCAGCGGGGTCAGTGCCGCGCGCAGCGCGTGCTTGAAGAGCACCTTGTTGCTCTTGACGCCCTTGGACTTCGCGGTGCGGATGTAGTCCTCGCTCATCGACTCGAGTACGAACGCCCGGGTCATGCGTACGTAGCCCGCCATGTAGACCGCCGCTAGGGTGAACCCGGGGAGCATGAGCTGGACCAGCCATTGCCCGACACCACCCTCGGCGATCGGTACGTATCCCGGCGCGGGGAAGATCCCCCACTTGATGGCTACGAAGTTGATCAGCAAAGCGCCCACGAAGAACGTCGGAAAAGCGTAGAGGGACAGCGTGGCTCCGACGACCCCGCGGTCCACGAGGGTTCCCTTGAAGACCGCTGCGAGCACTCCGAACAGCACTCCGAAGACGACCCAGATGGTGACCGCGACCAGGGCGATCGAGATCGAGACCGGCGCTGCCTCCGCGATCTCATCGTTGACGGTCATCTGCAGCTGCTGGGAGTAGCCCAGGCAGGGCGCGGCGCACTCAGTCACCAGCTCGGGGTTCGCCTCGCGCATCGCCTCGTCGGCGGGATACTCGCGGCCGACGACGACGCCCTTCGCGAAGTTGCCCCACTGGACCAACAGCGGCTGGTCGTAGCCGAGGGCCTGACGGGTCTCCTCGATGCGCTCAGGGGGGCAGTTCTTGCCGCAGGAGAACTGTGCCGGGTCGACCGGGTTCTTCAAGAACAGTGCGAAGACGATGAAGCTCATCGCCACCAGCATGAGCAAGCCGACGATCACGCGCCGGATGATGTAGGCGACCATCGGTGGGTCTCACCTTCATTGGGATCGGCCGGACCACCGTCGTGGGGTGTCGTCCGGGGGGAATCGTGTCCAGGTACATGGGAGAGGCGGGGCTCTGGCGAGCCCCGCCTCCATGTTCGGATCAGCTCAGGGCCGTCCGAACGGTGTTGCGGAGCTGAAGGATCAGTCCTCGACGTCGATGGTCGCCAGGTCCGGGTAGGACGAGGAGGCATCGGTGGTGATGAAGTCCTTCACCTTGGAGCCGTGGACCCAGTTGAAGGTCGCGATCTCCAGCGGGATGTAGGCGACGTCCTCGCCCAGGGTCGCGTCGGCCTCCTGGAGGAACTTGTTCTGCTCCTCGATGGTCGCCGAGTTGGCGGCGTCGTCGAACAGCTTGTCGACGGCCGGGTTCTTGTAGTTACCGTAGTTCTGACCGTTGGTGGTCTTCTCGATCTGACGGCTGTCGAACAGCGCCGCGGTGACAGTCATCGCGGAGCCCCAGTCGGCGCCCCAACCGCCCCACATCACGTCAGCCTTGTTGGACGGCTTCTGGATGTTGGAGTAGTAGACGTCACCCAGCGGGTCGAGCGTGACCTTGAAGCCGGCGGCCTCCCAGCCTTCGACCAGCGCGGAGGCCTGCTTGTCAGCGGTGTCGCTCTGCGGGTAGGTGAAGGTGATCGGGTACGGCATCTCGACGCCGGCCTCGGTGAGGAGCTTCTTGGCTGCGGCCGGGTCACCCTTGAGGTTGCGGTCCTTGTAGGCCGGGTTGGGCACGTAGCCCGGAACGGCCGGGTTCACGATGGAGTCGGCCGGGGTGTAGGCCTTCTCGCCACCGCCGGCGGCGATCCACGACTCGACGTTGGTCGCGAGGGCCAGGGCCTTACGAACCTTCGGGTCCTTCATCTGGTTCTGGTTCGGAACCAGGTAGTCGACGTAGGGCGACTGGACCTGGACGTAGCGGTCCTTGACGCCGGCCTCGGTGAGGCGGGGGAAGAACTCCGGCGGGACGCGCGAACCGCTGACGATGGTCGTCTGCGAGTCGGGGCTGTCGGAGAAGAGCTTCTCGTAGGTCGTCGCGGCCTTCTCACCGAACTGCACGGTGATGGTGTCCGGCTTCGCCTCACGGAGCGACTTGTCGTCGGTCTCCGGGTCGTACTCGTCGTTACGCACCAGGGTGCCGCCCTTCTGGGCGTTCCAGGTGTCGACCTTGTACGGGCCGTTGGAGAAGATGACGTCGTCGTTCTTGGCGCCCTTGTCCTCGGACTTCTTGTACGGGTCCATCATGTGCAGCGACGAGATCGCCAGCGGGAAGTCCGGCCACGGGGACTTGAACTTGTAGGTGATGGTCTTGCCATCGCAAGTCACCGCCTGGTCGAAGTCAGCCTGCTGCTCCGGGGTCGCGGTGTACGGGCCCGGGTACTCGCCCTTGAGGGCCAGCTTGGCGGTCAGGTAGAAGCCCGGGCCACCGGTGAGCTCGTCGGCCGCGAAGTTGCGCGAGGCACCGTAGGCGAAGTCCTCACACGTGATCTCGGAGCCGTCTTCCCACTTCACGCCGTCCTTGATGGTGAACGACCAGGTCTTCGCGCCCTCGGTCGAGGTGCCCTCGTCGGTCGCCAGGTCCGGGATCGGCTTCTGCGAGACCTTGGGGTCGGTCGACGCCGGGTTCGAGAGCAGCTTGCGGTAGACCAGACGCGTCGTGTGGGAGATCGTCTCGCCCACGTAGATCCGCTGCGGGTCCAGGTGGTCCCACGGGTCCTCGGTGACGATGGTCAAGCCCTTGGCGCTCGAGTCACCGCCGCCGTCCCCGCCGCCACAGGCAGCCAGGCCCAGCGAAAGCCCGAGCACGCCAGCGGCACTCACCGCTACGTACTTAGCTCGCTTCTTGAGCATTCGTTTCTCCTTGGTGTGGTCGCCGTCAGCCTCTGACAACTGACGCCGTAACGGTGTCCCGGGCGGGTCACCTGTGTGTGTACGGAGCCCCGAGGCTCACCTGTCACCCTTGGGATCAAGGGCGTCTCGCAACCCGTCCCCGAGAAGGTTGAACGAGATCACGATCGTCGCGATGATGATCGCGGGCATGAAGAAGTAGAACGGATCGACCTGCGCGTACTTCAAGGAGTCCGCGAGGACGTTGCCGAGCGTGGGCGTCGGCGGCTTCACGCTGACCTGGAGGTAGCTCAGGGCCGCCTCGGCCGAGATGTAGGCCGGCATCATCAAGGTGACCAGCACCAGCAACGGCGCCCAGAGGTTGGGGAGGATCTCTTTGAAGTAGATCCTCGACCTGGAGGCACCCAGCACGATCGCGGCCTCGACGAACTCGCGTTGCTTGATCGACAAGACCTGTCCTCTGACCACACGGGCGGTGCTGGTCCAACCGAAGATCGCGAGCACCACGGTGCAGTAGATCCCCTGGGCCAATGGTCCGTTGGGCAGTCCCGTCACCTGCTGCACGAGCTCGAGGCCGAGGGCCGAGAGCGCCAGCAGCATCAGCGTCGACGGGAAGGACAGGGTCAGGTCGGTGAAGCGGCTCAGGCCCGCGTCCACCCAGCCGCCGCTGAACCCGGCGACGATCCCGATGATCGCCCCGATGACCACCGAGAGGATCGCCGCGGTCAGCGCGATCGCCAACGAGAAAGTGATGCCATACCAGAACCGGGACAGGGCGTCGCGGCCCGTTCCAGGCTCCACGCCGAGCGGGTGCGAGAGGCTCGCGCCGCTGAACCTGCCCTCGGGGATGGTGTTGGCGTCGAGCAGGTCCTGGTTGTAGCTGAACGGGTCCAGCACGCCCATCTTGACAAGAAGGGGGGCCAGGACGGCAGCCAGGACCACCAAGACGACCACGGTCAGCGACACCATCGTCAGCTTGTCCTTGCGAAGCCGCATCCACGCCAGCTTCATCGGTGACTTGCCGGCGAACTTCTTCGCCTCCTCAGGCGAAGACGAAGGTGTCGATCCACCCGAGAGTTCTTCACCTTCGAACACGGTGGCCGATTCGCTCATGGTTCCTCTGTCTAGTCGTATTTGTGGGTGCCGCCGTCGCACGGCAGCGTCCGACCCACGAGGTCGACGGATGGAACTCTATGTGATCCCTTTGCTCGGATGCGCCCCGTACCGGTAACGATCCGATTTCAACCAGTGATACGGCAGATCGGGAGGGATTCTTGCCATTCACCGCTGAACGACGAGAGTCTCCGGGACCGGCGGACCGGTCCCGGAGACTCTGTTGGCTCTGCGCGAAGGGCGCTCAGTTCGCCTATTCGCCCTCAGCGGGCGCCGCAGGAGCCGGCTTGGCGTCGACGCCGGCCTCCTTGCGCTGCTCGGGGGTGATCGGCGCCGGGGCCGCGGTGAGCGGGTCGTAACCGGCACCCGTCTTCGGGAAGGCGATGACGTCGCGGATCGAGTCGGTGCCGGCGAGCAGCGCGACGACGCGGTCCCAGCCGAAGGCGATGCCGCCGTGCGGCGGGGCACCGAACTTGAATGCCTCGAGCAGGAAGCCGAACTTCTCCTCGGCCGCCTCCTCGCCGATTCCCATCAGGTCGAAGACCCGCTTCTGCACGTCCTCGCGGTGAATACGGATCGAGCCACCGCCGATCTCGTTGCCGTTGCAGACGATGTCGTAGGCCCAGGCGATGGCGTTGCCTGGGTCCTTGTCGAAGCTCTCGACGTCCTGCGGGCTGGTGAAGGCGTGGTGGACCGCGGTCCACTCCCCCGCGCCGACCGCGACGTCACCGGACTCGACGGCCTCGGAGGCCGGCTCGAGCAGCGGCGCGTCGACGACCCACAGGAAGCTCCACTCGCCGTCCTTGCGGAGGTCGAGACGGTTGCCGATCTCGAGCCGGGCGGCACCCAGCAGGGAGCGGCTCGACTTGGGCGCACCGGCGGCGAAGAAGATGCAGTCGCCGGGGTTGGCGCCGACGTGAGCGGCCAGTCCGGCGGCCTCGGTCTCGGAGAGGTTCTTGGCGACCGGACCGGTCAGCGAGCCGTCCTCCTGGACCAGGACGTACGCCAGGCCCTTGGCGCCACGCTGCTTGGCCCAGTCCTGCCAGCCGTCGAGCTGACGCCGCGGCTGGCTCGCGCCGCCCGGCATCACCACGGCGCCGACGTAGGGCGCCTGGAAGACGCGGAACGTCGTCTCGGAGAAGTAGTCGGTGCACTCGGTGATCTCGATGCCGAAGCGCAGGTCGGGCTTGTCGGAGCCGTACTTGGCCATCGCGTCGGCGTAGGTCATCCGCGGCAGCGGGAGCGGCACGTCGTAGCCGATCAGCTTCCACAGCGCCGCCACGATCTCCTCGCCGAGGGCGATCACGTCGTCCTGCTCGACGAAGCTCATCTCGATGTCGAGCTGGGTGAACTCCGGCTGCCGGTCGGCGCGGAAGTCCTCGTCACGGTAGGCGCGGGCGAGCTGGTAGTAGCGCTCCATGCCGCCGACCATGAGCAGCTGCTTGAACAGCTGCGGGGACTGCGGCAGTGCGTACCACGAGCCCGGCTGCAGTCGGGCCGGGACCAGGAAGTCACGGGCGCCCTCGGGAGTGCTGCGGGTCAGCGTCGGGGTCTCGATCTCGACGAAGTCGTGGCCGGCCAGCACGTCGCGGGCGGCCTTGTTGGCCTTCGAGCGCAGGCGGATGGCGTTGCCGGGCGCGGTGCGGCGCAGGTCGAGGTAGCGGTGCTTGAAACGTACGTCCTCGCCGACCTCGACGTGGTCGTCGATCGGGAACGGGAGGGCCGCGGCGGCGCTGAGGACCTCGAGGTCCTTGGCGACGACCTCGATCTCACCGGTGGCGAGGTTGGGGTTGCGGTTCTCGTCGGTGCGCGCGACGACCTCGCCGGTGACCTTGATGCAGTATTCGTTGCGCAGGTGGTGGGCGATCTCCTCGTCGCGGACGACGACCTGGACCACGCCGCTTGACTCACGCAGATCGAGGAACGCGACCCCGCCGTGATCGCGCCGACGGCCTACCCAGCCGGCGAGGGTCACGGTCTGGCCGACGTGCTCGGCACGCAGGGTGCCGGCGTCGTGGGTGCGGATCACTTCTTCTCCTCGTTGTTCGCGACGACCTGGGGCTTCAGGTCGCTCTCGTTCTGCGGCGTCCAGGTGGCCGGGTCGGCCGGGACCTGGTCGCCGGTGCGGATGTCCTTGATCTCGTAGCCGCCTTCGGTGGCGAAGAGGACGTACGGGATGCCGCGGCGCTCCGCGAAGCGGATCTGCTTGCCGAACTTGGCGGCGTTGGGCGAGACCTCGCAGGCAACATTGTGAGCGCGCAGCTGCTGGGCCGCCGAATCGGCCTCGGCCCTGCTCTCCTCGTCGGAGACGGCGACCAGCACGGTGCTCGGGACCTTGCGGTCGCCGTCGAGCACACCCTTCTGCACGAGGGGCACCAGGACGCGGCTCACGCCGAGCGAGATCCCGACGCCCGGGTAGGTGGTCTTGCCGTCGCTGGCGAGCGCGTCGTAGCGGCCACCGGAGCAGATGCTGCCCAGCGACTCGTAGCCGTCCAGGCGGGTCTCGAAGACGGTGCCGGTGTAGTAGTCCAGGCCCCTGGCGATGCTCAGGTCGGCCACGACGCGTACGGAATCGGTGTTGAGCGGCGCGGTGGCGGTGATCAGCGTGGCCAGCTCGGTCAGGCCCTCCTCGAGCAGCTCGCTCTCGACCCCGAGCGCACGGACCTTCTCCACGAAGGAGTCGTCGGTGGCGGTGATCGTGGCGAGCTCGAGGCACTTGGCCGCCTGCTCGTCACTCAGCCCCGCCTCGGAGACCAGCAGCTTGCCGACCTCCTCGGCCGGCATCTTGTCGAGCTTGTCGATGAGCCGCATGGTCTCCTCGACGTCGGGGGCGCCGAGACCGGCGTAGAAGCCCTGGATCAGCTTGCGGTTGTTGACCTGCAGCGTGAAGCCGGGCAGGAAGGTCAGCTTGCCGAGGGCCTCGAGCATGACCCGGGCGACCTCGACGTCGTGGTGGAACGGCAGCGTGTCGCGTCCGACGATGTCGATGTCGGCCTGCGCGAACTCGCGGAAGCGGCCCTCCTGCGGGCGCTCACCTCGCCAGACCTTCTGGATCTGGTAGCGGCGGAAGGGGAACTCCAGCTTGCCGGCGTTCTCGAGCACGTAGCGCGCGAAGGGGACGGTGAGGTCGAAGTGGAGCCCCATCCCCTTGTCCCTGGCGTTGTCTTCCTCCTGCAACCGGCGCAGGACGTAGACCTCCTTGGAGGTGTCGCCCTTGCGCAGCAGTTGGTCCATCGGCTCGACGGCGCGGGTCTCGATGTTGCCGAAACCGTGGAGCTCGAAGGTGCGGCTCAGGGTCGCGATGACCTCGCGCTCGACGGTGCGTTGGCTCGGCAGGAACTCCGGGAAGCCGGAGAGCGGTGTTGGCTTGTTCATGGTGTGGTGATCAGGTCCTGAAGAAACGGGTTGGTGGCGCGCTCGCGCCCGATCGAGGTCTGTTCGCCATGGCCGGGGAGCACCACGATGTCGTCGGCGAGGGGCAGCACCTTGGTGGTCAGGGACTGCAGCATCGTGGCGTGGTCACCGCCGGGGAGATCCGTACGCCCGATGCTGCCCGCGAAGAGCAGGTCGCCGGAGAACATCACGTCACTGACCTCGGCGTGGTCGGGATAGGGAGTCCGGAAGGTGACCGACCCCTCGGTATGCCCGGGCGTATGGTCGATCAGGAAGCTCATCCCGGCCAGGTCGATGGCCTGGCCGTCAGCGAGCTCGCGGACGTTGTCGGGCTCCACGAAGTCGTAGGTCCCCTGCGGCATGCCGAGCAGCATCTGCGCCGACTCCGGCGAGATGCCCTGGAGCGGGTCGGCCAGGAGGTGACGGTCGTTGGGATGGATCCAGGCCGTCGAGTCGTACGTCCTGCTCACCGGGGTCACGGACCACATGTGGTCGACGTGGCCGTGGGTGAGGAGCACGGCGACCGGCTTGAGGCGCTGCTCCCGGACGATCTCCTCGATGCCCTTGGCGGCGTCCTTCCCGGGGTCGATCACGACACACTCGGTGCCCGGCCCGGTGGCGGCGACGTAGCAGTTGGTGCCCCACGGACCGGCGGGAAAGCCTGCGATCAACACGAGAAACACCCTATCCAGCGGTACAGTGCAGCGCCGCATCGTGGCGTCTGACTACGATGGGCATCCCGAGGTGTGCCGGGACACCACGGGGACCTGCAAGTTGAGCCGACCGGGACTGTGACGAGCACGGTGTCCGGCGGGGGAGATTTCATAAGAGGTTAGCGCCTCATGCGAAGAGTAGGGACATTGTGACCAGCGAGCAGTGGGGTCGGGTCGAGGAAGACGGAACGGTCTACGTGAAGACCGCTGAGGGCGAGCGTTCCGTGGGGCAATACCCGGAAGGCACGCCAGAGGAGGCACTTGCCTTCTTCACCAACCGGTTCGACCAGCTCGCCTTCGAGGTCGAGCAGCTCGAGCGGCGCGTGCATGCCGGCAAGACGTCGCCCGACGAGGCGACCGCGGCGGTCAAGACCGTCGTGGAGAAGGTGACCGACGCCAACGCGGTCGGTGATCTGGCCTCGCTGGTGGCCCGGCTGGAGGCACTCGCTCCGGTCATCGCCACCCAGCGCGAGGCCCGCAAGGCCGAGCGGGCCGCGAAGGCGGCCGAGGCGAAGGTCGCCAAGGAGGCTCTTGTCGACGAGGCCGAGAAGCTGGCCCAGAGCAACGACTGGCGCAACGGTGCCAACCGGCTGCGTGAGCTGCTCGACCAGTGGAAGGCGCTCCCCCGCATCGACCGCGGGTCCGACGATGCACTGTGGCGGCGCTTCTCGACGGCGCGCACCGCTTACACGCGTCGCCGCAAGGCCCACTTCGCCGAGCTCAACGCTCGGCGCGAGGACGCCAAGGTGATCAAGGAGCGGATCATCGTCGAGGCCGAGCAGCTCTCCACCTCCACCGACTGGGGCCCCACCGCCGGGCGCTACCGCGACCTGATGCGCGACTGGAAGGCCGCCGGGCCGGCTCCGAAGGACGTCGACGACAAGCTCTGGAAGCAGTTCCGGGCCGCCCAGGACGTCTTCTTCGGTGCCCGTGACGCTGCCAACGCGGCGCTCGACGCCGAGTTCGCACAGAACGCCGTGGTCAAGGAGGGTCTGCTCGCCGAGGCGCAGGAGCTCCTCCCGCTGCTGGAGAAGGGCGACGACCTCGACGCGGTCAAGCGCTCCTTCCGCGACATCGCCGACCGCTGGGACGAGGCCGGAAAGGTCCCGCGCGACCGCATCAAGGAGCTCGAGGGAGCGATGCGCAAGGTCGAGCAGGCCATCAAGTCCGCCGAGGACGACCAGTGGCGGAAGTCCGACCCGGAGAAGTCCGCTCGAGCCGACGACATGATCGCGAAGCTCGAGGAGGCCATCGCCCAGGTCGAGAGCGACCTCGCCAAGGCCCAGGCCTCGGGGGACGCCCGCAAGATCAAGAGCCTCGAGGAGAACCTCGAGTCGCGTCGTCAGTTCCTCGAGATGGCCAAGCGCGCCAGCGCCGACTTCTCCTGACCCACCCCTCGACTCGGCGCGTCTGTCCCACTCAGGCGTGCCGAGTCGGCCCGTTCTGACCAGGAATCCGGCCGAGTCGGCTCGTCGTGACGCGCCGACTCGGCGTCCGGTCACATGCCGGCGCCGCCGTAGTAGTCGCCCTTCCCGGCGTTGCGGATCTTCGCGTGGCGCACGTCAGCGTGGTCGACGGGCTTCCCGCCCTTGCCCAGGGCGGTCCAGACGATGCCTGCGAGGAGAAGTACGCCGCCGATGATGAGGATCCAGGTGAACATGCCGTGCTCCCTCTGTCGTGCGCCCGAGTCGACGCATCTTTCCAGGACAACGATCCAGTCGGCACGAACGTCCCGTTGCCTGGAGTGTCAGTAGCGACGACTCGCCGACTCGGCGATGGTCACAGGACGCCGGAGATCCCACCGTCAGAGCCGCCGTGGTGCGGGCGGCCCTGATACTCGGCCTCTCCCAGGGCCTGGCCCCGGTTCCGGTTCGCCACGGACTCGTCGATGCCTCCCGACGGCTTTCTCAGCACCAGCCACACGATCGCGCCGATGAAGACGACGCCTGCGGCGATCAGAAACCAGGTGAAAGGATCCACGAGATACTCACTTTCATTGGGTGACGCGGTAGGCGTCGAAGACGCCGGGGACGGTGCGTACCTGCTTCAAGACGGTGTCCAGGTGTTTGGAGTCGGCCATCTCGAAGGAGAATCGGGACTTCGCGACGCGGTCGCGAGTGGTGGTCAGCTGGGCCGAGAGGATGTTCACGTGGGCGTCGGAGAGAGCCATCGTGATGTCGGAAAGCAGTCGGGCCCGGTCGAGCGCCTCGACCTGAATGTTGACCAGGAAGACCGAGTTGGAGGTGGAGCCCCACTCGACCTCGAGCAGGCGCTCGGGGTGGGAGCGGAGCTCGGCGGCGTTGGTGCAGTCGGTGCGGTGGACCGAGACTCCCCCACCCTTGGTGACGAAGCCGAGGATCTCGTCGCCAGGCACCGGCGTGCAGCACTTGGCGAGCTTGACCCAGACGTCCGGGGAACCCTTGACGGTCACACCGGCGTCGGAGTTGGCGGTGGAGACCTTGCCGTGGCGCCTGCGGCCGACGTTGATGGCCTCGGCGAGGTCCTCGGCGGCCCCGTCGTCGCCGCCGTGATCCTCGATGACGCGGCGTACGACCGCCTGGGCGGAGAGGTGGCTCTCGCCGACCGCGGCGTAGAGCGCCTCGACGTCGGCGAGGTCGAAGTGGTCGGCGGCGAGCATGAGCGACTCGCGCGACATCAGCCGCTTGAGGGGCAGGCCCTCCTTGCGCATCAGCCGGGCGATCGCGTCCTGGCCCTTCTCGATGGCCTCGTCGCGGCGCTCACGGGTGTGCCACTGCCGGATCTTCGCCTTGGCGCGGTTGGACTTGACGAAGGAGGTCCAGTCCCGCGACGGACCGGCGTTGGGCGACTTGGAGGTGAAGACCTCGACGACGTCGCCGCTCTCCAGGGTCGACTCCAACGGCACCAGACGGCCGTTGACTCGGGCGCCGATGGTCTTGTTGCCGACCTCGGTGTGGACGGCGTAGGCGAAGTCGACCGGGGTCGCGTCGGCGGGCAGGGCGATCACGTCGCCCTTGGGCGTGAAGACGTAGACCTCGGTGCGCTTCATCTCGAAGCGCAGTGACTCCAGGAACTCGCCGGGGTCGTTGACCTCCGACTGCCAGTCCATGAGCTGCTTGACCCAGCTCATGTCGTTGTCCATCGGCCGGTCGGTGTCGACACCGGCGCGGCCGTCCTCCTTGTACTTCCAGTGCGCGGCGACACCGAACTCGGCGCGGCGGTGCATCGCGAAGGTGCGGATCTGCAGCTCGACCGGCTTGCCCTGCGGGCCGATGACGGTGGTGTGCAGCGACTGGTACATGTTGAACTTCGGCATCGCGATGTAGTCCTTGAAGCGCCCCAGGACGGGGTTCCACCGCGAGTGCAGGATGCCGAGGACGGAGTAGCAGTCGCGCTCGTCCTCGACCAGGATCCGGATGCCGACCAGGTCGTTGATGTCGGAGAAGTCCTTACCGCCGACGATCATCTTCTGGTAGATCGAGTAGTAGTGCTTCGGCCGGCCGGTGACCGTCGCCTTGATCCGGGCCTCGTGCAGGTCGCGCTCGACCTGGTCGATGACCTGGGCCAGGAACTTCTCCCGTGACGGGTTGCGGTCGGCGACGAGGCGGACGAGCTCGTCGTACATCTTCGGGTAGAGGGTCGCGAAGGCGAGGTCCTCGAGCTCGAACTTGATGGTGTTCATACCGAGCCGGTGGGCCAGCGGCGCGTAGATGTCGAGGGTCTCGCGCGCGCTGCGCTCCTGGCTCTTCTGCGGGACGTAGCGCAGCGTACGCATGTTGTGCAGGCGGTCGGCGAGCTTGATCACCAGCACCCGGATGTCCCGCGACATCGCCACGACCATCTTGCGGATCGTCTCGGCCTGCGCGGAGTCGCCGTAGGTGACCTTGTCGAGCTTGGTGACGCCGTCGACGAGGTGGGCGACCTCCTCACCGAAGTCCCGGGTCAGCTCCTTGAGCGTGTAGGGCGTGTCCTCGACGGTGTCGTGCAGCAGCGCGGCCACCAGGGTCGGCTCGGTCATGCCGAGCTCGGCGAGGATCGTGGTCACCGCGAGCGGGTGGGTGATGTAGGGATCGCCGCTCTTGCGCATCTGCGTGCCGTGGAGGCGCTCGGCGGTGACGTACGCCCGCTCGAGCAGGGCCAGGTCGGCCTTGGGGTGGTTGGACCTCACCGCCCGGAACAGCGGCTCCAGCACAGGATTGCCCGGCGTGCCACGTCCGCCGATCCGGGCCAGGCGCGCACGGACGCTGCGACCCGAGGGCGCCGGGCCACTGCTCTCTCGCGCCTCGATGTTGTGCGCACGAGGCTGCGCGACGATGCGATCCTCTGCCATATCCCGAGTCTACCGGCCGCACCCGGAACGTTGGCTAGGACGACACCTGCAGAATGGACCTGTCAACTGACCAGCAGTGCGTGCACGGGCGTGGCCGGCAGCTTGCTGCGCGGGTCGAGAAAGCCGAGCTCGAGCAGCACCGAGACGCCCGCGACGACACCGCCGCAGCGCTCGACCAGCTCGATCGTGGCGGCTGCGGTGCCGCCGGTCGCGAGGACGTCGTCGATGACCAGCACCCGCTCCCCCGGCGCGACCGCGTCGGTGTGGATCTCCAGGGTGGCCTCGCCGTACTCCAGCGAGTAGGAGACCGCGTGGGTCTCGCGGGGCAGCTTGCCGGCCTTGCGGACGGGCACGAAGCCGACGCCGAGGTGCAGGGCCGCGGGGGCGCCGAGGATGAATCCTCGCGACTCCATGCCGAGCACCTTGGTGACGGTCACGTTGCCGTCGGCGTCGCGCGCCGGAGCTGCCAGCGCCTCGACCACCTGGGTGAAGCCGGCGTGGTCGGCCAGCAGCGGGGTGATGTCCTTGAAGCCGACACCCGGCTCCGGGAAGTCGGGAACGTCGGCGACCAGCCGCTCGAGGGTTTCCTCGAGCGACCGGCCACCAGCGGCCGTCTCGGAGACAGTCACTTCCGCTTCGACCTCGACTCGCGCTTGGGCTGCGGACGCCCGGCGGCGCCGCTGTCGGAGACCGCACGGTGCTGGTCGGGTACGTTGCGGCCCCGGCCGGTCGCGGAGCGGTTGGGGCTGGTGCCCCGGCTCACGCCGGCCTCGTGAAGGTCCTCGGAGGGAGTGTCCCGGAGCTCGTCCGGCTCCTCGTCCTCCGCCACCGGCATGCCCTCGTCGAAGACCGGCACCGCGGCGTACTTGTCGGCTTCCTTCATCCGCGCGGCGGCACGCTTCTCGGCGTCGACGACGTCCTTCTCCTTCGACTTCAGGTGCACCAGCAGCGGGGTGGCGATGAAGATCGAGGAGTAGGTGCCGACGGCCATACCGACGAAGAGCACCAGGGAGATGTCCTTCAGCGAGGAGGTGCCGAGCTGGACGGTGCTGACGTAGAGGATCGCGACGACCGGCAGCAGACCGATGATCGAGGTGTTCACCGAACGGACCAGGGTCTGGTTGATCGCCAGGTTGGCCGCGGCGGCGTAGGTCTGCTTCTTCTGCGACAGGTTGCGGGTGTTCTCCTTGACCTTGTCGAAGACCACCACGGTGTCGTAGAGCGAATAGCCGAGAATCGTCAGGAAGCCGGTGACCGTTGCCGGGGTCACCTCGAACCCGACGATCGCGTAGACGCCGACCGTGATCACCACGTCGTGAAGCAGCGCGACGACGGCCGCGACCGACATCTTCCACTCACGGAAGTAGATCCAGATGAACAGGACCACACCGACGAGGAAGATGCCCAGCGCGAGGGCCGCCTTCGAGGCGACCCGCTGGCCCCAGCTGGGACCGATGCCGGTGCGGCTGACGTCGTCCTCGGCCACGTCGGCGGTCTTGGTGATCGCCTCCATGATCGAGTCGTCGGCCTCGGAGCCGTCGGGGATCGCCTTGGTCTCGATGACGATCGACTTGCCACCGGCCGTGCGCACCGTGGCGCCGTCGGCGGCCTCGACCGCCGTGTCACCGACCGCCGTACGCAGGTCGTCGGCGAGCTCCTGGTCGGCCTGGGCGACGGTCACCGTGTAGCGCGTGCCGCCGGTGAAGTCGATGCCGAGGTTGATGCCCTGGAGCCAGACACCGAGGACGACCGCGACGAGCACGACCGCAGAGGCGGCGTACCAGACCATCCGGCGGCCGACGAAGTCGAAGGACTTCTCGCCGGTGTAGAGCTCCTTGCCGAGCCGCGAGAAGGAGAACTTGCTCATCAGGCCTTGCCTCCGACCAGAGTGGTGCCCGTGGGGGCGTCGACGGTGCCGATAGCGCGCTTGTCCATGCCGGAGAGCACGTGGCCCTTGTTGAAGAAGCCCCAACCGGCCATCAGCTTCGTCATCGGGTGGGTGAACCAGAAGAACACCAGCACGTCGATGATCGTGGTCAGGCCGAGCATGAAGGCGAAGCCCTTGACCTCGTTGGTCGCGAAGACGTAGAGCACGAACGCCGCCAGGAACGAGACGCCGTCGGAGGCCAGGCAGGTGTTGCGGGCCCGGACCCAGGCGGTGTCGACGGCCACCCGCATCGAGCGGCCATCACGCATGTCATCACGCATCCTCTCGTAGAGGATGATGAAGGAGTCGGCGGTGATGCCGATACCGACGATCAGACCGGCCACGCCCGGAAGGTCCAGGGTGACGCCGGCGGTCTCGCTGAGCAGCAGGATCATGCCGTACGTCAGCGCACCCGCCACGAGCAGAGACCCGATCACCACGATGCTCATCGCGCGGTAGTAGAGGATCGAGAAGATCACCACGAGGATCAGGCCGACCAGACCGGCCCAGAGTCCGGCGGTGAGCTGGTTACCGGCCAGGGTCGGGCCGATGACCCGGGTCTGGATGCCGTCCTCGGGGAAGTCGAGCGGCAGCGAGCCGTACTTCAGGTTGTTGGCCAGCGCGGCGGCGGACTCCTGGGTGAAGTCGCCGCTGATCTGGGCGCCTCCGCTGATCCGCGAGTCGGCGGTCGGGGCGGAGATCACCTTGCCGTCCAGGACGATCGCGAACTGCTCACCGGTGCCGGCGATGGCGCCGGTGGTGTCGGCGAAGACCTTGTTGCCCTCGGACTTGAAGTCCAGGGTCACCACGTAGTTGGCCTGCTGCTGCGGGATGCCGTAGGAGGCCTCGCTGATCTCGGTGCCCTCGATGACGGCAGGCGTCAGCAGGTAGGGGACGCCGTCCTCGTCACAGGTCAGCAGCGGCTTTCCGGGGATGTCCTCGACCGGATCGGCGCCCGGGGCGGGGCAGGTGAAGGAGTTGTAGGCGGTCGCCCACTCCTGCGGCACGGTGCGCATGAACTTGACCGCGTCGTCGACCTTGACGACCTCGTTCTCGTTCTGCTTCTCGGGCTTGGCACCCGCCGAGGCCGAGGGGCTGGCGCTCGGGTCGGCGCTCTCGGAGGCCTTCTCGGAAGCCTTGTCCGAGGCGGTCGCCTTCTCGGAGGCGCTGGCGGTCTCGCCACCGAACGCCGCGCGCGGCGAGGTGCCCGGCACGGTGCCGGCCGAGGGGTCCTCGACCATCGAGCCGCTGGGGTCCGCGGCACCACACGTCTTCTGCGGGCTGCAGGCGACCAGGCGGAAGCGGAGCTTCGCGGTCTGTCGGACGCGCTCGGCGGTCTCCTGCTGCACCTTGCCGGTGCCGGGGATGGAGACCTTGATGACGTCGTTGCCCTCGGTGGTCACCCGGCCGCCGGTGATGCCGGAGCCATTGACGCGCTGGTCGATGATGGCCTTGGCCTCGTCGAGGCTCTCCTTCGGGACCGATCCGCCCTCGGAGTTCTCCGCGGTCATCGAGATCTCGGTGCCGCCTCGCAGGTCGAGGCCCAGCTCGGGCTTCCAGGTGCCGGCGAACGCGATGCCGCCGAACATGATCGCAATGGCCAAGAAGAGCAGTGCGAGTGTCCGGCCGGGGCGCGCTGTCTTGCGTGCCATGTGTTGGTCAGTCCTTCTTGTCGAGGTCCACGATGACGTTCTCGGCGTCGGCGGAGGTCTCGTCGGCCGCAGCCTCGACCTCGCGCTCCTCGCCGGTCTCCTCGTCGGACTCCTCCGCAGGCGCCTCGGTGACCTTCTGGGCCACGGCCTGGCGCACGACCTGGATGACGACGCCGTCGGCGATCTCGACCTTGATGTTCGTCGTGGTCTCCTCGACCTCCGTCACCGTGCCGAAGAGCCCGGCGGTCAGCATCACCCGGTCACCCGGCTGGAGGTTGAGCTGGAGCTCACGAGCCTGCTTCGCACGCTTCTGCTGCGGCCTGATCAACAGGAAGTAGAACAGGACGATGATGACGATAAAAGGAAGGAATTCCACGGGGGTTCGGCTCCGACAGTCTGAGTGGTCACCGGCAGGCGCACGGCGACGTGCAAGTCTAACCAGGCACCTGGTTGAGACTGTGAATCAGGCCTCATCCCAGAGCGTTTCCTTGGACCAGGCCGCAGCCTCGGCGTTGGCCGGCACCGGCAGGCCGAGGTGCTCCCACGCTGCCGGGGTCGCGACCCGGCCCCGCGGCGTACGTGCCAGGAAGCCGGTACGCACCAGGAACGGCTCGGCCACCTCCTCGACCGTCTCGCGCTCCTCCCCCACCGCGACGGCGAGGGTGGAGATGCCCACCGGGCCGCCGCCGAACCTCCGGCACAGGGCGTCGAGCACGGCCAGGTCGAGGCGGTCCAGGCCGAGCGGGTCGACCTCGTAGAGATCGAGCGCCTTCTCGGCGATCTGCTGGGTGACCGTGCCGTCGGCCTTGACCTGGGCATAGTCGCGTACGCGGCGCAGCAGCCGGTTGGCGATCCGCGGGGTGCCTCGGGAGCGGCCGGCGATCTCGGCGGCGCCGTCGTCCTTGAGGGTGACGTCGAGCAGCCCCGCGGAGCGGCGCACGATCAGCTCGAGGTCGGCCGGGTCGTAGAGCTCGAGATGTCCGGTGAAGCCGAACCTGTCGCGGAGCGGGCCGGGAAGGAGGCCGGCGCGCGTGGTCGCGCCGACGAGCGTGAACGGCGGCAGGTCGATCGGGATCGCGGTCGCGCCCGGGCCCTTGCCGATCACCACGTCGACCCGGAAGTCCTCCATCGCCAGGTAGAGCATCTCCTCGGCGGGTCGGCTCATCCGGTGGATCTCGTCGACGAAGAGCACCTCGCCCTCGTTGAGCCCGCTCAGGATCGCGGCCAGGTCGCCGGCATGGGTGATCGCCGGACCGCTCGTGATCCGAAGCGGCGCCGACATCTCGGCCGCGATGATCATGGCGAGGGTGGTCTTGCCGAGGCCCGGCGGCCCGGAGAGGAGTACGTGGTCGGGGGCCCGCTCACGCTGCCGCGCCGCCTCCAGGACGAGGCCGAGCTGCTCGCGGACGCGTTGCTGGCCGATGAGCTCGTCGAGGGTCTTCGGGCGCAGCGCGGCCTCGACGGCCCGGTCGTCACCGTCGGCCTCGGCGATGGTGAGCGAGGAGAAGTAGTCCTCCTCGGCTCGGTCCAGGTCGTCCTCGTGCATGGGTTCCTATGCCTTCGAAAGGGTGCGTAGAGCTGCCCGGAGCAGCAACGAGATGTTGGCCTGGTCGCCGGCCTCGGGCTCGATCGCGGTCACCGCCTTGTCGGCGTCCCGGGCGTTGTAGCCCAGGCCGACGAGGGCCTCGGTGACCTGGTCGCGCCACGGCGCCGCTGTCGTGGCGCGCGCAGGGGCGGAGGCGGTGCCGGTCGGGGCGCCGATCCTGTCCTTGAGCTCCAGGATGATCCGCTGGGCACCCTTCTGCCCGATGCCGGGGACCTTGGTGAGGGTCTTGGCGTCCTCGCCCGCGATGGCCAGCCGGATGCCGTCGGGCGAGAGGACCGCGAGCATCGCCTGGGCGAGCTTCGGGCCGACACCGGAGGCGGTCTGGAGGAGCTCGAAGAGCGTGCGCTCGTCGGTGTCGGTGAAGCCGAAGAGGGTCAGCGAGTCCTCGCGCACGACCAGGCTGGTCGGCAGGTGCGCCTCCTCGCCGGTGCGGAGCGTGGCCAGGGTGTTGGGCGTGCAGAGCAGCTCGATGCCGATCCCGCCGACCTCGACGACGGCGGTGGAGAGACTGACGGCGGCGACCTTGCCGCGTACGGACGCGATCACTTCTTTGTCCTTCCGGCCGCGGCGAGCGCGGCCTCGATGCGGTTCTGGGCGCCTCCGCGCCACTGGTGGGTGATGGCCAGCGCCAGCGCGTCGGCGGCGTCGGCGGGCTTGGGCGGGGTCGAGAGCCGCAGGATGCGGGTCACCATGGCGGTCACCTGGGCCTTGTCGGCGCGGCCGTTGCCGGAGACGGCCGCCTTGACCTCCGAGGGCGTGTGCAGGGCGACCGGGAGACCGCGCCGCGCGGCGCAGACCATCGCCAGGCCGCTGGCCTGGGCCGTACCCATGATCGTGGAGACGTCGGACCGCGCGAAGATCCGCTCGATCGCGACCGCGTCGGGCCGGTGCTCCTCGATCCAGGCGTCGATCCCCTTCTCGATGGTCACCAGCCGCTCCCAGACGGGGAGATCGGAGGACGTACGGATCACGCCGACGTCCACCATCGACAGCGGCCGGCCGAGGGAGCCGTCGACCACGCCCATCCCGCACCGGGTCAGGCCGGGGTCGATCCCAAGCACGCGCACTGAAGCACCTCTTCCACAACGACCGGGCCGGCCGGGTGTCGAACGTCTGTTCGTAGACTACCTGCCGGCCGCTGCCTCCGGCGCTACGACACCCTCATTCAGGATGACGCAACGCGCCTCGGAGGTCACCAGTCGCTGTAGAGGCCTCCTGCGCTCACAGGCTATCGGTCCGCCGCTCCTCGACGGTCTCCGTACCGTCTGCATGCCTCCGCCTCGCGACCGTGCGTGAGCGACCGCCGGTGTTCAGCGTCACAGCGGTCAGGATCAGCACCAACGCTCCGACGGCGGCCAGGATCCAGCCGATCATCGTCAGATCGACCCCGCTGACCGAGACGTGCACAGCCAGCGCCAGGATCAGCCCGACCACGAGCAGAATCGCTCCTACGCCGTATCCCATCGTGTCCTCCTTCCAGCGGGAACGCGCCCTGGTGGCGGTTCGCGACCTTCCGGGTACCCAGCATCCACCCCGGGCATGAGGCGGTTCGCAAGGGGACGACAGCGCGCTCGGCGCCGCAGGTCAGGCGTCGACGGTCTCCATGACCTCGTCGGGGACGTCGGCGTTGGAGAAGACGTTCTGTACGTCGTCGAGGTCGTCGACGGCGTCGATGAGCTTGAAGACCTTCTCGGCCGACGAGGCGTCGGCGACCGGGATGTCCATGCTCGCGACGAACTGGACCTCGGCGGAGTCGTAGTCGATGTCGGCGTCCTGCAGCGCGGTGCGGACCGCGACGACGTCGGACGGGTCGGAGACGATCTCGAAGGACTCACCGAGGTCGTTCACGTCCTCGGCACCGGCGTCGAGGGTGGCCTCGAGGAGGTCGTCCTCGGAGATCTCCTTGCCCTCCTGCGCCTTGGCCACGACGACGACGCCCTTGCGGTCGAAGAGCCGGCTCACCGAGCCGGGGTCGGCCATGGTGCCGCCGTTGCGGGTGACCGCGGTGCGCACCTCCATGGCCGCCCGGTTGCGGTTGTCGGTCAGACACTCGATGAGGAGCGCGACGCCCTGGGGGCCGTAGACCTCGTACATGATCGTGTCGTAGCTGACCCCGCCGCCGTCGAGCCCACCGCCGCGCTTGACCGCGCGGTCGATGTTGTCGTTGGGCACCGACTGCTTCTTGGCCTTCTGGATCGCGTCATAGAGGGTCGGGTTGCCCGACGGGTCGGGACCGCCGGTCTTGGCTGCGATCTCGATCGTCTTGATGAGCTTGGCGAAGAGCTTGCCGCGCTTGGCGTCGATCGCCGCCTTCTTGTGCTTCGTCGTTGCCCACTTGGAGTGGCCGCTCATCTGGAAACCGTCCTTTGCCCCGCGTCGTCGCTGATGCTTGTCGAGCCGCCTCCGGAGTCAACACAGGGCAGCATGCCCCCATCTTAACTACGTGCGGTACGTCACCGTCAGCAGCAGGTGTCGACGAAGAGCTGGTGCAGCCGGTCGTCGGCGTTGACCTCGGGGTGGAACGAGGTCGCCATGAGCTGGTTCTGACGTACGGCGACGGGGTGCTCCCCCACGCTCGCCAGCACCTCGACACCTGGGCCGATCTCCTCGACCCACGGCGCCCGGATGAAGACGGCGTGGACCGTCTCATCCAGCCCAGTGACCTCCAGGTCGGTCTCGAACGACTCCGTCTGCCGCCCGAAGGCGTTGCGCCGGACCGTGATGTCGAGCCCGCCGATGGTCTCCTGGCCCTGGGCCGCGTCGAGCAGCCGGTCTGCCAGGAGCACCATCCCGGCGCAGGTGCCGAGCGCCGGCATCCCGCCCCGGACCCGCTCCCGAAGCGGGTCGAGCAGGTCGAACGTACGCGCCAGGCGCCACATCGCCGTCGACTCACCGCCGGGGATGACGAGCGCGTCGCACGCGTCGAGCTCCTCGCGACGACGTACGGACGTTCCCTTCACCCCCAGGCGGTCGAGGGCGGCGAGGTGCTCGCGGACGTCGCCCTGGAGGGCGAGTACGCCGAGGGTGGTCACCAGCCGCGCTCCGCGAACTGGATCGACCTGGCCGGCTCGTCGACGTTGATACCGACCATGGCCTCACCGAGGCCGCGGGAGACCTTGGCGACGACGTCGGGGTCGTCGTGGAAGGTGGTCGCCTTGACGATCGCCTCGGCGCGCTGGACCGGGTTGCCGGACTTGAAGATGCCGGAGCCGACGAAGACGCCCTCGGCGCCGAGCTGCATCATCATCGCGGCGTCGGCCGGGGTCGCGATGCCGCCGGCGGTGAACAGGACGACCGGGAGCTTGCCGTTCTCGGCGACCTCCTTGACCAGCTCGTAGGGAGCCTGGAGCTCCTTGGCGGCCACGTAGAGCTCGTCTTCGGCGAGGGCACCGAGGCGGCGGATCTCGCGGCGGATCGTACGCATGTGGGTGACCGCGTTGGACACGTCGCCGGTGCCGGCCTCGCCCTTGGAGCGGATCATCGCCGCGCCCTCGGTGATACGGCGCAGGGCCTCGCCGAGGTTGGTCGCGCCGCACACGAACGGCACGGTGAAGGCCCACTTGTCGATGTGGTTCTCGTAGTCGGCCGGGGTCAGCACCTCGGACTCGTCGATGTAGTCCACCCCGAGGCTCTGGAGCACCTGGGCCTCGGCGAAGTGGCCGATCCGGGCCTTGGCCATGACCGGGATGGAGACGGCCTCGATGATGCCGTCGATCATGTCGGGGTCGGACATGCGGCTCACACCGCCCTGGGCGCGGATGTCGGCGGGGACGCGCTCGAGCGCCATCACCGCCACCGCCCCGGCGTCCTCGGCGATCTTCGCCTGCTCGGCGGTGACCACGTCCATGATCACGCCGCCCTTGAGCATCTCCGCCATCCCGCGCTTGACTCGCGAGGTTCCCGTCTCGTTCATGCTTGTTGCCATGGGGCGATCGTAGGTCGGGACAAGGCGTACGCCACCCTCGGAAAGGCCTGGTCAGGCCACTGTTCCCAAAGTGGACTGCTCCAAGTGGACTGCTACCCGGTCAACGCCTCGGCAGCCTCGGCCAACGCGCTGGGGGTGCCGGCCAGCGACCAGGTGACACCACCGGCCTCCACCTGGGTCGTGGCTCCGCCGGCGCCCAGGACGAGGGCGGCGCCGGGAAGGCGGTCCCAGTCGGGGACGGAGTGCTGACAGAAGAGGTGGAGCTTTCCCTGGGCGATGGCGGTGAGGTCCATCGAGCCGGAGCCGAGGATCCGGATGGAGGCGGCCTGGCTGGCGACGCGGACGTACGCCTCGCCGACCGGGTGCTTCAGCTTCGAGGGGTGGAGGTAGGTGGTGAGGCAGGCGAGGGCGAGCGGCGTATCCGGCATCGCGTCGAGCCGGACACCGTTGCGGGTCGTGGGCAGCTCGGGGCCGCCGACGTAGACCGCGTCCTCGGTGGGCGAGTAGATCGCACCCAAGACGATGTCGTCGCCGTCGGTCAGCGCCAGCGCCGAGCACCACCAGTCGAGGCCGCGTACGAAGTTGTACGTGCCGTCGACCGGGTCGATCGTCCACACCCGGCCGGTGGTCGACTCGCGGGCCGAGCCCTCCTCGCCGAGGATGCCGTCACCTGGGTGCTCGGCCGCCAGTCGTTCGACGATCGCCTTCTCGGCGGCCTTGTCGGCGGCGGTGACCAGGTCGGAGACCGAGGTCTTGGTCTCGATCGAGTCGCCGATGCCCTCGATGCGCATCTTCGCGGCGAGCGAGCCGGCGCCGCGGACGAGCTCCGCGGCCAGACGTACGTCTGCCTCGGTCGGCGCGGTCACGACGCGGCTTCCTCGGCGAGGGCCTGCTTGCGGACGGTCCAGACGCGCTGGCCGACAGTGACGGTCGAGGCGACGGCGAGGATCCACAGCGCGATGTAGATGAGCAGGTCGAGGGAGAAGATGCCGGCGAAGCCGGTCATCACCAGGACCAGGACCAGACGGTCGGCGCGCTCGGCGATGCCGACGTTGGCGGTGAACCCCAGCGACTCGGCGCGGGCGCGGGCGTAGGAGGTGACTGCGCCCATCACGACGCACCACAGGGTCAGCGCGAGGTAGAGGTCGGAGTCGCCCGGTCCGGCGAAGTAGAGGGCGAGGCCGCCGAAGACCGCGCCGTCGCCGATCCGGTCGAGGGTGGAGTCCCAGAAGGCACCGAACTTGCTCGTGCGGCCGACGGCACGCGCCATCGCACCGTCGATCAGGTCGCTGAAGACGAAGCAGGTGATGAAGATCGTGCCGGCCAGCAGCTCGCCGCGCGGGTAGAAGGCCAGCGCGCCGACCGCAACTCCGATGGTGCCGACGAGCGTCACGAGGTCGGGGCTGATCTTCAGCGCCACGAACAGCCGGACGATGGGCGCGAGGACGACTCCCTGAACGAAGCCTTTGATGTGATCCAACATGGCGCGGCCACGCTATCGGATCCCGCCGAGGCGTCACCTGCGCGCGCCGAAACGTCACTCACATTCTGCCGAGGCGTCACCCGCGTCGGCCGAGGCGTCACTCGCGTCGACCGAGAGGTCAGCGGGTGACATCTCGGCCGACGTACGTGACGTCTCGGCCGACCGGGGCGACGTCTCGGCCGACCGGGGTGACGCCTCGGCTATACGCCTTCGGTCAGGTCGCGGACCTCGGCGTAGCGGGCGCGTACGGCGGGGTCGGGGTCGGCCTCGTAGGTCTCGGTGCCGGCGAGCTCCCAGGTCGGAGGCTCCTCGCCGCCGGTGAGGAGCCAGGCGGCCTGACGGGCGGCGCCGTCGGCGACGTACTCCCCCGGCTCGGGGACGAGGACGGGGTGGCCGAGGACGACGGGGGCGAGACGGCGTACGGCCTCGGAGCGGGCGCCGCCGCCGACGAGGAGGACGCGGTCGACCGCGACGCCCTGGGACTTCAGCGCGTCGATGCCGTCGGCGAGGCCGCAGAGCAGTCCCTCGACGGCGGCGCGCGCGAGGTAAGCGGGCTCGGCGGTGGCCAGGGTCAGCCCGTGGATCACACCACGAGCCGACGGGCGGTCGGGGGTGCGCTCACCCTCCAGGTAAGGGACGAGGACCAGGCCGCCGGAGCCCGAGGGGGCCTCGAGCGCCATCCGGGAGAGCTGCTCGTGGCTCACCCCGAGCAGCCGGGTGGTGGCGTCGAGGACGCGCGCGGCGTTGAGGGTGGCGACCAGCGGCAGGTAGCGGCCGGTGGCGTCGGCGAAGCCCGCCACGGTGCCGGACGCGTCCGAGGTGGGTGTCTCCGAGACCGCGCAGGCGACGCCGGAGGTGCCGATGGAGACGACCACGTCGCCGGGCCGGGCACCCACGCCCAGGGCCGCGCCGGCGTTGTCGCCGCAGCCGGGGCCGAGCAGCACCCCGGCCGGCGTACGTCCCGCCGAGGCCGAGGGCGCGAGCACCTCCGGCAGCACGACGTCGTCGCGCCCGAGCGCGCGTTTGAGCAGGTCCCGACGGTATTCGCCGGTCACCGCCGAGTAGTAGCCGGTGCCGCTGGCGTCGCTCCGGTCCGTACGCAGCGCCTCCAGCCCCGGCGCACCCGCGAGCTTCCAGGTCAGCCAGTCGTGGGGCAGGCACACCGCCGCGACCCGCGCCGCCGAATCCGGCTCGTGCTCGGCGAGCCAGCGCAGCTTGGTGGCGGTGAAGCTGGCGACCTGCACCGAACCGACGGCATCGGCCCAGGCCGCGGCACCCAGCTCGGTGTTGAGCGCGGCGGCCGCGCCGGCCGAGCGGGTGTCGTTCCACAGCAGTGCGGGGCGTACGACCTCTCCGGCCTCGTCCAGGCACACCATCCCGTGCTGCTGCCCGCCGACGGAGACGGCGGCGACATCATCGAGTCCACCGGCGGCCTCGGCGGCGAACTCGAGCGCGGTCCACCACGCCGCCGGGTCCACCTCCGTGCCTTCGGGGTGCGGCGCGGAGCCGGAGCGCACCAGCGCCCCGGTCTCCGCGTCACGGACGACGACCTTGCAGGACTGGGTCGAGGAGTCGACCCCGGCGACGAGCGGCATGCCCGGCAACCTAGCGAAGCCCGAGGAGGTGGTCCATGGCCAGCTGGTCGAGGTGCTCGAACGCGTAGCCGTGGTCCAGCTTCTCGATGTCGTAGGTCGCCGTGCGGATGTCCGCGAGCGTCTCGCCCTCGGCCAGGGTCGGCACGGAAAGCTCCTCGACCTGCGAGGCCTCGAGCGCAGCCTTGACCTCCGGGTCCGCCCGGAAGGCCTTGGCCCGCTCACGCAGCACCAGGTAGTTGCGCATGCAGCCCGCAGCCGACGCCCACACGCCGTCCTCGTCCTCGGTGCGCGGCGGCTTGAAGTCGAAGTGGCGCGGGCCGTCGTAGCCCTTGGACTCCAGCAGGTCGACCAGGTTGAACGCACCGCGCAGGTTGCCCGCGCCGAAGCGGAGGTCCTGGTCGAAGCGCGGGCCGTGCTGGCCGTTGAGGTCGATGTGGAAGAGCTTGCCGTGCCACAGCGCCTGGGCGACGCCGGAGGCGAAGTTGAGCCCGGCCATCTCCTCGTGACCGACCTCCGGGTTGAGGCCGACCAACTCGGGGCGGTCGAGGGTGTTGATGAAGGCGAGCGCGTGGCCGATGGTCGGCAGCAGGATGTCGCCGCGGGGCTCGTTGGGCTTCGGCTCGATAGCGAACCGGATGTCGTAGCCCTGCTCGGTCACGTAGTCGCCGAGCAGGTTGACCGCCTCGCGGTAGCGGTCCAGCGCCGCCGCGATGTCCTTGGAAGCGTGGGACTCAGCGCCCTCACGGCCACCCCACATGACGTACGTCGTGGCGCCGAGCTCGGCGGCGAGGTCGATGTTGCGCGCGACCTTGGCGATCGAGTAGCGGCGCACCTCGCGGTCGTTCGAGGTGAAGCCACCGTCACGGAAGACCGGGTGGCCGAAGAGGTTGGTGGTGGCCATCGGCACCTTGAGACCGGTCTCGTCCAGAGCGGCCTTGAGCTTGTCGATCTCCGCCTGGCGCTCGGCGTCGCTCGCGTCGATCGCGAAGACGTCGTTGTCGTGGAACGTGATGCCGTAGGCGCCGAGCTCGGCCAGCTTGTGCACCGAGTGGGCGACGTCGAGGTGAGGCCGGCTCGCCGAGCCGAACACGTCTTGCCCGTTCCAGCCCACGGTCCACAGCCCGAAGGTGAACTTGTCCTCGGAGGTGGGGGTGTAATCGGTCATAGCCTTGCTTCCTCACATTAGTTCATGACTCGGACTATATAAGGATCATGAAACGCGACGACCGTCACATTGTCAACCCTTCGGACACCTGTAAGCGGGTCGCTTGACCTAAAGTTCAGAACTTGGTCTAATCCCGTGCATGACCGTGAGAACCGAGCCTGCCCAGCATGCCGGGATGCGGGCGAGCAATCTCGCGCTCGTGCTCGGCGAGGTCGCCCGCACCAGCCCGGTCTCCCGGGCGCAGGTCGCTGCGCGCACCGGCCTGACGAAGTCGTCGGTATCCGGGCTGGTGTCCGATCTGATCTCCGCCGGCCTGATCCGGGAGAGCGCTCCGGCCGCGACCGAGCGTGGCAGGCCCGCCACGGCGCTCAACCTCGCTCCCGGAGGCGTCGCCGGCCTCGGCCTGGAGGTCAACGTCGACTACCTGGCTGCCGTGGTGACCGACCTGACCGGCGTGCCGCGCTACCACCACGTCGTACGCCGGGACAACCGCGGCCGCGAGGTCGAGGAGGTGGTCGCCGACCTCGTCGATCTGGCCCGCACCGCCGCCCGCAGCGCCGCCTCCCAGGGCCTGCCGCTGTCCGGAGCCTGCGTGGCGGTGCCCGGGCTGACGGTCGAGGGAGCCGTCGTACGCACCCCCAACCTGGGCTGGGCCCGGGTCGACCTCGCCGACGCCGTCGGTGAGGGCACCGGGCTCGAGGTCGACGTCGAGAACGAGGCCAACCTGGCGGCTCTCGGCGAGATGTGGTTCGGCGGTCACGAGCACGACGGCGCTCCCCTGCGCGACTTCGTGCACGTCTCCGGCGAGATCGGCATCGGTGGCGGCATCGTGATCGACGGCGAGGTCTTCCGCGGCGCGCACGCGGGCGCCGGCGAGCTGGGTCACGTCGTGGTGGCCCCCGACGGCCCGCGGTGCGGCTGCGGCGGCCACGGCTGCCTGGAGCGGATGGCCGGGCAGCAGGAGATCCTCGCCCGCGCGCAGGTGGCGACGATGGCCGACCTCACGCGGGCCTGCGAGGCCGGCGATCAGGCGGCGCTCGATGCCGTCGCCGACGCCGGACGGCACCTCGGAGTCGCGCTCGCCTCGGTGATCACCCTCCTCGACCCCACCGCGATCGTGCTCGGTGGCGCGTTCGCCACGCTCGCACCCTGGCTGACCGCGGCGACCGCGGCCTCGATCAGCCACCACACCGGTGCCGTCGAACCGCCCCGGCTGCTGGTCTCCGGGCTCGGCAGCGACGCCGCCGTGCGCGGAGCGGCCGGGACCGTCGTACGCCGCGTCATCGCCGATCCCGCCGCCCATCTCGCCCGGCAAGCCGCCCAGCGCTCCTAGCGCGAGACCGTCACCGTCGTGATCCGCCGGTCAGCGGTGCTGACCCGGTGGACGTCACCGGTGACCGTGACCAGCGCCTTGTCGATGCCTGACACGCCGGCGGCCGAAGCGGCTTCGACGTCAGAGAGCTCCGCGATGCCCTCGGCCACGGCGGTGGCGACCTTCTCCCCTGCCGAGGCGGCGACCCAGACCTCGACATCACCGGGCTCGACGACGCGGTCGTAGCTGCGGTCGGCGAAGGCCAACCGGGTCGTCGGCACGTCAAAGCGTACGGTCGCCGACTCGCCCGGCTGCAGCGCCACCCGCTGGTAGCCGAGCAGCTGCGTGACCGGGCGGACCACCGAAGCGATCAGATCGCGTCCGTAGAGCTGGATCACGTCCACACCGGCGACGTCACCGAGGTTGGTGACGGTCACCTCGACACCAAAGGCGCCACCCGCCTCGACCGAGCGGTCGGCCGAGAGCCCGCTGTAACCGAAGGTGGTGTAGGAGAGCCCGAAGCCGAACGGGCGGGCCGGCGTCGGGTCGGTGCTGGTGACCTCGGACGGACCGCCCAGCAGCGGCTGGAGGTAGCTGTAGGGCTGGGTCCCGGAGACTCGCGGCAGCGAGACCGGGAGCCGGCCCGACGGGTTGACCGCGCCGGAGATGACGCGCGCCAGCGCCGCACCGCCCTCCTCGCCGGGGAAGAACGCCTGCAGCACCGCGGCGGGGCGGGTCTCGTCGTCGAGCGCCCACCCGATGGCGTACGGGCGGCCGGTGACGACCACGAGCACGACGGGCGTACCGGTCGCGACAACCGCGGACACCAGCTCGCGCTGGACGCCGGGGAGCTCGAGCGACTCGGAGTCGTTGCCCTCCCCCACCGTGCCGCGGCCGAAGAGGCCGGTCTGGTCGCCGACGACGACCACGGCCACGTCGGCTTCCTCGGCGGCGGAGACCGCGGCAGGGAAGCCGGAGCGGTCCGTGCCCTCGACGTCACACCCGGCGACGACCTCGCAGGAGGAGGCGCCGAGCTCGGCCCGGACCGCCTCGGCGATCGTCGGCAGCTCGATGCCCAGAGGCTTCTCGGGGTAGCTCACCATCACGTGGTTGACGAAGGAGTAGCAGCCCATCAGCGCCTCGGAGCGGTCGGCGTTCGGTCCGATGATCGCCACCTTGCCGAGGTCGCCTCTGAGCGGGAGGACCCCGTCGTTGCTGAGCAGCACGACCGACTCCTCGGCGAGCCGCCGGGCCAGCGAGCGGTGGGCCGGGGAGTCCAGGTCGATCGACTCCGGCGCCCCCTCCTCCAGACCGGCCGCGAAGGACTCGTCGAGAAGACCGAGCTCCTCCTTCTGCTTCAGCGCGCGCAGCACGGCCCGGTCGACGATCGCCTCGGAGACCTTGCCGGAACGGATCAGCGCCGCGAGCGGCTCGAGGTAGGCATCCCCGCTCGGCAGCTCGATGTCGACACCTGCCTCGAGGGCGTACGCAGCTGCCCTACCGCGGTCGGCGGCGATCGCGTGCATCACTGCCAGGAACGCGACACCGAAGTAGTCGGCGACCACGACCCCGTCGAAGCCCCAGGTCTCGCGCAGCAGCGTGGTGAGGTGCTCGACCGAGGCATGCTGCGGCACACCGTCGATGTCGTTGTAGGACGCCATCACCGAGCGCACCCCACCGTCGAGGACCGCCATCTCGAACGGCGGCAGGAAGATGTCGGCTATCTCGCGCGGACCCGCCGAGAGCGGCGCGTGGTTGCGCCCGGCCCGCGAGCCCGAGTAGCCCACGAAGTGCTTCAGCGTGGCATGCACACCGGCCGACTGCAGCCCGCGGACGTACGCGGTGCCGACCGTCCCCACGAGGTAGGGGTCCTCGCCGATGGCCTCCTCGCACCTGCCCCAGCGCGCGTCCCGGATCACGTCCAGCACGGGCGCCAGGCCCTGGTGGATGCCGAGGTCGCGCATGTCGGACCCGATCATCGCCGCCATCTCCTCGACCGCCTCGGGGTCGAAGGTGGCTCCCCAGGCCAGGGGGGTGGGAAACGTCGCCGCCTCCCAGGTCGCGAGTCCGGTCAGGCACTCCTCGTGGACCAGCGCGGGGATCCCCAGCCGGGTCTCCTCGACCAGGCGCTTCTGCTCGGCCCACAGCCAGGCGGCCCGCTCGGCGGGCTCGACCGGCCGGGTGCCGTAGACCCGGGTGTAGTGGCCCAGGCCGTGGGCGGTGATCTCCGAGAGTCGGCGGTCGCCTCCCGAGATGTTGCTGCTCATCTCGTTGGCCATCGGCGCGACGACGTCGCCGCCGCGATCGAGCCAGTAGCCCACGATCTGGGCGAGCTTCTCCTCCAAGGTCATCTGGGCATGCAGGTCACGCACGCGGTCGGAGACGTGCGGCCAGGCGGGGAGGGGGGCGTTTTCAGTCACAGTTGTCCCTACTAGCCCTTCACCGCGCCCTGCAGGCCGCTGACGAGCCGGCGCTGGAAGGCGAGGAAGAGCACGAGAGCCGGGATCATCGCGAGCGTGGTGAACGCGAGGACACCGGCGGTGTCGGCGGAGTGTTCGGTGGAGAAGTCGGCGACGCCGAGCGGAAGTGTGCGCATCTTGTCCTGCAGCAGCAGGAGCGGCAGCAGGTAGGCGTTCCAGGAGGTCACGAAGGCCAGTACCCCGACGGTGATCATCCCTGGTGCGGACAGCGGCATCAGGACCCGCCAGAAGATGCCGATCCGGCTGGCACCATCGATCAGGGCGGCCTCCTCCAGCTCCTTGGGCAGCGCCATCAGGAAGGGCCGGAGGATGACCACCGTCATCGGCAGCGCGAACGCCGCCTGCGGCAGGGCCACGCCCCACCACGTGTTCGCCATCTGCAGGTTGCGGGTGATGATGATGAACAGCGGGATGATCGCCACCGCGGCCGGGAAGAGCAGGCCGAGCACGAAGACCATGAACAGCGCCTCGCGCCCTCGGAACTGGTAGCGGGCCAGCGGGTACGCCGCCATCAGCCCGAAGACGACGGTCACCACCGTGGTGATGATCGCGATCATCGTCGAGTTGAGTGCGTACTGCCAGAACGAGGGGTTGTTCAGCACTCCCGCGTAGTTCGTCCAGACCCAGGGGTCGGGCAGCCCGGCGGGCTTGTCGGCGAGCTGGGCGTTGGTGCGGAAGCCTCCCATCGCGCCGTAGAGGACCGGGCCGACGGTGATCGCGACCACGACGAGCGCGATCAGGTAGACCCACAGGTTGCCGCCGTCGGAGCCGGCGCGGCGGCGCCGGCGGGGTGCTCCGCCGGAGTCGCCGGGGGCCTCCGCGATCGGGTCGAGGGTAACGCTGGCCATCACGCCACCTTTCGCTTCTTACGGGGAGCGTCGTCGGAGACGTCACGACGCAGGATGAGGACCTGGTAGGCGAGGGCCATCGCGAAGGCGATCACGAACAGGATCACCGACGCGGCACCGGCGATGCCGTAGTTGTGCCGCTTGGTGCCCTCGTCGATGAGGTACGTCGCCATGGTGTTCGTGGCGTTGGCGGGACCGCCCTGGGTGAGCACCCAGATCATGTCGAAGCACTGGATCGACCCGATCATCGACAGGAAGGCCCAGGTGCGCATGGTCGGGCCGAGCAGCGGGATCGTGATCTGCCACTGCGTCTGCCACCAGGAGGCGCCATCGAGCTGGGCAGCCTCGTAGAGGTCCTCGGGGACCCCCTGCATGCCGGCCAGGAAGAGGAGCACGGCCAAGCCGAGGTACTTCCAGGTCAGCACCAGGAGCACGATCCACAGGGCGTACTCCGGGGTGCCGAGCCAGCCCTGGTCGGGCGGGGTCAGCCCGACCTGTGCCGTCAACGCGTCGACGAAGCCGTACTGCGGCTGCAGCAGCTGCAGCCAGACCACCGCGGCGATGACCTCGGCGAGGACGTACGGCACGAAGATGATGGTCCGGAGCAGGCCCTGACCCCGCATCTTCCGGTTGAGCAGCAGCGCGATCGCCACTCCGAGCGGCAACTGGAGCAGGATCGAGCCCACGACGATCACCGCGTTGTGGGCGATCGCGCTGTGGAAGACCTCGTCGCCGAGGACCTCGGCGTAGTTCTCCAGGCCGACGAAGTCGGTCAGGTCGCCGAAGCCCTTCCAGTCGTAGACCGAGAAGCGCACCGCGGTGATGATCGGCCAGGCGACGAAGAGCGCCATGAGCGCCAGTGCGGGGGTGACGAAGACAAGGATCTCGAGGCGCTTGCGCCAGGCGTCACCACTGGGTCCGGCACCCTTCGTACCGCCGGGGGCCCGGCGTACAGGTGCTGTACGCCGGGTTCCCGATGTGGCGTGTCCTGGCACCGCCCGAGCGGGGTCGGTCACGTCGTGTGTCACAGGTTCGACTCACTTTTCCTTGTCCGCCGCGGCCTGGGTGGCCGTGACGATGTCAGCGGCCGAGCCCTTGCCCGCGAAGACGTTGACGATGGCGTCGTTCATGGCGCCGCCGACGGACTGGCCGAACGCGGTGTCGAAGTAGAGCTGGACGTACGGAGCGCTGTTCCGGACCTGGATCAGGTCGGCCAGAGCGGGGTCCGTCAGCGAGCCGACCGCTTCGGGGTTGGTCGGCAGGCCCATCCCGTTCTCGGCGAAGCCCTTCTGCACGTCGGTGGAGAGCAGGTACTTGGCGAAGTCGACCGATGCGTCGGGAGCGCCCTCGGAAACAGCCCAGGCGTCACCGCCGCCCATCTGCGCGGCCGGGTCGCCCTGGCCACCGTCGATGGTCGGGAAGGAGAACCAGCCGGTCTTCTCGCCCAGGCCCTTCTTGTCCTCGGTGATGCCCTGCATCACGCCGGGCTCCCAGTGGCCGGCGAGCTCCATGGCGACCTTCTCGGTCGCGAGGAGGCCGGAGGCCGAGGTCGGGCCCTCCTGGGCGCCGGTGGAGAGGAAGCCCTTGTTGAACGGCTCCTTCGCCACGATGTCGACGACGTCCTCACCGGCCTTCTCGAAGCAGGGGTCGGAGAAGTCGAGGCTCTTGACCGCCGAGGTCAGCACGTCCTGCGAGCACTCCCGGACCGCGGTCCAGTAGTAGTAGTGCGCGGCCGGCCAGGCGTCCTTGGCACCGACCGAGACCGGTGCGATGTTCGCGGCCTTGAGCTTGTCGACGGCGGCGTAGAACTCATCCATCGTCTTCGGCGCGGAACTGATGCCGGCCTTGACGAAGAGGTCCTTGTTGTACCAGAAGCCGACGACTCCGATGGAGAACGGCAGGGCGTACGTCTTGTCCTCGACCTGCCAGCCGGCGACCGAGCCGCCGATCATCTCGATCTCGTCGGCCGCGTCCTCGCTCAGGTCCTTGGTCAGCCCCGCCTCGACGTGGTCGGCGAGCTCGCCGCCGCCACGCTCCATGTAGACGTCGGGGATCTGCTCGGGGTCACCGCTCTGGAACGCAGCGTCCAGCTTGGTGAGCATGTCCTCGTGGGCGAACGCCTGCACCTTGACGTCGACGCCGGGGTTCTCCTTCTCGAAGTCCTTGGCGACCTGCTCGTAGTAGCCCTTCCCGGGATCGTTGTTGGAGTTGTGCCACCAGATGATGGTGTTGTCGTCGCCGCCACCGGAGTCGTCCGAGCCACCACAACCGGTGGCGGCAATCATCAATCCGGCGCACAGCGCGGCGAGCGCTTGTGTCTTCCTCGACATCTTGGGACCTCTTCGTCACAGCTCTGGATGTATGGGTATGTGACTGCCGCCACATCGTCGGGGTTGAGCATGGCGCTTGTCGGGGCCGATGTCAATCGTTGTCGATAACGTTTTCGTAGATGGTTATCGAACTTGGCCCGAGTGGGCTACTGTCGGGCCATGAGCACGCTCGATCAGCCACGCCCGCGCCGGGTGACCATCACTGACGTTGCCCGCGAGGCCGGCGTCTCGGTGGCCACCGTCTCCAAGGTGATCAACGAGCGCTACGGCGTCAGCGAGGCGACGGCCGAGAAGGTGCTCGCGGTCATCGACGAGCTCGGCTACCAGTCCTCACTGATCGCCTCGAGCCTGCGCCGCAAGTCCACCGGCGTGATCGGCGTGCTCGTGGCCGAGTTCGAGCCCTACTCCGCCGAGCTCCTCAAGGGCATCTCGGCAGCCCTGGACGGCACCGGCTACGAGCTGCTGGCCCACGCCGGACGCACCGGCGCCCACAACCACACCGGCTGGGAGCGCCGCTCGCTCTCCCGTCTCGGACACACCCTGATCGACGGCGCGATCGTGGTCACGCCGTCGATGATCATCACCGACGAGACCACCATCCCGGTCGTCGCGATCGACCCCCACACTGGCCCGGACGGCCCGATGACCGTCGACGCCGACAACATCACCGGCGCCCGGCTCGCCGTCGACCATCTGATCGGGCTCGGCCACCGGCGCATCGGGTTCCTCGGCGGGCGCCCCGACCTCCGCTCCGCAGGCCTGCGCGAGCAGGGCTACCGCGAGGCTCTCCACGACGCCGGTCTCAGCGTCTCCCCCGACCTCATCCGGGTGGGCGGCTACCACCCCGAGCTCGCCGAGGCGCCGGCTCGCGAGCTGCTCTCGCTCCCGGCCGGCGAGCGCCCGACCGCCATCTTCGCCGCCAACGACATCTCCGCGATCAAGGTCATCGAGGTCGCCGGCTCGCTGGGCCTGCGCGTGCCCGAGGACCTCTCGGTGATCGGCTTCGACAACGTACCCGAGGCCCGCGACGCCACTCCCCCGCTCACCACCGTCGCCCAGCCGCTCCACGAGATGGGCCGGGCCGCTCTCGAGCTCCTGCTCGAGCTGCTCGAGGGCAAGCAGACCGAGCGCCACCTGCGGCTGCCCGCCGAGCTGGTCGAGCGCAGCAGCACCGCTCCGCCCGCCTGAGCCTGCGTCAGGGTATGCAGCGAAAGGCGCACATCCCGTGCGGAGCTCCGCTGGGGATGTGCGCCTTCGCCTGCATACCTTGACGGCGGAACGAGCCCGCTACACGTGCCCTGTCGCCGATGCTCTCCGCCGCGAGATCGCGTCGACGCTGGCCGCGACCAGGAGAACCAGGCCGGTGACCATCCAGACGGTGCCCTGGGGCTGGTCGAGCAGGCCCATCCCGTTGTCGATGACGGCCACGACCGTGCCGCCGATGACAGCATCGATGACCCGGCCCTTGCCGCCGAAGAGCGAGGTGCCGCCGATGACGGCGGCGCCCACGGCGTACAGCAGGGTCGTCTCGCCACCCGTGTTCGGGTTCACCGAGTTGGTGCGGCTGGCGATCATGATGCCGGCCACCGCGGCCATGGTGGAACAGAGGACGAAGCACGACAGGCGCACCCGGAACACGTTGATCCCGGCCCTCCGTGCCGCCTCGGCGTTGCCGCCGACCGCGTAGACGTGCCGGCCCCAGGAGGTGCGGGTCAGCGTGAAGGTGAGCAGGATCAGCAGACCGACGATCACAACCAGCGCGACCGGCACCCCCTTGAGCGAGGTCAGCGCCGGATTGCGGCTGCGCTCGACGGAGAGGTAGCCGACCACCGCGAGCACCACGACCGTCAACAGCCCGGTCTTCAGCGCCCACAGCAGGATCGGCTGCACCGTGAGGTTCTTGGCGCGGCGGCGCGCATCGGTGATGTACGTCGAGCCCGCATAGCCCACGATGCAGAGGATGCCGAGCACCCAGCCGAGCCAGACCGGCAGGTTGGCGTTGTTGAGGCCGTTGATGAAGTCGTTGCGGATGGGGATCGTCCCACCCTCGCCGATCATCGTCAGCAGTACGCCCTGCAGCCCGAGGAACGCGGCCAGCGTGACCACGAACGACGGGATCCCGAGCCGGGCCACCAGCAGCCCGATGGTCAGGCCGATCACCGCTCCGGTGAGCAGAGCCGCCAGCAGCGCCGGGATCAGTGGCCACTCCTGCCGGGTCAGGCACACCCCGAGCACGCCGGCACACGTGCCGCCCGCGAACCCCGCCGACAGGTCGATCTCGCCCAGCAGCAGCACGAAGACCAGGCCCATCGCGAGCACGGTCACGCCTGCCGACTGGCCGATCAGGTTGGCGAAGTTGAACGAGTTGGTGAACTGCTCGGGACGCAGCGCGGAGAAGACCACGACCAGCGCGATCAGACCCAGCACCGCGGGCAGCGAGCCGACCTCACCACCCCGGAGCTTGGCCATGTAGGCCCGGAAGATCCCGCCCAGCGAGTTGTCGGGCTCCGGGTCCGGTGCCGCCGCGATCGTCGGGTCATCGGTGTCGGTACTCATGCCACACCTCCGTGGCGCAAGCGCCAGAATACGGAGGCGGTGGCATGCAAGGCCCGATCGCTCGCTCGCTTGCGCTCGCTCATGCCGCACCTCCCTCAGGGACGACGCCGGTGGTGATCGCCTGCACGACCCGTTCGCGGGTCGTGGAGGAGGCCTCGATCTGCCCGACCATGCCGCCCAGATACAGGACCGCGATGTCGTCGGCGACCTCGAAGACGTCGTTGAGGTTGTGGCTGATCAGCAGGACGCCGAGACCCCGGTCGGCCAGGCGCCGCACCAGCCGGAGCACCTGCTCGGTCTGCGCCACGCCGAGAGCCGCGGTCGGCTCGTCGAGGATGACCAGCTTCGAGTTCCACAGCACGGCGCGGGCGATCGCCACGGTCTGCCGCTGGCCACCGGAGAGGGAGGCCACCGGCGTACGCACCGATTTCAGCGTACGCACCGAGAGACCGTCCAGCGTCTCACGGGCACGCTGCTCCATGCTGTCCTCGTCGACCAGCCGGAGCCGCTTCATCTCCCGGCCGAGGAACATGTTGTGGACCACGTCGAGGTTGTCGCACAGCGCGAGGTCCTGGTAGACCACCTCGATCCCGAGCGCGGCGGCGTCCTTGGGGTTGGTCACCTTCACCGGCTCTCCCTCGAAGAGGTAGTCACCGGCGTCGAAGAGATGGATCCCGGCCATCCCCTTGACCAGCGTGCTCTTGCCGGCACCGTTGTCGCCGACGAGCGCGGTGACCCGGCCCGCCTGCACCGTGAGGTCCACTCCGCGCAGGACCTGCACGGCGCCGAAGGACTTCTCGACGCCGTGCAGCTCCAGCAGCGAACTCACTGAGGCACGCCGTTCTCGGTGCACAGGTCGGCGATCGCGCCGGCGCACACCTCGGCGGCGTCGGCCTGGCCGTCCTCGATGACCGTCTTGACGCTCTCCTTGGTGACCCAGACGGGCTCGGCGAGCACCGAGGGCACGTCCGTGCCGGCCTCGGTGTCCTCGACGCTGCCGGTGGCCAGCGCCTCGGCAGCCTCCTCGTCGCCCTCGATCAGCGCGATCGCCAGGTCCGCGGCGGCCTTGGCCTCGAGCGCGGTGTTCTTGTAGACGGTGCCGCACTGGAAGCCCTGCAGGATGTTCTGCAGGCCCTCGACCGAGGCGTCCTGGCCGGTCACCGGGATCTTGCCCTGGGCGTTGTTGGCCTTCAGCCGGGCGATGATGCCGCCGGCCATGGTGTCGTTGGCCGAGACCACGCCGTCGATCTTTCCGCCGTTGGCGGTGTACATCTGGTCGAAGACCTTGCCGGCCTTGGTGGCGTCCCACTCCCCCGACTGGTCGCCGACGAGCTTGTAGGTGCCGTCGGCGATCTTCGGCTCGAGCGCCTTCTCGTAGCCCGACTTGAACAGGGCCGCGTTGTTGTCGGTGGCCGCGCCGTTGACGTAGACGATGTTGCCGCCCTTCTTGCCCGCGGCGGTGATGCACTCGTCGAGGCCCGTGCCCATCAGCTCGCCGACCTTCACGTTGTCGAAGGAGACGTAGTAGGAGGCGCCGCCGTTGAGCGTCAGCCGGTCGTAGTCGATGCTCGTCACGCCCGCGTCGGCGGCCTTCTTCAGACAGGCCGCGCCCGACTCGGAGTCGAGGTTGGTGATGATGATGACCTTGACGTTCTCGTTGATCATGCTGTCGCACAGCTGACCGAACTTGGCGGTGTCGCCCTGGGCGTTCTGGATCGTGGCCTCGAGGCCCGCGTCGGCGAACGCCTTCTCGAGGTTGGGCCGGTCCTGGGACTCCCATCGGGGAGACGTGGTCGCGTCGGGGAGGATCACTCCGACGTCGGTGCCGCCCGAGTCACCCGAGTCGCCACCGTCATCCGAGCCTCCACATGCCACGAGCGATGCGGTCGACAGGGTCGCCACCGCTGCGACCGCCATCAGGCGGCCGATCTTGTGCGTGTTCATCGTCGAACTCCTCAGTCCTGGGTGTGATCTAAGTCACGTCGGGGTGCAACCTATCTCCTTCAGCGGCGATATGAAGCGGTTCTGAGGAGATCTCGACGGCGGATTGATAACGGCCGTACGCCTTCACGTCATCACTGCTCGTTACGGTGCGACGGCTCCCACCCGCCAACGTCGACTAGAACAGCGATCACGTGACCGCCATCTCGGATTTCCGCACGCCCACGACCAGCCGGGCCGACAGCGATCCCAACAGCCCCAAATCTGGGCACACCGTCGAGCGCACCTCTGGACATGTCAGCGAGATCCACGGCCTGCGCGGCATCGCCCTGGCGCTCGTGGTCGCCTTCCATCTCTTCGGCAACGGCCGGGTCTCGGGCGGGATCGACGTCTTCCTGGTGATCTCCGGTTTCCTCGCCACCCGGTCACTGGTGGGCAGGGCGGAGCGCGGCCGGGTGAGACTGGGCGAGCACTACGGACGTACGTTCGCGCGGCTCGCCGCGCCGGCGCTGATCGTGCTGGCAGCCACGGCCGCGCTGATGGTGGTCTTCATCCCGCAGACGCTGTGGACGCAGACGACCCGCGAGCTGATCGCGGCGGCGACCTACACGCTCAACTGGGAGCTCATCGCCAGCCAGCTATCCTATGGCGCCGCGGGACCGTCCTCGACGCCGGTGCAGCACTTCTGGTCGCTCGCGGTGCAGGGGCAGTTCTTCCTGCTGTGGCCGCTGGTGGTCGTCGGGCTGGCTCTGGCGCTTCGCGTCGTCGCGCGCGGCCGGCTGGGGCGGCTCAGCCTCGCCCGGGTGCTGTTCGTGCTGACCGCGGCCGCGTTCGCACTCTCCTTCGCCTATGCGATCAAGGTCTCCGGAGCCGACCAGGCGGCTGCGTACTTCAACTCCATCACGCGCTTCTGGGAGATCGCCGCCGGCGCCCTCACCGCGCTCGCCCTGCGCCGCCTGAGCCTGCCCGAGAAGATCAAGCCGTACGCCGCGTGGACCGGCCTCGGCCTAGTCGTGACCTGCGGTTTCGTGATGGACGGCGCGGACCACTTCCCGGGACCGCTGGCCCTGTGGCCGGTCACCGGGGCGCTGCTGGTGATGGTCGGCTCCACCCCGTCGCCACGTGGACCGCGGCGCCTCCTGGAGACCCGCCCGCTGCGGTTCGTCGCCGACATCTCCTACGAGCTCTACCTGTGGCACTGGCCGCTGCTGATCGCGTGGCTCTACTACACCGGCGGGGAGCGGCTCACCGTCGCCTCGGCCGCGGGCGTGCTGGTCGTCTCGACGCTGCTCGCCTGGGCGACCAACCGCCTCGTCACCCGCCAGGTCCAGACGTACGTCATCAGGCCCGGCGGCCCGCGAGCCCTGGTCGCCACGCTGGCTGCTCTCGTGATCGCCGTCGGCGCCGGGTGGAGCGGCCTGGTCGCGATCGAGCACTCCGAGGACAGGGCGATCGCGGCGGCGGCCCGGCTCGCCACCGCCGACCCGTTCACGACCGAGTGCCTCGGTGCGTCCGCGCTGGCGGTGAGCTCCACGGAGGGCTCGTGCCGCAACCCCGACCTTCGAGGCGAGCTGATCCCGGCGGTGGCCGCGATCGGCGCGGACGACGAAAACCGGGGCGAGTGCTGGTCCTTCGAGGAGCGTCCGGTGCGCTTCAGCGCCTGCCCCAACGGGGCGGTCGAGGGCTACCGCAAGCGGCTGCTGATGGTCGGCGACTCGCACGCCGTCGCCCCGGTCGGCGCCCTCGACCTGATCGGCGACCAGCGCAGCTGGCGCATCGACGTCGCCGCCCGTGCCGCCTGCCACTGGAACACCCGGCCGCTGGGCCGGAGCATCGCCGATAACCGCCCCGCCTGTGCGGAGTGGAACCGGCAGCTCGAGGCCTACCTGCGCGCTCCCGAGCAGCAGGACCTCGACGCGATCATCGTCACCCACTCGGCCCGCAAGACGACCCAGCCGCTGGGCGGCGAGACGCCGTACGAGTCGACGGTCAACGGTCTGGTGGAGGCCTGGAGTCACCGGCCCTCGAAGAAGGTCCCGGTGATCGCGCTCGTCGACAACCCGATGTTCGAGCCCGACAACGCCGCCTATCTGCGCACCACGCTCGGCTGCATCCAGCGACATTCCCCCGAGACCGCCGGCGAGGCGTGCGGGCGGCCGCGCACCGACGTACTCGTCAAGGATCCGCACCGCGACGCGGTCGCCCGCGACCCCAACGCGCACCTGGTCGACCTGACCCACCTGTTCTGCGGGGACGAGGTCTGCCCGGCGGTGATCGGCAACGTCATCGTCTACCGCGACGGCAACCACATCACCTCGCGCTACGCCCGCACCCTGGCGCCCTACCTCAGCCGGGAGCTCGCCCGGGTCGTCGACTAACGGGCGACGGCGAGCGCGTCGATCTCGACGAGCATCTCCTCGCGCGGCAGGCCGGTCATCACGGTCGTGCGACACGGGAGGATGCCGCCCTCGGCGACGCGTGAGCCGATGAACTCGCCGTAGGCGTCGTTCATCGCGGCGAAGTCGTCCCGGGTGGTGAGGTAGACCCGGAGCATCAGCACGTCCTCGAAGCCCGCACCGGCGGCGGCCAGGATCGCCTCCACGTTCTGCAGAGTGCGTACGGTCTGGGCCTTCACGTCGCCGGGGAACAGGTACTCGTTCGTGGCGGGGTCGACCGGGCCCTGACCGGAGACCTGGATCAGGCCGCCGCGGACCACGCCCTGGGAGAAGGTGTGCGCGGGGGCCGGGGCCTGGTCGGTGGAGATGCGGATGTCGGACATGGGATGGGTTTCCTCTCGGGGTGTTCTCATGAGCTCCGGCCGGCCCAGTCGGCGGAGATCGCTTCGGTGGCCGCGAGGAGCTGCGGCACCAGGGCTCGCACTCCGTCGCGGGGCAGGATGACGTCGGGCACGGAGACGGAGACCGCGGCGACGACGCGCCCGGCCTCGTCGCGTACGGGCGCCCCGACGCAGTTGATGAAGTCCTCGTGCTCGGCGGCGTCCTCGGCCCAGCCCTGCTCGCGGGTCCGGGCGAGCACCTCGCGGTAGCTGGCCGCGTCGGGGATGGTGCGGCTGGTGAACGGCCGGAAGTCGATGCCGGCGACCACCGCCTCCTGCTCCCCCGGAGGCAGCCCCGCGACCAGCACCTTGCCGACGGCTGTCGCGTGCAGCGCCGCGGGCAGACCCACCCGGGAGTACATCCGCACCGAGTGGGTGCTCTCCACCTTGGCGAGGTAGATGGCCGTGCCGTTCTCGTACGCAGCCAGGTGGACGGCCTGGCCGCCCGTCTCGGCCGCGAGGCGGGTCAGGTGGGGCTGGGCCACGTCGCGGATCGCGTGCTGGGAGAGCGCCGCGGTGCCGAGGGCGAACAACCGGGAGCCGAGGTGGTAGCGCTGGCGGTCGTCGCGGCGTACGAAGCGGTCCGCCTCCAAGGTGTGCAGCAGACGCATCGCGGTGGTCTTGTGGACGCCGAGACTGGCGGCCACCTGGTCGAGGGAACGCTCGCCCTCACCGAGCTCGATGAGGATCTGCAGCGCGCGGGACAGGCTCTGGCTCATCGGGCCGCCTCCCGGATCGCCGGGGAGTCGATGCCGGCGGCGCTCACCCGGGTCGCGGCCCAGTCGTCCTCGGAGCAGTCGAGCAGCCGGGCGCGTACGTCGGCGGCCGGAGGCCGCGCGTGGTCGCCGGTCGCGGCCAGCACCCCCGCCGCGACCAGGTGGCCCTGACGCAGCCGGCCGACCGGGCCGGTCCCGTCGACAAGTGCGGCGAGATAGCCCGCCGCGAAGCCGTCGCCCGCGCCCACCGGCTCCACGACGTCGACCCGGAGCGCGGGCACCTCGGTGGCGCTTCCGTCCGCGTCGTACTCCCCGGCGGCGTGGGAGTCGGCCTTGATCACCAGCCGAGGACGCCCGCCCAGGAGGTCGCGGAGGTCCTGCGGAGCATGCGCGCCGAGCGCTGCGCGTGCCTCGTCGGCCCCGAGCAGAACGATGTCGGCCGCGCGCAGCAGGTCGATCAGCTGCGCGGTGCTGCGCCCGGCCCACAGCGCCGGTCGCCAGTTGAGGTCGACGCTGAGCCGGAAGCCGAGCTCGTCGCGCAGCGCCAGCAGGCGGGTGACCAGCGTCGATCCCTCCTCGAGGATGCCGAGGGTGATCCCGGAGGTGTGCACCACCTCGGCCGAGGCCAGTGCCTCCATGACGCCGGGCCGGTCCAGCAGGGCGGCGTCCATCGCGGCCGCCGCGGATCCGGCTCGGTAGTAGTGCATGCGGCTGCCGCCGGGGGCGGGGTCCTTGACGTAGAGCCCGGTCGGGCGCTCGGGATCGCGCTCGGCCTCGACGATCACGCCGCGGCCGGTCAGGTCGTCGGTCACGACGTCGCCGAACGGGTCCTGACCGAGGCGGGAGACCCAGGCGGTCCGCACCCCGAGGGCGGCCAGGGCGCCGGCCACGTTGGCCTCGGCGCCACCGACCGAACGGCGCAGGGTCGTCGCCGCGGCGAGCGGCTGGTCGCCCTCCGGACGCAGGACGACCATCGCCTCCCCGAGACAGACCACTCGCACGTCTCCGCTACTGCCCACGGATGGAGCTCCTCCCCTGTTGGTTCATCGCCGAGCCGTTGACGCCCGGTGTGCCCGATGCTACAACTAACGAATCGAAATACGCAATCACCGTTGCATAATGCGCAACGAAGGAAGGACGGGCCATGGATCACCCGGCAGCCCACATCGACACAGCGGCCGTCGCGGCGCTGCGCGAGGAGCGGGTCGACTGGCGCCACAAGGCGATCCCACCCGCGCTGTGGGGACGTACGGTCGCCGAGGTGCTCGAGGCGGCGCCCCGGCTCTCGCAGCTGCCCACGCCCGTGCTCTCCCTCTCCCGCGTCGCGATGACCCACAACCGTGACGTGCTGGCCGCCTGGTGCGCGGAGCGCGGCATCGCCCTGGCTCCGCACGGCAAGACCACGATGGCTCCGCAGCTGTGGGCCGAGCAGCTCGCCGCCGGCGCCTGGGCGATCACCGTGGCGAATCTCCCCCAGCTCGCCGTCGCCCGCGCCTTCGGCGTCTCCCGGGTGATCGTGGCCAACGCGATCGTCTCCCCGCTCACCCTGCGCTGGATCTCCGACCAGATCACCGAGGACGCGGGACTGGAGGTGCTGGTGTGGGCCGACTCGCCACGGACGGTGGCCCTGATGCACGAGGCGCTCGCCGCCCATGCCGCCGAGGCCGGGCCACGCCGACCGCTCGGCGTCCTCGTCGAGCGTGGCGCCACGGGCGGACGCACCGGCGCCCGTGACGAGGAGACCGCGGTCGCCGTGGCCGAGGCCGTCGCGTCCTCACCCCACCTGGAGCTCGCCGGGGTCACCGGCTACGAGGGCGCCCTGGCGCACACCACCGACGAAGCCGCGCTCGGCGTCGTCCATGCGTACGTCGACAGCCTGGTCTCCCTGCACCGGCGGATCACCGGCCTGCTGCCCGCCGGTCGGACGCCCGTGGTGAGCGCCGGCGGCAGCGCCTACTTCGAGCAGGTCGCCGACGCGCTCGCGCCGCTGGTGGCCGGCGAGGAGGCTCGCGTGGTGCTCCGCAGCGGCGCCTACATCACCCACGACGACGGCTTCTACCGCGGCATCTCCCCGCTGGGGAGCGCGCCCCGCACGACCGGCCCCGCCCTGCGCAGCGCTCTCCACGGCTGGGTGCGGATCTCCTCCCAGCCGGAGCCGGGGCTCGCCCTCTTCGACGCGGGCAAGCGCGACCTGCCCTTCGACGAGGGCATGCCCGAGGCGCAGCTGCTGCGGGCACGGACGACCGGCTCCCCCGCGACCCCGCTCTCGGGGGTCGCCGTGACCGCGCTCAACGACCAGCACGGCTTCCTCCGCTGGGACCCCGCCACCGAGGCGCCCGTCCTGATCGGCGACGAGCTCCGTCTGGGGCTCTCGCACCCGTGCACCGCCTTCGACAAGTGGGGCCTCATCCCGGTCCTCGACGACGCCGACGCCGACGACCCGCTCGTCGTCGACCTCGTGCGCACCTGGTTCTGAGAGGACCCCGCCATGACCGACCTGCTCATCCGGGACGCGACCGTCATCGACGGCAGCGGCGCTCCGGCCTTCCACGCCCACGTCAGCATCGACGCCGGGCGGATCACCGGCATCCACACCGATGCTCCGGCACCGGTCGCGCGGCGCACGATCGACGCCGCCGGGCGGGCGCTCACCCCGGGGTTCATCGACATGCACGCCCACTCGGACCTGCAGATCCTGGTGAACCCCGACCACACCGCCAAGGTGAGCCAGGGCGTCACGCTCGAGGTCGTCGGGCAGGACGGCCTCTCGTTCGCACCCGCCGACCCGGCGACGCGCGCCCACCTGCGCAGGCAGATCGCGGGCTGGAACGGCGAGCCGGACGACTTCGACTTCGACTGGGACACCGTCGCCGGCTACCTGGACCGGCTCGACCGCGGGATCGCGTGCAACGCGGCGTACCTCGTCCCGCAGGGGACGCTGCGGCTGATGGTCGTCGGTCCGGACAACCGGCCGGCGACCGCTGCTGAGATCACCGAAATGGCCCGGCTGCTCCGGGTCGGTCTCGAGGAGGGCGCGGTGGGGATGAGCAGCGGCCTGACCTACCCGCCGAGCATGTTCGCCGACGACGAGGAGCTGGCCACGTTGTGCCGGGTGGTCGCCGAGGCGGGCGGCTACTACAGCCCGCACCACCGGTCCTACGGGGCCGGTGCGCTGGAGGCGTACGCCGAGATGATCGAGGTCGCCCGGGCCTCGGGGTGCGCGCTGCACCTGACCCACGCGACCATGAACTTCGAGCCCAACCGCGGACGCGCCGGGGACCTGATCGACATCATCGACGCGGGGTTGGGCGACGGGGTCGACATCACCCTCGACACCTACCCCTACCTCCCCGGCGCCACGACGCTCAGCGCCGTGCTGCCCAGCTGGTCGACCTCCGGCGGCCCCGACGCCCTGCTCGCGCGGATCGCGCACCCCGGCGATCGTGCCCGGATAGCGCACGAGCTCGACCATATCGGCACCGACGGCTGCCACGGCTGCGTGACCGACTGGCGCACGATCCAGATCAGCGGCGTACGCAACCCGGAGCTGTCGCGTCACGTCGGCCGGACCGTCGCCGAGATCGCCGCGGAGTCCGGCCAGGTGGCCACGGACGTCTTCTTCGACCTGCTCGTCCGCGACCGGCTGGCCACGACGATCCTCCAGCACGTCGGCCACGAGGAGAACGTGCAGACGATCATGCGACACCGCACCCACTGCGGCGGCAGCGACGCCATCCTCGTCGGCGATCGCCCGCATCCGCGCGCGTGGGGCACCTTCCCCCGCTACCTCGCCCGCTATGTACGCGAGCTCGGCGTGATCGACCTGGTCGACTGCGTCCACCACCTGACCGGCCGTCCCGCGGCCAGGCTCGAGCTGCACGAGCGCGGACTCGTCCGGGAGGGGTACGCCGCCGACCTGGTGCTCCTCGACCCCGACACGGTCCAGGACACCGCCACCTTCGAGCAGCCGCGGCAGCAGGCGTGCGGCATCGACTGGGTGCTGGTCAACGGCACCGCCGTCATCGAGGACGGCCACCGCACCGACGCGCTTCCCGGACGGGCGCTGCGCCGCACCGACGAAGGGACCCGACCCCGATGAGCAACCACGTGATCGAGACGCTGCGGGCCGACCAGGCACTGGTCGTCGTACGCGCCTCCCGGCTCGACGACCCCGTCGCGCTGTGCCACGCACTGGCCGCCGGGGGCATTCGGACCGTCGAGCTGACCTACACGACCCCGGGCCTCACCGATCTCCTCGCCGAGGTCAGCGCCCGGGTCGACGCCGACGACATCGTGGTCGGCGCCGGAACGGTGCTGAGCGCCGATCAGGCTCGCGCCGCGCTCGCGGCCGGCGCCCGGTTCCTGGTGACGCCCGGCCTGCCGCCGGAGGCGGCGGAGATCGTCGCCGAGGGTCGTGCCGCAGGTGCGGCCGTCGTCCTCGGTGCCCTCACCCCGACCGAGGTCCTCACCGCGACCGCGCTCGGCGCCGACGCGGTCAAGATCTTCCCGGCGCGGGCCGTCGGCCCGCGCTACTTCTCCGACCTGCGGGGGCCGTACCCCGAGGTCGCTCTGATCCCTTCCGGCGGAGTCGACGAAGACAACGCCGCGGAGTTCCTGCGGGCCGGCGCCATCGCCGTGACCGCTGGGACGTCGGTGGTCCAGCCCGCCGACGTCGACGAGGCCCGGTGGGAGCAGATCACCACCAACGCCGCCCGGTTCCGTGCAGCTCTGCGCTGAGTCCATCCCCCACCCCTGACCCGAGGGAGAACCAACCATGCATTGGCTCCAGACAAGCACCACCGGCCTGCTGCTGCTCTGCGCAGCGGCGATCGCCGTGCTCCTCTTCCTGATCATCAAGGTGAAGCTCGAACCGTTCATCGCCCTCTTCATCAGCGGCATCGGCCTCGCCGTCGCGGCCGGCCTCTCCGTCGAGCAGATGGTGGGCACCGCGCTCTCCTCGAAGGAGTCGCTCATCGAGACCGGCTTCGGGGGCGTGCTGGGCCACATCGCGCTCATCATCGGTCTCGGCACCGTGCTCGGGTCGCTGCTCGAGCGGTCCGGCGGCGCCGACGTCCTCGCCGCGAGGCTGATCGGCATCTTCGGCGAGCGTGGCACCCCGGTCGCGATGGGCCTGGTCGGCCTGATCTTCGGCATCCCGGTCTTCTTCGACATCGGCATCTTCGTGCTCGCGCCGCTGGTCTACGTCGCGGCTCACCGCGGCGGCAAGTCGCTCGTCCTCTACGCCCTCCCGGTTCTCGCGGGCCTGTCGATGACGCATGCCTTCCTGCCTCCCCACCCCGGCCCCACGGCGCTGGGCGGCCTCCTCGGCGTCGACCTCGGCTGGCTGATCATCATGGGCCTGCTGTGCGGCCTGCCCGCGTTCGCCGCGGCCGGGATCCTCTTCCCCATGTGGATCGCCCCGCGCGTCCAGGTCTCGGTGCCCGAGGAGTTCCTGGTCGCGGAGACCGAGGCGGAGCAGGACAAGACGCCCACCACCCCGGTCGCGCTGCCGCTCGTCCTCGGGGTCATCGCGGTGCCGCTGATCCTGATCCTCGGCGCGACCTTCGGCACGATGCTGCTCGAGCCGGGCCGGCTGCTCAACGTACTCACCTTCCTCGGCAACCCCGCGGTCGCACTCACCATCGCCGTACTCCTCGCCTTCTGGCTGCTCGGCATCCGGCGCGGGATGAGCATCGAGGAGATCTCGGAGTTCACCGGGGCCTCGCTGCGGCCGGTCGGCATGATCTTGCTCGTCGTCGGCGCCGGCGCCTTCTTCGGCGCGGTGATCTCCGCGACCGGCGTGGGCGCCGCGCTCGCCGAGGTGCTCTCCGACGCGGGCCTGCCGATCCTGCTGCTGGCCTACGTCATCTCCTGCGCGCTCCGGATCGCCCAGGGCTCCGCGACCGTGGCGATCGTGACCACCGGCGGCATCATCGCGCCGACCCTCGGCACCGGCTATTCGCAGCCCGAGCTCGCGGTGATCGCGGTCGCGATCGCCGCCGGCTCGATCATCCTCAGCCACGTCAACGACGGTGGCTTCTGGATCGTCTCGCGCTACTTCAACCTCACCGTGAAGCAGACCCTGGCGACCTGGACGGTGCTGGAGACGGTGCTCTCGATCGTCGGGTTCGCGGCTGCCGCCGTGGCCTGGGCGATCGTCTGAGGTCGCTCTCCGCAGGGCCTGGGCTGCCATGCCTGGGCCCTGTCGGGACCCCCTCGAGGCGGCGTCGCGGATGCAGGGTGCGACATGGGCCGTCGGGCCCTCGCGTCTGGGACGTCCTGCTCTGTCCACACCCAGGCGCCGAGACGACGCTCGAATCATGGATACCAGCACAAGCACACCGTCGTCCGCCGCCCCGATGACCTACACGGTCACGGGTCGCTCGATCGCAGGCGGACCCGCTCAGGTCGACGCTGCCAGCGAAGCCGTCCCCCTGGACGCCAGCTGGGGTGCGGCACCCTCCGAGCTGCCAGGTCCGGCACATCTGCTCGCCGCGGCGCTGGCGGCGTGCCTGCTGAAGAACCTGGCTCGTGCCAACGACCTGCTGTCGTTCCAGTACGAGCGCGCCGAGGTGCAGGTCACCGCCCGCCGCCAGGATGCCCCGCCGAAGTTCACCGAGTTCGTCTACCAGCTGCGGCTGGTCACCAGCGAACCCCAACGCCGTCTCGACCTGCTGCAACGCAACCTGGCAGGCTACGGCACCGTCTACAACACCCTTGCCGCCACCTGCGACGTCCACGGCACCATCGTTGTCATTGCCTCCTCGGACGCACACTGACCTGGGCCGGGGCGCCGTCGAGCGTGGCGGTGGTCCATCCCGACTATCTGCGGTGACTAACCCCAAGCCTGCGCGAGCAGGTCGCGGGTGTCGGTCAGCAGCTGTGGCAGGGTCTTGGTGCGGCCGATGATCGGCATGAAGTTCTGGTCGCCGACCCAGCGGGGAACGATGTGCTGGTGCAGGTGCGCGGCGATGCCGGCGCCGCCCGCGGTGCCCTGGTTCATCCCGATGTTGAAGCCCTCGGCCCGCGAGACGCCGGCGAGGGTGCGTACGGCCTGCTTGGTCAGCACCGCCATCTCGGCGGCCTCCTCGTCGGTGGTCTCGACGTAGCCGGCGATGTGGCGGTAGGGGCACACCATCATGTGGCCCGGGGCGTACGGATAGAGGTTGAGCACCACGAAGCAGGTCTCTCCGCGGTGGACGACCAGGCCCTCGGCGTCCTCGAGCGTCGGCACCCGGCAGAACGGGCACTCCGTCTCCGAGGGGTCGGTGGGCTTGTTCTCGCCGCGGATGTAGGCCATCCGGTAGGGCGTCCACAGCCGTTCCAGACCGTCGCCCTCGCCGATGCCGTCCTGGGTGAGTACGCCGTCCATCTCTGTCACGCGGCAAACACTACTTAACCCCTCGCAGGCCCCTTCAGGACAGGCTCAGTCGGACGCTTCGCCGCTCCGCAGCGTGTACGCCCCGGCGACGGCGGCGGCGAGCAGCACGACCAGGCAGGCCGCCGTGATCCCGGACAGCGCCTGCCACGGGAAGGTCAGCGGCGCCTCGGGCACGTCGCGTACGACCGCCTGCCGCATCAGCCAGCCGGTGAACCCGGTGACCGCGCCGCCGACCAGCAGAGCACCGGCGCCGGTGAACACCGTCTCCCAGAGCGCGGTTCGGCGAACTTGGGCAGGGGTCGCGCCGACCAGCCGGGCGGTGGCGGTCTGGCGGCGGCGCTGGCTCGCCCCGATCAGGACCGCGTTGACGGCCGCGATCGCGGCGTAGACCCCGGCCGGGCCGAGCATCACCCACAGCACGACCGTGTTCATCTCGCGCGCCTCGGCCGAGACCGCTTCGACCCACTCCTCGCCGGTGCTCACCTCGGCCCCGGTCTCCCGGATCGACCGTGCGGTCGCGGCGACGTCCGCGCCGGCGTCGGTGCGCACGAAGACCGTGCCGGTGTCGCGGGCGACCCTGTCGATGCGTGGCAGGTCGTCGGGCACGATGATGTCGCTCCACAGGTTCGGGGCATCGGGGACGACGGCGACCAGGCGCACCTTGACGACCCGGCCGTCGATGCGCATCCGGCGGACCTGGCCGACCCGGCCGCCGAGGTCGGTGACGTAGGAGGCGGTGACCGCCATCGCCCGGCCGCGCAGGTCGGTGAGACTCCCCCGCGTCGCCCGCAGGCTGCGCGTCGCGGCAGCACTGGAGACGTCGACGACCTCGACGTCCTCGGGACCGCCCCCGAACCCGACCTGCGCCGTGCGGCGTACGTCGCTCACCCCGACCCCGGGCACGTCCTGGATTCGCTCGGGGCGGTCCGCCTGCTCGACGACCAGCTCCGACCTGAGCGCGGCCCGGTCGGCGCCCTCGCTCCAGTCCGCGGTCGCACCGACCGCGAGCACCATCGAGCCGGCCACCGCCATGATGGCCACCACCGGAGCCGCCACCGCGGCGGTCATCCGGCTGCTGGTGCGGGCGAGGTCACGGGCCAGGTGCGCCGCCGGGTCCCGGTGGGCCACCGTGGCACCGGCGTACGCCGCGAGCTCGGTGTAGAGCAGCCCGCCCACCGCGTTGGCGCCGATCACGGCGACGATCGGCAGGAACATGCCCACGAGCAGGGCGAACAGCAGCGGCATCTCGGGAGCGAGCACGGCGGTCGCGACCAGCGCGCCGGCGGCGGTGAGCGCGACCAGAGCCTGGACGACCGTGGGGCGTCGTCGCTCGAGGACCGCGTCGCGGAGCGCCTCGACCGGCTGCGTACGTCCCGCCCGGGCGCCCGCGCGCCAGGCCCCGACCAGGGCGACCCCGACACCGCAGGAGGCGGCGATCGCCCATCCCGTGCCCTGGCTCGGCATCGCGAGCAGGACCGGGGTGACCCCGGCCTGGTGCAGGATGCGCAGCACCGGCACCGTCACTGCGGTGCCGAGCAGGCAGCCCGCGACCGTTCCGACGGCCGCGACCGCGAGCGCCTCTCCGAGCAGCAGGGTCCGCACCTGGCGCGGGGTGGCGCCGAGCAGACGGAGCAGGCCGAGCTCGCGTCGGCGGGTGGCCACCACGAACCCGAAGGTCGAGGAGACCACAAAGAGCGCCAGGAAGAGCGAGATGCCGGCCATGATGCCGAACAGCGACCCGAGGTCGTCGATCTGCGTCCGGGTCTGCGGGTCCAGCCCGTCGGTGGCGGTGCCGAGCGCTCCCAGCATGTTGGTGGCGAGGGTGATCAGGGCGATGCCACCGGCGAGAGCGACGGCGGCCCCGGCGTACGGAGGCCAGGACTGGCGCAGGCTCTTCAGGCTGTGCGCGACCATCGCGACGACGCTCATCGCAGCGGCTCCAGCTCGGCCATGCGGGCGGCGATCCGGGCGGCGTCACTGCGCTCCATCTGCCCGACAATCCGGCCGTCGGCGAGGAACAGCACGCTGTCGGCGTACGAGGCGGCGAGCGGGTCGTGGGTGACCATCACGACCGTCTGCGCCGGCCCGTGGGTCACCGGCGCGTCGACGAGGTCGCGCAGCAGCTCGAGCACGTCGCGTCCGGCGTGACGGTCCAGCGCACCGGTGGGCTCGTCGGCGAAGAGCACCGCCGGCCGGGCATGCAGCGCACGCGCGATCGCGACGCGCTGCTGCTGGCCGCCGGAGAGCTCCGGCGGCCGCCGCCTGGCGAGCCCGTGCAGACCGACCTGCTCGAGCGCCCCGATCACCTGAGCGCGATCCGGGCGCCGCCCGGCGAGGCGGGCGGGCAGGGCGACGTTGTCGTACGCGGTGAGTGCGTCGAGCAGGTTGTACTGCTGGAACACGAAGCCCATCATCTGTCGGCGCAGCTTCGTCAGCGTCGTCCGGTTCAGGCCGGCCAGGGCGGTGCCTGCGACCCGGACGCTGCCCTGAGTGGGCCGGTCGAGGCCGGCGGCGATCTGCATGAGCGTGGACTTGCCCGATCCCGAGGGGCCCATGATCGCGGTGAACGTTCCCGCGGCGAAGGCATGGCTCACGCCCCGCAGCGCGTCGACCTTGCCGGAGCGGGAGCGATAGCTGCGGGTGACGTCGTCGAGCACGACGGCGGGCGGGCCGGGCGGCCGGGGAGCGTGGACGGCGTCCGGGATGGTGGCGGTCATGGTTTCCAGCAAACGCCGCCTACGCGGCGCGCACACGGGCGCAGACGCCACGGCGAGGTAGCGCGTGCGCTACCCCGCCGCGGGGTCGTGAGTGCCTAGGCTCGAGGGTCATGAGACCTCCACCCGACGTCTGGGCCGCGCTGCGCTCCTCGCCCTGGCGGCTGCTCGCCTCCAGCTGGCCCTGGCGCGCCCTGGCCTACCTGGCCTCCGGTGCGCTGGTCGGTCTCGTCGTCGCCGTCCTGCTGTTCGTGCTGGTCGGCGTCGGACTGCTCACCCTGGTCATCGTGGTCGGGGTGCTGGTGCTCGCCGGGATTCCGCTGCTGGCGGCGCTCGTCGCCGACGTGGAGCGCGTACGCCTCCGGCTGGTCCTGCCCGAGGCACGTCCGGAATCGGCCGAGCCTGCGCCGATCGCCTGGAGCGACCGGCTCCGGGCACTGCGCCGGCTGCGGATCTCCGGACCCGAGGTCGGCTACACCGTGCTGTTCGCCACGGTCATGTGGCTGGTCGACGCCGTCGCGCTCAACCTGATCATCACCATCCCGGGTGTGCTCGTGCTCGCCCCTGCCCTGGTCCGGATCGACGGTCCCGTCGCCTTCGGACCCTGGCAGCTCACCACGCCCACCGAGGCCTGGATCGCCGTGGCCCCGGGGCTGGTGCTGCTGATCGCCGGCCTGTACGCCGCCACCCTCCTCGCCGCCGCCCAGGCCAGCCTGGCGCGGCTCCTGCTCGAACCGGCCCAGGCCAGGCTGGCCGCGGCCGTCGCCGACCTGCGCCGGTCCCGGGTCGACCTCGTCGACGCCTTCGAGACCGAGCGCAGCCGGATCGAGCGCGACCTGCACGACGGCGCGCAACAGCGGCTGGTCGCGCTGACCATGACGCTCGGCCTGGCCGAGCTGGAGGTGCCCGAGGGGTCCGGGCTCGACCTCGTCCGGCAGGCCCACGCCCAGGCCGAGACGGCGCTGGCCGAGCTCCGCGCCACCGTCCGCGGGATCCATCCGCGGGTGCTGGTCGACCACGGGCTCGCCGCTGCCGTCCGCGAGCTCGCCGACGCCGCCGGGCTGCCGGTCTCGGTCGACCTGCGGGTGGACGGCCGGTTGCCGGCGCCGGTCGAGGCCGCGGCGTACTTCGTGGTCGCCGAGGCGCTCACCAACGCGGTCCGCCATGCCGATGCCCGCTCCGCGCGCGTGCAGGGGCAGGTCACCGGTGACCGGCTGCAGGTCTGCGTACGCGATGATGGGGCCGGCGGCGCCACCGTGCGTCCCGGGGGCGGGCTCGCCGGCCTGACCACCCGGCTGGCCGCCCTGGACGGCACGCTGGAGGTCACCAGCCCGCCGGGCGGACCGACGGAAGTGAGGATGACGTGCCCGACCGTGCTCCCCTGAGGATCGTCCTGGCCGAGGACGCCGCGCTGCTGCGCGAGGGCCTCCTCGCCATCCTCGAGCGCGCCGGCCACGAGGTCATCGCCGCGGTCGGCGACGCCGACGCCCTGCTCGCCTTCACCGACCACACCCGCCCCGACGTGGTGATCACCGACATCCGGATGCCGCCGACCCACACCGACGAGGGGCTGCGCGCCGCCGCCGAGCTCCGCCGACGGCACCCCGACCTGGCGGTCCTGGTGCTCTCGGCCTACGTCGCCGACGCCTACCTCGCCGAGCTCCTCGACACCACTGGTGGGGGCGGTATCGGCTACCTGCTCAAGGACCGGGTCGGCCACGTCCGGGACTTCCTCGACAGCCTGGACCGGGTGGCCGGCGGCGAGACCGTCGTCGACCCCCAGGTCGTACGCGGCCTCCTCAACCGGCACCAGCCGGACGGTCCGCTCGAGGTGCTCTCGGAGCGCGAGCGAGAGGTCCTGGGCCTGATGGCCGAGGGGCGTACCAACGGCAGCATCGCCACCGCGCTCTTCGTCTCCGAGGCCGCCGTGCGCAAGCACGTCGGCAACATCTTCGCCAAGCTCCACCTCGACCCCACCACCGACCGACGCGTCTCGGCCGTCCTCGCCTACCTGCGCGAGGCCTAGACCGACCAACCCGGCACTGGCTTGGGTAACGGTCATAGAGTGGGAACACCCCACGACGTCGCGCGCAAGCGGCTCCATCGCCCTTGATCCAGCCTCACCCAGCGTGCCGAAGTGACCACTCCCGTCAGCGACCGCACCTCTGCGTCGACGCCAGCGAGGCCCGGCGGCAGCGCCGCACGCTTCGCAGGCAGAGGCTGGACAGACACCGCGATCGTGCTGGTCGCTGCTCTGCTGGCGACGGCCGCGTGGCTGCCCTTCCTCCACCGGCCGCTGACCTCGGACGAGAGCGGTTTCCTGATGCTCGCCGAGCAGTGGCGGCCGGGCCGTTCGCTGTACGGGGACTACTGGGTCGACCGGCCACCACTGCTGCTGTGGCTGTTCACCATCGCCGGCCACCTCGGGCCTGTGGACGTGACGAGCTCCGGGCTCGTCGCCCCCGGGCTCAAGCTGCTCGGCGCCGTGGCCAGCGGGATGTCGGTGGTCCTGGCCGGCGTCCTGGCGAATCAGGTGTCCCCTGGCCATCGCTCAGCGCGGCTCGCGACAGTCGTGCTCGCGGCCGCACTGCTGTCGAGCCCGCTGCTCGGGATGTCAGCGGTCAACGGCGAGCTGCTCGCGGTCCCGTTCGTCCTGCTCGGTCTGGTGTGCGCGGTGACGGCGATGCGCAGATCATGGGGATGGCGTACGGCCGTGCTCGCCGCCGGGGCGGGGGCAGCCGGCATGGCTGCCGCTCTGGTGAAGCAGAACTTCATCGACGTCTTCGTGTTCACAGCCGTCCTTGTCGCGGTGTCCCACGGGCGGGTTCCCCGGTTGTGGGAACGGGCCGCCACGTTCGCGGGCGGCGCCGCGGTGCTGCTCGGCGCGGCCGTCCTCGGAGCCTGGGCGCGGGGCACCTCCGCGCCGGAGCTGTGGAGCGCGGTCGTGGTCTTCCGTATCGAGGCCGTGGCGACGATCGACGGCTCGGCATCGTCAGAGACCGTTGCCCGGGGCATGCTGCTCGCGGCGGCGTCGCTGGGCAGCGGTGCCGCCGTGGTGCTCGTCATCGCGTTCGCCGCAGTCTTCATGCGCGGGGCGCCGTTGGCCGGGCCCGTGCTCGCCATGACCGCGTGGGAGCTGTTCGCGATCGCCGCGGGCGGCAGCTACTGGCTGCACTACCTGACCGGCATCGTTCCCGGCCTGGTGCTGCTCGTCGCCATCGCCCGACCCGGTCCGCGGTCCGGTCCGGCACTGAGCTGCGCCGTGGCGTACTCGGCCGCGGCCGCCGTCGCGGTCTGGACGTCGTGGGTTCTCGTGCCACCGCAGATCACACCGGAGAGCCGGGTCTCCTCCTACCTGCGCGAGCACGCGCGCCCCACCGACGCTGTCGTCGTCGGCTTCGGGCACCCCGAGATCATCGCTGCGAGCGGACTGGACAGCCCGTACGAGAATCTGTGGAGCCTCCCGGCGCGTGTCCGCGACCCACACCTGGCCCAGCTGCACGGCGTGATGGCCGGGGCCTCGGCGCCGCAGTGGGTGGTCGTCCACGGCGACAGTCTCGACACCTGGGGGCTCGACGGCGACCACGCGCAGCAGTATCTCCAGCGGCATTACGCCAAACGTGCCAGCTACGACGACTGGCACGTCTGGCGGCGCCGCTGATGATCAGAAGGTGATCCCCCGGGCGGCGAACCGGTCGCGGACCAGGTCGGCGGCGGCCTGGCCGTCGCGAGCAGCCGCTGCGGCGTACGTCTCGGCTGCGGCGGCCTGGAAGCTGGTGTCCGGGGCGTAGGAGAACTGGGAGTAGATCAGCGTGGTGTCCCAGTCGCGGGTGGAGAGGCCGAGTGCCTCGTAGCCCTCGCGGATCTCCCACAGCGCCTGGCTCCAGATCTGGCCGTCGTAGTGGACCTGGTTGCGGCGGTCCTCGAGGGTCAGGTCGAGGTGGAAGCTGCGGATGCAGTGCGGGGCGTCGGTGTAGGAGGTCGCGTCCCAGTCCATCGGGCAGGACGGGTCGGCGGCGACCGGCCAGCCGAACTCCGCGGCGGCGTCGAGCCCGACGGTCACGGCGAGGTAGTCGCCGAACGACTCCCCGATCGCGCCGGCGTCCAGGCTGCTGCCGTAGCCGGGCACCTGGGTGGCGTGGACGGCGTGGCCGTACTCGTGGACGATCACCTCGGCGTCCTCTGCGTCGTCGACACCGCCCTTGCCCAGCCGGATCCGGTAGGGCTTGTCGGTCTGGTAGGAGTTGTCGCCGCCGTACTGGTTGATCTTGACCGAGAACGGCTGGTTCAGGACGCCCGGGAGCGTCTCGCCGAAGCCGAGGGTGTGCAGGTAGGTCTGCGCCCGGGTCACCCAGAAGTAGCCCATGACCTGCTCGAACTGGTCCTGGTGGCGGTCGTAGGAGTAGCTGTTGGTCGTGGAGTACGCAGGCGTGCCGGTGCTCGACTCGACGACGGCGTAGTCGCCGCGGAGGTAGCCCGAGCCATCCAGGTGGGTGAGCGGCACCTCGGCGTAGGCGCTCTCCGGGACGGCGCTCGCGGCGTCCTTCTGGTCGGCCAGGTCCTGGTCGTTGCTGGACTGGACCGGGTTCACCATGAACACGCGGGCGCTGCCCTCGGAGGAGCCGCTGCCCGGGGCCGCGGTCACCGGGCTCAGCGGGACGGCGAACCCGGCGGTGGCCGCCAGTCCGGCGGTGACGGCGATCGAGAGTCTGCGCATGTGGGGCATGGTCTTCTCCTGGAATGAACGGCCGTGTGGCCGGGTGATACCGGGAGGCTATACCGCGAGGATGTCCTTGGACAGGAGTTCTTCCAGAGGAAGGTCGGGGTCGAGCTCGATCCCGAAGCCGCGAGCATGGCCATCGATGACGAACCAGATGGAGCGAGCGGTGAGCCGCTCCAGCGTCTCGGCGGGCAGCCGGTCGCCGGTGCGGGTCAGCCAGCGGCGTACGGCCCCGAAGACCGCGCCGACCAGACCGTAGATCAGCGGGTCGAGGGCCTCGGCCTCCTCCTCGGTGGGCGTGCCCCCGAGGGCGAGGACGGCGGTGCCGACGATCGCCGAGATCCGGCCGGCGAGCTGCTCCATGCCCTGCTGGAACGGGCCCTCGTCGTCGCCGCCTTCGATGTCGTGGTCAGCAGCGAGGTGGAGCGCTGGATGTGCCCGCGCCCAGTGGATGTAGGTGCCGATGATCCGCTCGATGATCTGCGGGACCGTGCCGTCGAGGGTGATCCCCGGCAGCAGATCGGACCAGAGCCCGTCGAGGATCGCCTGCTGGACGGCTCGGTCGAGGTCGGCGCGGTCCTCGAAGTGGCGGTAGATGACCGTGCGGGACAGCCCGGCGCGCACCGCGATCTGCTGCACCTGCACGTCGGCGCCGGGCTCACCGGCCTCGATCACCGCGATCGCGGCGTCGATGATCTGCTGGCGGCGCTGCTCGTTGTGCTTGCTCCACCGGTCCTGCCGACCATCGCGCTTCTCGGCCACCGCTTCTCCCCCTGATCCCGTGACGTTTGTCGAGAGCGTTTTCAGCGCTCCTTGCGACGCCCAAGAGAGTATCGGGGTTTCCGTGACTTCGCGGCGATGCCCCGCATCTCCTCGACATCGGTGATCTTCACCCGCGGACGACCGGACTCGGCGCCACGTCGCTTCTCCTCGCGGTCGATCGCCTGCCAGCCGGCCAGGTCGACCATGCCGGGCTGGCGGCTGCGTACGACCGCGGAGATCTCGGCGGCGTCACCGACCGGAGCCGGGATGCGGTCGGTGTCGAGGTCGTCGAGCAGCTGCTCGACCGTCTCCTCGGCGTCGGACTTGTTGGTGCCGATGAAGCCGTTGGGACCACGCTTGACCCAGCCCGCGACATAGACGCCCGGGAGCACCCGGCCGCGCTCGTTGGGGACGGTGCCGGTCGCGGCGTCGTAGGGGAGGTCGGCCACGGGCAGCCCCTTGTAGCCGACCGCGCGCAGCAGCATCCCGGTCTCGAGGACCTCGGTCTCGCCGGTGGGAACCGCCCGGACGACGCCGTTCTCGTCGCGCTCGAGGCGGTTGCGCCCGACCTCGACCCCGGTGACCCGGCCCTCACCCAGGACGCGCACCGGCGAGCTGAGGAAGCGAAGGACGATCGTACGCAGCTCCGGGCGGACCTCGCGGCCGGCGAGCTCGCGCAGCAGCCGGGTGGTGGTCTCGCCGCCGGCGAGCGCCTCCTCGATCGGCAGGTCCCCCGTATCGACGATGACGTTGATCCCGGTGTGGCCCATCAACCCGACCAGCTCGGGCACGGTGAAGGCCGCCTCCCCGGGCCCCCTGCGCCCGAGGACGACGACCTCCTTCACCGCGCTGTCGCGCAGTGCCGCCAGCGGTCCCTCGGCGACGTCGGTCCGGGCCAGCCGCTCGGGGTCCTCGGCGAGGATCCGGGCGCAGTCGAGCGCCACGTTGCCGTTGCCGACCAGGACGACCCGACGCGACGGGAGGGACTCCACATCGAGGTGGACGGGCAGGTCCTGCTTGTCCGGATGGCCGTTGTACCAACCGACGAAGTCGGTCGCGCTCAGCGAGCCGGGCAGGTCGTCGCCCTCGATCCCGAGGGCGCGGTCGCTCGCCGCGCCGACGGTGTAGACGACCGCGTGGTAGCGAGCGGTCAGCTCGGCATGGGAGACGTCCTTGCCGACCTCGACGCCCAGGAAGTAGCGGAACCCGGGCTGCGACTCGATCTGCGCGAAGAGCTTCTCGACCTGCTTGGTGTTCTGGTGGTCAGGGGCGACACCGGCCCGGACCAGGCCGTACGGCGTCGGCAGCCGGTCGAAGACATCGACGGAGATCTCGGGGTGCTTGAGCAGCTCGTCGGCGGCGTACATCCCCGCCGGCCCGGCGCCGACCACCGCGACCCGGAACGGTCCGGTGCGGGTCAGCCGGCGCTGGGGGTGGACCAGGGCGAGCGGGGTGCGGTCCTTGTGCGGGAAGACCTCGAAGTACTCCGCGTTGATCGCCAGGAACGGCGTCTGCGCGGCCGTCAGGGTCGTGTGCGGGACGATCGCGTCGGCCGGGCAGGCCGTGACACAGGCTCCGCAGTCGACGCAGCTCTTGGCGTCGACGTAGAGCATCTCGGCCTCGCCGAAGCCGGGCTCGCCCGGGGCGGGGTGGATGCAGTTGACCGGGCAGGCGACCACGCACGAGGCGTCCGCACAGCACGACTGAGTGACGACATGAGGCACTTTGGGACTACCGTTCTAGGGCGTCGGGCTCAGGGGATCAGTAGGACGCCGCGCGCGGCTCGGCGCGGAAGCGCGAGGCGCGGCCGTCGATGCCGGTCATCCTCCACAGCAGCTTGGCCGGGCCCTTGCGGATGCCGAGGTTGTCGGCCAGGAGGCGTACGTCACCGAAGAGGTCACGCAGCAGCTTCTCGGACTCCTCCGACTTCCACCAGATCTCGCGGGCGACCTCGTCCGGGATGCCCATGTCGTGGCGGGCCTGCTTGCTCGGGACCATGATCACGTCGCAGAGCAGGCGCATGATGATCGGGAACAGGTAGGCCAGCAGGGTCTTCTTCACCCGGCCGAGCTCGGGCACGTGCTGCTCGAGGTACTGGTGGGCGAAGCCGATGTGGCGCGCCTCCTCGGCGATGTGGATCTGCATCACCCGGTTGGCCACGGGGTGGCTGCCGCCAGCGCGCATCGCGCCCTTCTGCAGGTGGTCGATCGGCTCCTCACCGGCGAGGATGCCGGTGAAGAACGCCTCCGGGAACCAGGCACCCGCCGAGGCGAGGAGCGGCACCAGGACCTTGTAGTAGGTCGGCGCACCCGCCACGTCCGGGTTCACCCGGTTGACGAGCTCCTGGAACATCTGGGTGTGGTGGGTCTCCTCGGTCACCTCGTGAGTCGCGTAGCGGAACTCCGGGTTGTTGTTCTTCGACCAGACCAGGTGGTTCATGACGCCGCCGATGAGCAGCTGCTCGAACTGCAGGCCGACCTTGGCGACCTGGGCCCAGCGGTACATCCCGATCTCGATCTGGCGTTCCTTGGACAGCGCCTTGTACCACGGGTGGGCACCGATCTCGTCGGCGTCGTTGAGGATCCAGCGCTCGTCGCCCGGCAGCACCGCGAGCTCGTCGGAGTCCCAGTCGATGTCCTTGAACGGGTCGAAGTGCACCTCCACCGAGGCCTCGGACAGCGTACGAAGCGTGTCGAGGTAGGCCTGCTTGCCCTGGCGGACGTATCCAGTGGACTTCTCATCCTGAACGGCGGTCATGACGATCGCTCCTTCACCGTTGAGTTCTACGTTGAGCTGCTAACGACGTGACCCACGTTACCCGGACACGCGTCCCGATAACAAGAGTACGCGCGACTTCGTGTCACGTTTATCTTCCGGGCACACGAAAGCGCCCCGTCCCTTCTTGGGGACGGGGCGCTGGACGATCACGGAGGCCGGATCTCGACCCGCCCGTCGCTCCCGCTCGCAAGCTCGCGGAAGCGGGGCTCGCTCGATCTCTTCGCGTTGTGACCCTGCTCGTTCCTCGCAGGGTCACAGGCTCAGACCTGCTCGTGCGACTCCACAGCGGCGACGATCCGCTCGATCGCCTCGTCGACCGGGATGCCGTTCTCCTGGTGGCCGTCGCGGTAGCGGAAGCTGACCGCGCCCTTCTCGACGTCCTCGCCACCGGCGATCAGCATGAACGGGATCTTCTGGAGCTGGGCGTTGCGGATCTTCTTCTGGAAGCGGTCGTCGGACTCGTCGACCTCGACCCGGATGCCCTTGGCCTTCAGCTTGGCGGCGACCTCGTAGAGGTAGTCGTCGAACGCGTCGGCGACCGGGATCCCGACGACCTGTACGGGGGCGAGCCACGGCGGCATGGCTCCGGCGTAGTGCTCGACCAGCACGCCCAGGAACCGCTCGATCGAACCGAACTTCGCCGAGTGGATCATCACCGGCTGCTGGCGGGTGCCGTCGGCAGCCTGGTACTCCAGGTTGAACCGGTCTGCGGCGGGCTGGTTGAAGTCGTACTGGACCGTGCCCATCTGCCAGGTCCGGCCGATGGCGTCCTTGGTCTGGACGGAGATCTTCGGCCCGTAGAAGGCCGCACCGCCCGGGTCGGGCACGAGGTCGAGACCGGTCTCGGTCGCGACGTCCTCGAGGATCTTCGTGGCCTCGGCCCAGTCCTCGTCGCTGCCGACGAACTTGTCCTTGTTGGAGTCGTCGCGGGTCGACATCTCCAGGTAGAAGTCGTCGAGACCGAAGTCCTTGAGCACGGTCAGCATGAAGTCGAGCAGGTGCTTGACCTCGGCCGGCGCCTGCTCCTTGGTGCAGTAGGAGTGGGAGTCGTCCTGAGCGAAGCCGCGCACGCGGGTCAGCCCGTGGATGACGCCCGACTTCTCGTTGCGGTAGACCGACCCGAACTCGAACAGTCGCAGCGGCAGCTCACGGTAGGAGCGCCCGCGCGAACGGAAGATCAGGTTGTGCATCGGGCAGTTCATCGCCTTGAGGCGGTAGTCCTGGCCGTCCACGTCCAGCGCCGGGAACATGCCGTCGCCGTAGTAGGGCAGATGGCCCGAGGTGTGGAAGAGCTGCTCACGCGCGATGTGCGGGGTGCCGACGTACTCGAAGCCGTGCTCGATGTGCTTGGCGCGTACGTAGTCCTCCATCTCCCGCTTGATGATCCCGCCCTTGGGGTGGAAGACCGGGAGGCCGGAGCCGATCTCGTCGGGGAAGGAGAACAGGTCGAGCTCGCGGCCGAGCTTGCGGTGGTCGCGGCGCTCGGCCTCCTCGATCCGGGCCAGGTGGGCGTCGAGCGCCTCCTTGGACTCCCAGGCGGTACCGTAGATGCGCTGGAGCTGCTTGTTCTTCTCGTCGCCGCGCCAGTACGCCGCCGCGCTACGCATCAGCTTGAAGGCCGGGATCCGCTTGGTGGTCGGCAGGTGCGGGCCGCGGCACAGGTCCTTCCACGCGATCTCGCCGTTGCGGTCGAGGTTGTCGTAGATGGTCAGCTCGCCGCCGCCGACCTCGGCGCTGGCCCCTTCGGCGGCGTCGGCAGCCGAGCCCTTGAGGCCGATCAGCTCGAGCTTGTAGGGCTCGTCGGCCAGCTCGACGCGGGCGTCGTCGTCGGTGGTGACCCGGCGGGAGAACTTCTGGTTGGCCTTGATGATCTTCTTCATCCGGGACTCGATCTTGTCGAGGTCATCCGGGTGGAACGGGGTCTCGACGTCGAAGTCGTAGTAGAACCCGTCGGTGATCGGCGGTCCGATGCCGAGCTTGGCCTCCGGGAAGAGCTCCTGCACCGCCTGCGCCATCACGTGCGCGGTCGAGTGGCGCAGGATGTCGTGGCCGTCCTTGGAGTCGATCAGAACGCCCTCGACGGCGTCGCCGTCGACCAGCTCGTAGGCGAGGTCCTTCAGGTCCTGCCCGACCCTGGCCGCGATCACGTCGGGGTTGTCCGCGAAGAGCTCCCACGCCTTCGTGCCCGTAGTGACCGCCCGTTCCTCGCGCCCGTCGGGGGTGAGTACGGCGATCTTGATCTCGGACACGGATGCTCCTGTGGGTTCCAGTGGTGTGTGGACCGCGATGCTCGCGCGGCGTTCCGATCGTATCCGCCGCCGGCGGCGGACTGCGAATGGGTGAACCCGTGTCAGATACGGTCGTGGGACAGGCGCGCAGCGGCCCGGACGGTGCCGAGTCCTCGACCCGGTCGACGAGAACCCGTGGGGGCATGCGGCTAGAATTCCGAGCCTCGATCGACGTCCATCCCAGTCCTTGATGTGAAAGGCCTCGTGCTCCCCACCACCGGCCCCAAGTCCCGTCTCATCGACCCTTCTCGCCGGGTGCGCCGGTTACAGCGGCTCACGTCGGCGGCGACCGTCCTGATCACCTTGGGTCTCGGCGCCCTGGCGATGCTGTTCCCAGCCACCGTCGTGGCGCAGCACGCGGCCGACCGGTGGAACAGCGGGCAGTGGGCGGAGGTGAGCGTGGTGGAGCGGTGCGAGTTCGACGGCGGCACCGGCGAGATCACCTCTTGCCGTGGCCAGTGGCGCGTCGACGGCGAGCGGGTCACCGGAAGCATCCACGGCACCCTCCGCGACATCGGGCGCGACCCCGACCCGTCGAAGGCGACCTTCCGGATGTGGGTGGTCGACTCAGACGCCTACGGAGAGCATGCGATCAACCCATGGCCGGCCCGCATCCTCGGGATGGGCCGGGACCCGGTGCTCTGGGGCGGGATCGCTCTCACGGTGCTCGGACTGGTGGTGCTGCCGAGGCGGCGAGCGTGGCTGCGTACGCCTGGCGAGGAGACGCTCACCGAGGACCTCGGCATCCGGCTGAGCACCCACCCCGCGCACGGACGGGCGTGGCTGGCACCGGTCGGGCTGGTCCTCGGACCGGCGCTCATCGCGTTCGGGGCCTGGGTAGCCACTCGGCCGAATCTGCCGATGGTGCTCGTGCTGGCCGGGGGTCTGGTTGCGCTCGCCGGGCTGATCCTCGGGTTCCGGCTGGCCTGGCTCGGGCTGCAGCGCCCGGTCGCGGTCGACCTCGGGCTCTATGAAGGCGGCCTGGTCCTGGAGTACGCCCGCCACACCGACGTCATCCTCTGGGAGGACGTGATCAGCATCGACACCGGTGTCGTCGACGAGCGCAAGGCCAACCCGCGCATCGACGTCACGCTGCACCTGGTCACCGGCGCCGCGCTTCGGCTGCCGCGCGTCGACCACCAGCACTCGTTCACCGCTCACCTGCACCGGATCTCGTCCGCCGGATCGCTGCCGACTGGTTGAGACCGGGTGCGGACGGGGTGAGGTAGCGTCGGCGTCGATGAACCAGATGCGCGCAACCGTGGTCCACAAGGGTGAGCTCTCCGTGCGGTCGGTCCCGCGTCCCGAACCCGGGCCGGGACAGCTGCTGATCAAGGTGCTGCGCGCCGGGATCTGCGGCTCCGACCTGCACGTCCGAGAGCACGCCGAGGAGCTCAACGAGGTGGTCACCGAGATCGGCTACACCACCGCGATGACGCCGGATCAGGAGATCGTGCTGGGCCATGAGCTCCTCGGCGAGGTGGTGGCCTACGGCCCGGAGACCCGCGGTCGCTGGGAGCCGGGCACGTCGGTGACGGCGCTGCCGGTGCTGCGTACGGACGGGGCGGTCCACATGGTCGGCTTCGACGTCGACTCCCCCGGCGGTTTCGCGGAGTACTGCGTCGTCCAGGAGGCCTTCACCTTCCCGGTGCCCGACGGCGTCTCGCCCGACCAGGCCGTGTTCACCGAGCCGCTGGCGGTCGCCTTCCACGCCGTACGCCGGGGCGCAGTCTCGGCACGACGGCCGGCCGTCGTCATCGGCTGCGGTCCGATCGGGCTGGCCGTCATCCTCATGCTCAAGGCGCAGGGGGTGAAGACGGTGGTCGCCTCCGACCTCTCCCCCGCGCGGCGCGCGCTCGCGGTGAAGTGCGGTGCCGACGTGGTCGTCGACCCGCGCGAGTCCTCGCCGTGGGACGCCTACAAGCAGCGCGGTCCGGTCAGCTCGCTGACAGACTACCTGGGCTTCGGGATCGACGCGATGCAGGTCGTACGCCGCATCCCGCTGCTCCCCTGGGAGACGGTGCTGCTCAACGCCGACCGCCTCGGTCAGTCGCCGACCGGTCCGGTCGTCTTCGAGTGCGTCGGAGTGCCGGGGATGCTCGAGCAGATCATGACCGCGGCGCCGCTGCACACGCGCGTCGTGGTCGTCGGGGTGTGCATGGAGCCGGACACGATTCGGCCCGCGATCGCGATCCACAAGGAGATCGACCTGCGGTTCGTGTTCGGCTACGACCCCGCGGAGTTCGCGCGCACGCTGGAGCTCATCGCCGGCGGGAAGGTAGACCCCTCGCCGCTGCACACCGGCACCGTCGGTCTCGACGGCGTCGCCCAGGCCTTCTCGGACCTGGCCGACCCGGAGACGCACGCGAAGATCCTCGTCGATCCGTGGACGTGACCCGAGACACGGCACCGACGATTCTGGTGGATGGATCACCTACCGGTAGTATCTGATCCATCAGCGGCCCGTTCCGGTCTTGCCCCCGGCCGCTCTCGCCGAACCCTTGGACTCGGTAACTCATTATGGCGAGACACCTCGCTTGAAAAGTTGACTCCTTGTCTCAGCAGTCCTTCAGCGCGCTCGGCGTGCCCGCAGACCTCACCGCCGTCCTCGATCACCACGGCATCACCACCCCCACCCCGATCCAGGCCGCGACCCTGCCGGACTCCCTCGCCGGGCGCGACGTGCTCGGTCGTGGGCGGACCGGCTCGGGCAAGACGTACGCCTTCCTGCTGCCGCTCGTCGCCCGCCTCGCGGGTGGCGCCAAGGCGAAGTCCGGCAAGCCGCGGGCGCTCGTGCTCGCCCCGACCCGTGAGCTGGTCCGTCAGATCGAGGAGTCGCTGCGGCCGCTCGCCGCGGAGGCCGGCCTGAGCGTGCAGACCGTCTTCGGTGGTGTCGGGCAGAACCCGCAGGTCATCGGCCTGCGCAAGGGTGCCGACGTCGTCCTCGCCTGCCCCGGCCGGCTCGAGGACCTGATCGCGCAGCGTCACGCCGACCTGTCCTCGATCGAGGTCACCGTCCTGGACGAGGCCGACCACATGGCCGACCTCGGCTTCCTGCCCGCCGTGCGGCGCCTGCTGACGATGACGCCGAAGGGCAGCCAGCGCCTCCTGTTCAGCGCCACGCTCGACAAGGGCGTCAACGTGCTGGTCAAGCAGTTCCTCCAGCAGCCGGTCGTCCACGAGGCCGACTCCGCGCAGTCGCCGGTGGCCGAGATGGAGCACCACGTACTCCACCTCTCCGCCCGTGAGCACCGCATCCCGGTGCTCGCCGACCTTGCCGCCGCTCCCGGCCGCACCGTCGTCTTCACCCGCACCAAGCACGGCGCCAAGGGCGTCGCCCGCCAGCTCGGCCGCGCCGGCATCCCGGCCGTCGAGCTCCACGGCGATCTCTCCCAGAACGCCCGGGTGCGCAACCTGGAGGCCTTCCACTCGGGCCGGGCGACCACCCTGGTGGCCACCGACATCGCCGCCCGCGGCATCCACGTCGACGACGTCACCCTCGTCGTCCACGCCGACCCGCCCGCCGAGCACAAGGCCTACCTGCACCGCTCCGGCCGTACGGCCCGCGCCGGCGCCTCCGGCACCGTGGTCACCCTGATGCTGCCCGACCAGGTCAAGGACGTCCGTACGCTCACCCGCGCCGCCGGGATCAAGCCGACCACCACCCGTCTCGACGGCCCCTCGCACCCGATCCTGGTCGAGCTGGCTCCCGGCGAGCGCACCCGGCCCGGCCCGTTCGTGCCGGTCGTCGCCCAGCCCCCGCGCCGCCCCGCCGGCGAGGGCACCGGCAACCGGAAGAGCCGCCCCGGCTCGCGCGCCCGCAAGCGTCAGCGCGCCACCGGCAGCCGCTGACCCCAACTCCGACTCGAGACTGAGGACGGCGCCCGACCCTGGAACTAGGGTGGCCGGGTGAATGTGCACGACGACGGCTCCTCCGGCCGGCTGGCGACCTTCTTCGCGACCGACGACGACTGGGAGCGGGAAGGCTCGATCACGCTCGGCGACTGGCTGGTCGGCGCGGTCGTGCTGGTCGCGAGCCTGGTCACCCTGGAGCTGATCCGAGGAGTCGGGACGCTCGACTCCAGCGACGCACCGACCTGGGTCGAGTGGACGGCGGTGGTGATCGGCGCGGCGCTGCTCGTCTTCAGGCGGCGCTTCCCGCTCACGATCGCGCTCCTGGCAGGGCTGCACATGTTCGTCACCGGGGTGTGGCTCCCGACCGTGATGGGGCTGCTGCCGATGCAGATCATCTACTTCGTCGCCTTCTTCGCCGGAGCCGCCTGGGCACGGCGCCGACGGGACATGGTGGTCGTGATGGGGCTGATCACCCTGTTCATGTTCGCCTGGCTCTCCTGGCAGTTCGCGGTCGGCAGCGGCATCGACGAGATCCGGGAGTCGACCGCCGACGCGGAGGGCTCCTCGCTCATCGGGCCGGTGACCGCCTACGTACTGCTCACCACCTTGATGAACCTGCTCTACTTCGCCGGTGCGATCGTCGGCGGCCAGGTCGCCTGGCGGGGCGCACGGCAGAAGGCCGAGCTCGCCGAGCAGGCCGCGACCATCGCCGCCCAGTCCGGGCAGCTGCAGCGCCGCGCCGTGATCGACGAGCGGCTGCGGATCGCCCGTGAGCTGCACGACGTCGTCGCCCACCATGTCGCGGTCGTGGGCGTCCAGGCCGCCGCCGGGCGCAAGCTGCTCGAACGCGGGCGTCCCGATGACATCGAGGGCGCCGCCGAGGCGCTCGGCAACGTCGAGGCATCCGCGCGCGAGGGCGTCACCCAGATGCGCTCGCTGCTCGGCACGCTGCGCGACCCGGCCGGCGACGAGGAGACCGAGGGCCCGGAGGTACGCCGTCCCGAGCCGCGCCTCGAGGACCTGCCCGCGCTCCTGGACGAGGTGCGCGAGAGCGGGCTGCAGGTCGACTACGAGGCCGTCGGGCCGGTCGAGGACCTCTCGGTTCCGCTGGCGCACTCGGTCTACCGGATCGTCCAGGAGGCGCTGGCCAACGTACGCCGCCACTCCACCGCCGACCGCGCCCAGGTCGTGCTCCGCGTCGACCGCGCGGCGGCCGCGCCGTACGCCGAGGTCGAGATCACCGACAACGGCCGGCCTCGGCACGGCACCTCCGGCAGCGGCCTGGGTCTGCTGGGCGTACGCGAACGCGCGGCCGTCCGGAAGGCGGAGGTCGACATCGGGCCCAGAGCGGTGCAGGGGTTCCGGGTCCGGGTGCGGTTCCCGCTCGACTCCCTCGTCACGTCGGCGGGAGCGGCGCGATGATCCGGGTGCTGCTCGCCGACGACCAGCAGCTGGTGCGCTCGGGGTTTCGTCTCATCCTCTCGATGGAGGACGACATCTCGGTGGTCGGTGAGGCCTCCGACGGCGCCGACGCGATCGCGAAGGCGCGCGAGCTGCGGCCCGACGTGGTGCTGATGGACGTACAGATGCCCGGCACCGACGGCATCGAGGCGACACGGACGGTGGTCGCCGAGGGGCACGCCAAGGTGATCATCCTGACCACCTTCGACCGCGACGACTACCTCTTCGACGCGCTCGCCGCCGGCGCGAGCGGCTTCCTGCTCAAGAACGCCGACCCCGACTCCCTGGCCGAGGCGGTGCGGGCCGCCGCCGATGGGCATGCGCTGCTCGCCCCGGAGGTCACGATGCGCGTGATCGGCCGGGTGACCAGCGACAACGCCCCGTCGGCGCCGAGACCGAAGCCGCCCCGGGAGCTCGACCTGCTCACCGCCCGCGAGCGGGAGGTGCTGCTGCTCATCGGCGAGGGATTGAGCAACAACGAGATCGCCCGCCGGCTGTTCCTCACCGAGGCCACCGTGAAGACCCACGTGTCGGCCTGCCTGGCCAAGCTGCAGCTGCGCGACCGGGTGCAGACCGTGGTCTTCATCCACCGTCACGGCCTGCTCCCCGCCGGCCCGCCCAACGGGTGAGTTCGAGCTCATCCTCGCGACGGATCCGCCCGGCGCGGCGCTGAAATAGCGTGGGTCTCGTTCGTTTCCAACGCAGAGGAGATTCGATGCTCGAGGTCAGCGGGCTGACCCGCCGCTTCGGCGAGATGGTCGCCGTCGACGACGTGTCCTTCCCGGTCCCGTCCGGTGGGCTCACCGGGTTCGTGGGCGGCAACGGTGCCGGGAAGACCACCACCATGCGGATGATCATGGGGGTGCTGGCCGCGCACGCCGGGACGGTCTCCTGGCAGGGGCACAAGGTCGCCCGCGAGGACCGGCGGCGGTTCGGCTACATGCCCGAGGAGCGCGGCCTCTACCCGAAGCAGCCGATCCTGGACCAGCTGGTCTATCTGGCGCGGCTGCGCGGCATGCCCACCGCCGACGCGCGCCGGGAGATCACCGTGCTGCTGGAGCGGTTCGGACTCGGCGGTCGCACCAAGGATCCGCTGGAGAAGCTGTCGCTGGGCAACCAGCAGCGGGTCCAGATCATCGCCGCGCTCGTCCCCGCGCCGATGGCGCTGATCCTCGACGAGCCGTTCTCCGGGCTCGATCCCGACGCCATCGACGCGATGGCGGACCTGCTGCGCGAGCATGCTCGCGACGGCGTACCCGTCGTCTTCTCCTCCCACCAGCTCGACCTCGTCGACCGGCTGTGCGACCGGCTGGTGGTGATGGCCCGCGGCCGGGTGGTCATCCAGGGTACGGGTGAGGAGCTGCGCGCCGACGCCGCGCTCCGCTACCGGCTCGTGCTCGACGGCGACGCCGGCTGGGTACGCGACCTGCCGGGGCTCCACGTCCGCGACGTCTCGGGCCCTGAGGCCGAGATCGAGGTCGTCTCCACCGGTGCCGAGCAGAAGCTGCTCACCGAGGCCACCAGCCGCGGCAACGTGCTCGACTTCCACCGCGTCGTACCCCGTCTGTCCGAGATCTACCGGGAGGTCACCGCATGACCACGTCGAACGCCCGGAGCCAGCCCGTGTGGCAGATCGTCGCGCGCCGCGAGATCGCGGTCCGCGCCACCGACAAGTCGACCCTGATCGGCACCGCGGTGATGCTCGCGGTGATCGTGGGCGTGCTCGGCTTCACCGCGTGGAGCGAGAGCCGTGAGAAGACCTACGACCTCGCCTACTCCACCACGGCCTCGCAGGCGATGGTCGAGGGCATCGCCGAGCGCGCCTCCGACATCGACGAGAAGGTACGCATCGTGCCGGTCGCCGTCGACGACGCGGACGCCGCCCGGCACGCGCTCGAGGAGGAGCAGGCCGACGCCTATCTGCGTCCGGCCACCGACGGCTGGACGCTGGTCACGCTCGAGGATGCCGACTCCGAGCTGCGTGACGTGGTCAGCCAGTCGGTCGAGGCGATCGTCCTGGCCGGCAACGCCGACGCGGCCGGCACGACCGCGACCGAGCTGACCGAGGGCTCGGCGGTCGGAGTCGAGCAGCTCGAGGGCGACAGCGAGCTGTCCGCGATCCGCTACGTCGTCGGGTACGCGCTCGCGATCGTCTTCTACTTCGCCTCGATCATGTTCGGCATGACCCTGGCCAACAGCGTCGTGGAGGAGAAGCAGTCGCGGATCGTGGAGATGATCGCCGCTGCCGTACCGCTGCGGCAGCTCCTCGCCGGCAAGATCATCGGCAACGCCGTCATCGCCGTCGGGCAGATGCTGATCTATGTGGCCGTCGGACTCGTCGGGCTGAGCCTGACCGACTTCAGCTTCGCCCTGCCGGCCCTGTCCGGTGCGATCGGCTGGTTCGTGGTCTTCTTCCTGATCGGCTTCGTGGTGCTCTCGACCCTGTGGGCGGTCGCGGGCGCGCTCGCCTCCCGCACCGAGGACCTGCAGTCCTCCTCCACCCCGATCACGATGCTGCTCATGGTCATGTTCTTCGGCGCCCTCTACCTCGACGGAGTCGGGGAGCAGATCGGCTCGTACGTTCCGCCGCTCTCGGCCGTGCTCATGCCGATGCGCCTGGTCGAGGGCACCGCGGCCTGGTGGGAGCCGATCATCGCCGTGATCCTGCTCCTCGCCTTCGGCGTCGCCCTGGTACGCCTCGCCGAGCGTCTCTACAGCCGCGCCCTGCTCCAGACCGGCGGCCAGCTCTCCCTCAAGGCCGCCTGGCGCCTGGAGGAGTAGCCGAGCCGTCGCCCCCGTCGGCCGAGACGTCACTTGCGTCGGCCGAGATGTCACCGCGGTGCCATCTCGCTTCGCGTGAGTGACTTCTCGCCCGACGTACCTGACTTCTCGGCATGATGGGGGCAGTCGACCTGAGGAGCATGGACATGGCCCGAGAGATCACCACCGTTGTGGAGGACATGCACTATCTGGAGTGCCCGCGGTGGCACCAGGACCGGATCTGGTTCGTGGACTTCTACTCCCACAAGGTCTACTCGGCCCAGGAGGACGGGTCCGATCTCCGGGTCGAGGCGGACGTGCCGGGGCAGCCGTCGGGGCTGGGCTGGCTCCCCGACGGGCACCTCCTGGTCGTCTCGATGCGCGACCGCCGGATCCTGCGCCGCGAGTCGGACGGTTCTTTGGTGACCCATGCCGACCTCAGCGGCCATGTCAGCCACCACCTCAACGACATGGTGGTGGACGAGCAGGGCAGGGCGTACGTCGGGAACTTCGGCTTCGACATCATGGCCGGCGCCGACGTGGCGCCGACGGTGCTGCTGCGGGTCGACCCGGACGGGACGGTGGCCGAGGTCGCCGACGACATGTGGTTCCCCAACGGCAGCGTGATCACCGACGACGGCACGCTGATCGTCGACGAGACCTGCGGCAACCGGATCAGCGCGTTCGACATCGCGGAGGACGGGTCGCTGAGCAACCGGCGGACCTGGGCGAAGTTCGGTGAGCTCAGCACGCACACCGCGTTCGCGGAGGCGATGGGCGATGCCGTGCTCGCGCCCGACGGCTGCTGCCTGGACGCCGAGGGCGCGGTGTGGACCGCCGACGCGGTCTTCGGACGTCTGGTCAGGGTCGCCGAGGGCGGCGAGATCCTCGAGCAGATCGAGCCGGGTGGCGGCGTCTTCGCCTGCATGCTGGGCGGCAGCGACGGCAGGACCCTGTACGTCTGTGCCGCTCCCGACTTCTTCGAGGAGCCGCGCAAGGCCAACACCGAGGCACGGCTGCTGGCCATCCGGGTCGATGTGCCCCGGGCGGGACGCCCCTAGTCCCGCTCGTCCTCAGCTCTGGACGTCAGGCGGCGGGCCGTCGAGGCGGCCGGCGCGGCTGCGGATCGGTACGGCGACGTGGAGCGCGTTGCTCTCGAGGGTGAAGTCGGTCGGCGTCTCGGTGACGATCTCGCCGTCGAGGTTGACCGGCATCGCCTCGTCGGTCGTGATCCGCACCGCCGAGGTGGTCACGTGGTGCACCTGGTCGTGCTCGATGAAGTGGCCGCTCCTGAGCAGCCGCGCGATGGAGACGTGGTCGCGCATACGGCCCCGGACGATGGCGTAGACGTCGAGGAGGTCGTCGTCCACCGAGGCGGTGGGCGAGACGGTGTTGCCGCCGCCGTAGTGACGGCCGTTGCCGACCGCGACCTGGAGCAGGTCGTCGAGCTCCACCGTGTCGTGGTCGCCCTCGGGGAACTCCAGCCGCGCGGTGAAGGGCCTGTGGTGGCGGTAGGCCTGCAGCGTCGCCACGGGGTAGGCCGCCGGCCCGATCAGCTTCTTCAGGCGCGGGTTCAGGGCCTCGGTCACCGCGACGGAGAGACCGAAGGAGGCGACGTTGAGGTAGGCGTGGCCGTTGGCACGCCCGATGTCGACGTTGATGACCTTCCCCTCGAGCATCTGCTCGACCGCGGTCTGCGGGTCCTGGTCGAGCTCGAGGGTGCGCGCGAAGTCGTTGGCGGTGCCGAGCGGCAGCACCGCCAGCACGACGTCGCTGCCGGCGATCCGGGCCGCGGCGGCACCCACCGACCCGTCGCCGCCGCCGATGACGAGCAGGTCGGGCATCTCGGCGGCCACCTTGTCGAGCGTGGCCTCCAGCTCCTCCCCCGAGTGGACTGCGTAGGAGTGCACGTCCTCGATCCCTGCGGACCGCAGCATCTCCTCCGACGACGCCAGCGCGTCCTGTCCCCGGCGCGAGCCGGCGTTGACGACGAGGGCGACCTTCACGGAGTCGCGCGACAACAGCGATTGCATATCCACATCAGGAGCGTACGCAGTCCACCTGAGTCCGCGCTGGCCCGTTCCTGTGCGTGGCCTGTGCGGCCGGCTACGGGCCCACGGTGCCGGGCGTGACCACCTCGGCGAAGACCCCGAACGCCGGCTCGCCGGCGCGGTTGAGCGGGCGGTGCGAGGCGAGCGTCTTCAGCAGACGTACGTCCCGCTCCCCCGTCTCCGGATGGCTGTCGATCACGGCGCAGCGTGGGATGGGTACGCCGATCCGGAGCGTCGCCCCGCCGACCCGGATCTCCCGGCCGAGCCAGGTCTCCTCGGCGTAGGGCTCGTCGGTCTCGACCACGAGGTTCGGCCGGAAGCGCGCGGCGTCCAAGGCGTCCGCCCCTACTTGGCCAGCGAGGTCGCGCAGGGACGCCGTGGTCACCACCGACACCGAACCGGCGAAGACCACGTCGCCGCGACGCGCACGGGCCAGCCGCACCGGCCGGCCGAGCCACCTCGAGAACAGCGCCGCGTGCGGGCCGCCGAGCAGCTCCAGCTCGACCTCCCTGCCCCAGTAGTCGCAGGTGAGCCGCTCGCCCGTCGCGCCCGGCTCCGCCGTGGCGGTCTCGCCGTGGGGCAGCTCGACCTCGAGCCGATCGCCGGCCAGGTCCGCCCGCACGGCGACCAGCGAGGGGTGCTGCACGGTCCGCAGCACCCGCCCGCGGGCCGGGGCGGTCTCGTCGACCGACACCAGCGCGAAACCGCGGTCTCCCACGACCCCCTGGGCGTCGAGCTCCACTCGGTCGTGGGGCAGGTGCCTGGTCCCCTTGATCGGCGCGAACCCCGCTCGCACGACCTTCAGCTCATCGATCACGGGGCCAGTCAACCAGCACTGCGAAAGGCCTTGGCACCCTCGGCCGCCAGCTCCGAATAGCCGGTCGTGCCTGCGCCGAGCAGCTCCTCCGCGGCCCGCTTGACCGCCCCGAGGGCGGCGAACGCGAACGCGCCACCGACAGAGATGCGCGCCGCGCCGACCTCGGCCAGCTCGGGAACCGACGGGCCGCCCGGCAGCAGCAGGACGTTGACCGGGCGGTCGACGGCATCGACCAGGCGGCGTACGTCCTCGACGGCGATGACGCCGGGAGCGAAGAGCACATCGGCGCCGGCGTCCTGATAGGCCAGGAGGCGGGCGATCGTGTCGTCCAGATCGTCGCGGCCACGGATGTGGTTCTCGGCCCGGGCGGTGAGGACGAACTGGTCACCAGCAGCCCCGGCCGCGGCGGCGACCCGCTCGGCGGCCTCCTCGATGGAGTAGATCGTGTCCTTCTCGTTCCCGGCGTAGTCCTCGATGGACCCGCCCGCCAGGCCGGCGGCGACGGCGAGCCGGAACGTCTCCTCGACCTCGGCCGTGGTGCTGGCGAAGCCCGCCTCCAGGTCGGCCGAGACGGGCACCTCGACCGCCTCGACCAGCGCGGTGGCGTGCGCGATCACCTCGTCGCGGGTGACCTGGCCGTCCAGACGGCCCAGGGTCGCGGCGTACCCGCTGCTGGTCGTGGCCAGCGCCGGAAAGCCCAGCGAGGCCAGGACCTTCGCCGAGCCGGCGTCCCAGGCGTTGGGCATCAGCAGCGGGCTTCCGGGGACGTGCAGCGACAAGAACTCATCGGCCTTCGACATGGCTGCACCATCCCACGACCGCCTGCTGAGCGCACGCGAGAATCCGACCTAGACTCATCGAACATGGGGCACGATCACGAACACATCTCACCCGCGGCGGACCGGCGCTACCTGATCGCCGCGATGTGGCTCCTGGGTGTGTTCCTGATCGGCGAGGTGACGGTCGCGATCCTCGCCGACTCGCTCGCGCTGCTGGCCGACGCCGGCCACATGCTGACCGACGTCGGCGCGATCGCGGCGGCGCTGTGGGCGATGCGGCTGGCGGCGCGGCCGGCGCACGGCCAGTGGACCTACGGCTGGAAGCGCGCCGAGATCCTCTCCGCGGCGCTCAACGGCATCACCCTGCTGGTCTTCGCCGCGGTCGTCGGCGTGGAGGCGATCCGGCGCCTGATCGACCCGCCCGACGCCGAGGGCTGGCCGATGCTCGTGGTCGCGCTCGTCGGCTGCGGCGTCAATATCCTCGCGGCCGCCCTGATGGCGCGCGCCAACCGCACCTCGCTCAACGTCGAGGGCGCCTACCAGCACGTCCTCTCCGACCTCTACGGCTTCATCGGCACCCTCGTCGCCGCGGTCGTCATCCTGCTCACCGGCTGGACCCGGGCGGACCCGGTCGCCTCGCTCGTGGTCGTCGCCCTGATGACGTACGCCGGGGTCTGTCTGCTCCGCGACAGCGGCCGGATCCTGCTCGAGGGTGCGCCGGCCGAGGTCGACGTCGAAGACCTGCGCCGGCACCTGCTCCAGGTCGACCATGTCGTCGAGGTGCACGACCTGCACGCCTGGACGGTCACCTCGGGCCTGCCCGCGGTCTCCGCCCACCTGACCCTGCTCCCGGAGTGCTTCCTCGACGGCAGCGCGCCGCAGGTCCTCGACCGGGTCCAGGCCTGCCTGGCCGGTCACTTCGACGTCGAGCACTCCACCTTCCAGCTCGAGCCCGAGACGCACCTGGCCCACGAGCCCGGGATGCACTGAGGCTCGCTGAGGTCAGGCCCGCGCGAGCGCGGTGAGAGCCGCCTCCCGCGCCTGCTCGATCGCGTCCTCGGCGACTCCGCACAGGCGCAGGCAGGCCGAGGCGATCGTGGCGACGGTCGTGCTGCCGACCCGGTCCTCGCGGCGGAGGCTGACCACGCTCTCGACCATCTGCACCAGGAGCTCGCCGAGCCCGGGCTCGCCACTGCTCGCCGAGACCCGCTCCCCCGCGGCGCGCTCCGCGACCCGGCTGTAGCCGGCGACGAGGTCACCGCGGAGATGGCCGTAGCGGTCGTAGACGGGCGAGGCGATGACGTCGGGCAGGCGGTAGAGCATGCCGATGTTGTAGGGCATGGCGACCAGCGCGCTCATGTCGCTGACGGCGAGGGCGTAGAGGCCGACGTCGGGCGTGACCGACCCCATCCCGGCCTCGATCTTCCCGGCCTGCTCGACCCGGTCCTGGACCGAGCGCTCGAGCAGCACCGCGAGGATCTCCTCCTTGCTGCCGAAGTGGTAGTAGATGGAGGCCTGTCTCAGCCCGGCACCGTCCGCGATCTCGCGGGTGGTGGTGCCGGCATAGCCGCGGCTCACGAAGAGCTCGGCAGCGGCAGCGAGGATCTGATCTCGGGGGTTCGCCGCGATCTTTCCGGGGAGCAGCCGTGGACGGCCGCGACCCGGGCGCGGCGAGATCTGTGACACCGTGGCATCGCCTTTTTCTGTCGTGCGATAGATAACATTGGAGAGGGTAAGTTTCGCACTCATATCGAAAGAGTCAAGCGCCCGAGCACGTGTCCGCCCTCGAACCGGTCAGTGCGTGAGCTTGAGCCCGACGACACAGCCGACGAGCGCGACGATCAGCACGACGCGTACGGGGCTGATCGCCTCGTCTCCCGCCACCATCGAGTAGCCGACGGTGAGCGCGGCGCCGATCCCGACCCAGACCGCGTAGGCAGTGCCGATCGGCAGGGTGCGCATCGCCATCGCGAGGCCCACCAGGCTGCCGATCAGGGCGACGCCGAAGACGATCGACGGGACCAGCCGCGAGAACCCCTCAGTTCGACCCAGGGCGAGCGCCCACACGGCCTCGAGGACACCGGATACCACAAGAAAAAGCCAGGACATGACCACTCCAGACGGCCGTCTTGTCGCGCTTCCGGGTACGGCTCCCTCGTCCGGCAGCCGGTCTCGGCTGACGTCTTCGACCTTAGCAAACCTGTCACACGATAGAAACTTCGCAGCAGCATGCAACGACGCGTTCTTCAGCGCGGGACTCAGCACCGATCGATGAGAGGATGCGCAGGTGACCTTCACCGTCGGCTTCGTCACCGGAGCCACCCCCGACAAGTGGGCCCGGATCTGGCGAGAGCGCAGCCGTGAGCGGCTCGAGCTGGTCCCGGTCACCGAGGAGGACCAGGAGCGGCTGCTGCGCGAGGGCGAGCTCGACATGTGCCTCGTACGCCTTCCCGTGGACCGCGACGGCCTCCACTGCATCCCGCTCTACGAGGAGCAGCCGGTCGCGGTGATGAGCCACGAGCACCTGCTCTCGCTGCTCGATGAGGTCACCCTCGACGACCTCGCCGAGGAGCAGCTCGTCCTCCCGGAGCGCGGGGGCTGGAAGCCGTCCGCGGAGCAGCTGAAGTGGCCTGCGATGAGCGAGAAGGATGCCGTCGAGACGGTCGCGGCCGGCACCGGGATCGCGATCCTGCCCATGTCGATCGCCCGCCTCTACCACCGCAAGGACGCCGTCTCCCGGCCGGTGACCGGCATCGAGCCCACGACCGTCGGCCTGGCCTGGCTGATCGACAACGACGACGAGCGGGTGCAGACCTTCATCGGCATCGTCCGCGGCCGCTCGCGGAACTCCTCTCGCCACTGAGGCCCCCGGCAAATGCCAGGGGGAACGCCTGGCGACATCTGCTCCGCCTGGATCCCATTCCGGGTGATCGCGGTCTACTGAGCGACCCGGGTCCGCGCGGGCCGCGCACACGCGGCAGACTTTCCCCCATGCTCGAACCGACCGACCTCTCCGCGCGCGCGATCGAGGCGCTGCGTACCACCTTCGGCGCCGAGGCAACAGTGGTCGGGAGGGCGCCGGGACGGGTCAACCTGATCGGCGAGCACACCGACTACAACGCCGGGCTGGTGCTGCCGGTCGCACTCCCCCACGCCACCTACGCCGCGGCCGCGCCGCGCACCGACGGCGTCATCCGGATCGCCACGGGCCAGGAGCCCGAGCTGTTCACCGGTCACATCGATGAGCTCGGTCCGGAGATCGAGGGCTGGCCCGCGTACGTCGCGGGAGTGCTCTGGACGCTGCGGGAGGCCGGCCTCGTCACCGGTGGCCTGGACATGCACCTGGAGTCGTCGGTCCCGCTCGGCGCGGGCCTGTCCTCGTCGGCGTCCGTCGAGTGCGCCACCGCGGTGGCGGCGCTCGGCATCGCCGGCCGGACCCTCGACGAGGACCTGCAGCGAGCGGTCGTCGCGGCCGGGATCCGGGCCGAGACCGAGGTCGCCAAGGCGCCGACCGGCGGGATGGACCAGTCGGTCGCGGTCTTCGCCGAGGCCGGCGGTGCGCTGCTGATCGACTTCGACTCCGGCGCGCACCGCAGCGTCCCGCTCGCCCTCGGCGAGCGCACGATCCTGGTCACCGACACCCGGGTCAAGCACCAGCTGACCGACGGCGGCTACGCCTCCCGACGTGCCCAGTGCGAGAAGGCCGCCGCCGACCTCGGGCTACGCTCGTTGCGCGGGGCCACCCTGGACCAGGTCGAGTCCCTCGACGACGAGGTCGTACGCCGCCGGGCGCGCCACATCGTCACCGAGATCGCCCGCGTCGAGCCGACCGTGACCGCGCTCGGCGGCGGCGACTGGGCCGCGATCGGTGAGCTCTTCGCCGCCTCGCACGCCTCGATGCGCGACGACTTCGAGATCTCCGTCCCCGAGCTCGACCTGGCCGTCGCGACCGCGGTCGACGCCGGTGCCGACGGTGCCCGGATGACCGGTGGCGGCTTCGGCGGATCGATCGTCTCGATCCTTCCCCGCGATGCGGTCGAGGCGGTCGGTGCCGCGATCGACAAGGCCTTCGCCGGGGCCGGCTACGGCGCCCCGGGCCACCTCATCGCCGAGCCGTCGGCGGGCGCGATGTTCACCGAGTTACCTCGGTGAGCATCCCGGCCCGCCCGCCGACTCAGACCAGCCCCGCCTCGGCCAGCATCCGGGTCGCCGTGCCGGTCGCAGCCTGACGGGCCGCGCGAAGCAGATCGACGTCGGTCTCGGTACGACCCGGGATCGGGTCGCCCGCATCGGGCGCGAAGGTGAGCGTGTGTACGCCCGCACAGTTCCCGGCCCTCATCTCGGCGACCGTGCTGCGGTAGCGCTCCGGGCGGGTCCGGTAGAGCTCGCCGAGCTCCGGGTTCACCCGGCGCAGGTAGCGCTCGATGACCCGGTCGGCCGGACCGTAGCTGGGCGCCGTCCCGAACGGGCGGGTCACCAGCACGATCGCGTGCGTCGCGCCGAGCGCCGCCGCCGCGGCGACCGGCACCGCTTCGATCAGGCCGCCGTCGAGCCAGCGGCGGCCGCGTACGGTCACCGGGAGCCCTCCGGCAAGGGGCAGCTGGCTCGAGGCGATCACCGAGTCCGCGAGGTCGGTGGGATCGCTGAAGTCCGTGAGCGGGACCGCCTTCGCGGTCACCACGTCGGTGGCCACCGCAGCCAGCCGCGGCGCCCCGTCACGCAGCGCCAGCGACCACTCGAACAGCTCCGCCGAACGTGCGGTGATCCCGCGGGTGTCCACCATCGACTTGCGCCGCAGCATCCGCCCCGCGCCGATGTACTCGGGCGAGGCGAACACCGAGGCGTACGACTCGCTGAAGGCGCCGATCGTTCCGGCCGCCACCGCGGTCGCGTTGGCCGCGCCGGCGGAGGTGCCGACCACCAGGTCGACCGCATCCACCAGGCCCTGGTCGGCGAGCACCGCGGCCATCGTCGCCGACAGCATCCCGCGCATCCCGCCGCCCTCGATCACGAGGGCCAGGGTCGCCCCGTCATCCTTGTTCCCGCTGTCCCGGCCACGACGGGACCGGAGCAGCTCGACCACTCCCGATTGCAATGCGTCCACCCCTGGATTGTGATGCTACTGGGGAGTAGGACGTGGCATCGGGTCGCTCCGACACGCCCGGACAGGGGCGCACGTCACACGTTGGCGGCGAGCCAGGCTCCCAGGTCGCGGGCCGAGCGGTCGACGACGTCGGCCCAGTCGAGGGCGGTCTCGTCGGCGTTGTCGGAGACGTGCTTGACCACGCGTGCCGGGACACCGGCTTCCCGGGAGGCCCAGGCGACGGCGAATGCCTCCATGTCGACCAGGTGAGCGCGCTGGGCGAGCTCGGCGCGTACGACCGTGTCGGTCACGAAGAGGTCGCCGGTGGCGCAGACGATGTCCGACTCGCCGACCTCCAGCGCGTCCTCGACCGGGTGACCCAGTGCCCGGATGGCGGCGGAGGAGAAGTCGTGGTTGAGCACGGTCCCGACCTCGTAGGTGCCGGTGTGACCGTCGCGCAGCGCACCGCAGGAGCCGATGTTGACGACCTGCCGGATGGTCTTGTCGGACGCCAGCACACGCGAGACGGCCGAGGCGGCCGCCACCTTCCCCATCCCGGTGATCACCACCTTGAGTCCGGAAGGAACATGGGTCGCCTCGGCCTTGGTCGCCGACACCACAAGAACGCTCATGGCGCCGAACCCTACTGACCTACTTGAGCTCCGCCGACGAGAGCCCGAGGACCCGTCGTGCCACGATCAGCTGCTGGATCTGCTGGGTGCCCTCGAAGATGTCGAGGATCTTCGAGTCGCGGGCCCACTTCTCCAGCAGCTCACCCTCGGAGTAGCCGATGGTGCCGGCCAGCTCGACGCAGGACAGGGTCACGTCCGAGCCCATCCGGCCGGCCTTGGCCTTCGCCATCGAGGCTTCCTTGGAGTTGGGCTGGCGGTTGTCGGCCATCCAGGCCGCCTGGAGCATGAGGAGATAGGCGCCCTCGTAGTCCGACTCGAGCTGGATGAACTTCGCCGCGGCCGCCGACTGCAGGTGAGCGGGCCGGTCGTAGTCGATCTCGACGCCGGCCTTCTCGAGCAGGTCGCGGGTGTAGTCGAGCGCCGCGCGGGCGCAGCCGACCGCCATCGAGGCGACCAGAGGACGGGTGTTGTCGAAGGTGGCCATCGCACCGGCGAAGCCCTCCTTGACGTTGATCTCGGGGCTGCCGAGAAGGTTCTCCGCAGGCACCCGGCAGTCGGTGAAGGTGATCGTGGCGGTGTCGGAGGCCTTGATCCCGAGCTTGTGCTCGAGACGCTCGACCTTCATCCCCGGCGTGCCCTTCTCGACCACGAACGACTTGATCGCAGCCTTGCCGAGCTCCTTGTCGAGAGTCGCCCACACCACGACCGCGTCGGAGCGGTCACCGGAGGTGACGAAGATCTTCTCGCCGTTGAGCACGTAGTGGTCGCCGTCGAGGGTGGCCGTGGTCTTGATGTTGGCCGAGTCGGAGCCGGTGCCGGGCTCGGTGATCGCCATCGAGGCCCAGATGCCGTCGAAGCGCTCGTGCTGCTCGTCGTTGGCGACCGACGCGATGGCCGAGTTGCCCAGGCCCTGGCGCGGCATCGCCAGCGTGAGCCCGACGTCGCCCCAGCACATCTCCGAGACGGAGAGGACCGAGGACATGTTGGCGCCGTTCTTGACCTTGCCGTCGTCGGGCTTGGAGTCGCGGCGTACGCCGGTGGCGCCCGCGCCCTCTCCCTGCCCGGACTCGGCCAGGCCATCGGCCATGGCGGCGAGCATGTCGAGCTCGGTGGGGTACTCGTGCTCGGCCTTGTCGTACTTGCGCGAGATCGGTCGCAGCATGTTCATCGCGACCTGGTGCACCTGCTCGCGCAGCGGCTTGAGCTTCTTGGGGTCTTCCAGATTGATGGCCATCAGACCAGCACCGTGCCTTCCATGATCCCGATCGCACGCAGGTCGCGGTACCACCGCTCCACCGGGTGCTCCTTGACGAAGCCGTGACCGCCGAGCAGCTGAACGCCGTCGAGGCCGATCTGCATGCCCTTGTCGGCACACAGCTTGCGAGCCAGCGCGATCTCGCGGGTCGCGTCGATGCCCTGCGCGACCCGGCTGGCGGCCTTGTAGGTCACCAGACGCATCGCCTGCAGCTCGATCGCGATGTTGGCGACCATGAACGCCACCGACTGGCGGTGGGCGATCGGCTCACCGAAGGCCTCGCGCTCCTTGACGTAGGGCGTCACGTAGTCGAGGACTGCCTGGCCGACGCCGATGGACAGCGCGCACCAGGCGAGGCGGGAGAGCCGCACGGCCTCGGTGTAGGTCGAGCCGTCGGTCTCGCCGAGAACCGCCGCGGCGGGCACCTTCACGTCGGTCAGCGTCAGCTTGGTCAGCGAGGCGGCGCGTACGCCCATCGCCGGCTCGGACTCGATGATCAGGCCGTCGGTCGAGGACTCGATGAGGAACAGCACCGGCTTGCCGTCGAGGGCGGCGCCGACCACGAAGAGCTCGGCCTCGGCACCGCGGGCGACCAGCGACTTGGCGCCGTTGATGACGTAGCCGTCGGCGGTCCGGGTCGCCGTGGTCGACGGAGAGAGCACGTCGAAGAGGACCTTGTCCTCGTTGAGGGCGAACGCGGCCGCGGGCACGTTGCCCTCGGTGAACGACGGCAGGTACGTCTGCTGCTGCTCGTCGGTGCCCCACAGGCCCAGCGCGGTCGCGACCGAACCGGGTGCCAGGGCGGCGACGGCCAGGCCGAGGTCGCCCTTGGCGAGCGCCTCGGCGACCAGCGTGCCGGCGACCGCGGAGCGGGTCTCGGAGATGCCGCCCAGCTCCTCGGGGACACCCAGGATCGGCAGCCCGATCTCCAGGCTCGACTTGAGCAGATCGTCCGGTGCAGCGCAGGCCTCGTCGGCCTCGGCAGCGGCGGGACGTACGACCTCGGCGGCGAACTCGGTGACCACGTCGACGAGCATCTGCTCGTCCTCGCTCGGGGTCAGGTCGAAGACGCCCTGGGGGATGGCGTTGGGCACGCGCACGCCCGGGGCGCCCCGCTTGCCCTTCTTCTTGAACGCCCGGCTGGTCGCCGCGATCGTCTTGAACCCGCCACGGGTCACCGTGAAGACGACCTGCTCGGTCTGCTTGCGGACACCGAGCCGGTCGAGCGCAGGGCTCTGCGAGAGCTTGCGCAGACCGGCCACGGCGAACCCGATCGGATCGCGCGACTCGCCGGACGGGACGCCGTTGGCGATCCCGCCACGTAGGCCTTGGAGGATACTCATGGGTAGAACTGTAACTTGGAGTTACAACGCGGTCTACACTTCGGGGTGGTGATGGCGGTAACAAACCACGCACGACTTATTTATAGGCTTGGCACATGGCCGACTCCTCGCTCGAATCCCGTGCTCCGCTCGCGCCCCACGGCGCCCTGCCCGAGGGCGGGAAGGTGCGTCCGATGACGCGCTGGGGAACCCCGGTCATGCACCGGCCCAAGAAGAAGGTCGAGGTCTTCGACGCGGCGCTGGCCGAACTGGCCGCCGACATGGTCGCGACGATGTACGCCGCCGAGGGCGTAGGCCTGGCCGCCGACCAGATCGGCGAGGACGTCGCGATCTTCGTCTTCGACTGCCCCGACGCCACCGGGCAGCGCACTGTCGGCGTCGTCTGCAACCCGGTCCTGACCCTGCCCGAGGGCGAGGACCGCCACCTCGACGTCGACCTGGAGGGCTGCCTCTCCTTCCCTGGCGCGTTCGTGGACTGCGCCCGCCCCGACTGGGCCGCGGTCGACGGTCTCGGCCTCGACGGGGAGCCGGTCCACTTCGAGGGCAACGGCCTGCTGGCCCGGTGCCTCCAGCACGAGACCGACCACACCAACGGCACCGTCTTCGGTGACCGCATCTCCGCCAAGGCGCGCAAGAAGCTCACCAAGGAGCACGACCGCCTGGCCAAGGACTACCCCGCCGAGTGGCCCGCGGGAGACACCGTCGACTAGGACATCCGGTCGACGACGTACTCGGCGATGGCGAGGCTGGAGGTCGCGGCCGGACTCGGCGCGTTGCGCACCGACGTGATGCCGTCGGCCTGGTGGATGACGAAGTCGTCGACCAGCGACCCGTCCCGCTCGACGGCCTGGGCGCGCAGCCCCAGCCCCGCGCGGGTGACGTCCTCCGCGCCGATCTCCGGCACGTAACGCTGGGCCTCGCGCATGTAGGCCTGTTTCGACAGTACGCCGCGAAGCTCGGTGAATCCGGTGCGCCAGTGCTCCGCGGCGAACCGCCAGAACCCCGGCCACGCCAGCGTGTCGACGAGGTCGCGGGGAGTCAGCGACGTCCGACCGTAGCGTCGGCGGCTGAGCGCCAGGAACGCGTTGGGACCGACCTCGAGACCACCGCTCACCCGACGGGTGAAGTGCACCCCGAGGAACGGGTAGCGCGGGTCGGGGACCGGATAGACCATGCCCCGGACGAGATCCTGTTTCGCGGCACTGACCTGCATGTACTCACCCCGGAACGGGACGATCCGGGGCGCCTTCGGGCCGCCGGTCAGCTCGCCGAGGCGGTCGGACTCCAAGCCGCCGCAGACGACCAGGTGGCCGACCCGGGTCCGGCCGGCGGGCGTCTCGACCTCGATCCCGCCCGTGACGCGACGGATGCCGGTGACCTCCTCGCCGAGGCGTACCTCTCCCCCGCTGCCGGTGATGGAACGACCCAGCGCCTCGGCGACGGCGACATAGTCGATGATCGCGGTCCTCGGCGAGTGCAGGGCGGCCAGCCCCGCCGCGTACGGCTCGATCTCCTCGATCTCCTCGGGGCCGACTCGCCTCAGGCCCGGCACGCCGTTCTCGGTGGCCGTCTTCTCCAGCGCGTCGAAGCGCCCCATCTCGGACTCGTCCACCGCGACGACGAGCTTCCCGCACGCCTCGTAGGGGATCTCCTGCTCGGCGACGAACTCCTCGAGCAGATCACGCCCGCGGGTGCAGAGCCGGGCCTTGAGGCTCCCGGGCTTGTAGTAGATGCCGGCATGGACGACCCCGGAGTTGTGGCCGGTCTGGTGGGTGCCGAGGGCGGCCTCCTTCTCGAAGACGATCACCGTCTCGGCCGGGCGGCGGCGCAGGAGCTCCCGCGCCACCGCCAGCCCGACGATCCCGCCGCCGACGACTCCGGTCGTGGTCACTGCGCCTCAGCCCCCGGGAGCATCTCGCGGACCTGCATGGTGGCGCGGCACGCCGAGGCACACTTCCCCGCCCACATCAGTGCCTCGTCGAGGGTGTCGACGTCGACGACGATGAAGCCACCGAGGTGCTCCTTGCTCTCCGGATAGGGACCGTCGGTGACCACGCCGGTCTCGTCGACGGTCCAGGCGTCCTCGTGGCCACCCTTGATCCCGCCGCCGAAGACGAACGCGCCGGCGGCGATGGCCTCACGGGTCATCTCGGAGGCGGCCGCGGCGATGTCGGCCACCTCCTCCTCGCGGTAGTCCATCGCCTCGTCGCGGAACGAGATCAGATACCTGGTCATCTGCCACCTCCTGGTTTCGGGCAGCGCTGATCGCCACCCCTCACTCGCTCCACGAACGGGCCTATCCGACTTCGACAGGTCCTCGGGAAGAACGTACGCCGCGGCTGCCCTCATCGCCTCCAGAACTCGGTGATCTTCTCGGCAGCGCGAAGGCCCTGGCGATGACCTGCCCGAGCCGCGGGCGGTCGGGTCGCCGGGTTCATCATGTTGTCGCCGAACGCCTCCAGCGACTCCGCGTCGGGAAGAACCGTCGCGACGGTGCTCCCGCCTCCGCGCAGCTCCTCGACCTGGGCGGCGAGGTCACTGCGCCATCGGGCCGGGTGACGCGTCCGGCCACCCAGCGGCGAGAGCACGAGCACGCGCTCGTAGCCCGCCGCCAGGTCGGCGTTCTCGCTCGAGCGCCGGTAGCCGCCGTCGATGTAGCGACGCCCGCCGATCGCGTACGCCGGGCCACCTGCGCAGCTGGCCGCGACCGCGTCGACCAGGTCGACGCCGCTGTCGCGGTCGAGCTCGACGGGCTCGCCCGTGTCGGCGTCGACCGTCGTGAGGAGGATGTTGCTCTCCGGCCAGTGCGGGCGCGGCAGTCGGGCCGCGACGGTCTCGCGCCAGCGCTCCCGCCCGGCGCCACCCGCGGTCGCGGCGAGCTCGATCGCGTCCGCGCCGATCCGGCGCCGCATGTCGGGCAGGTCGGCCGATGCCGCGATGATCGCGTCGGTCCGCTCGAGGTGGGCCCAGGAGATGGGGCCGCGCGGTCCTGACGGGGCCTGGGGAATCGGTGTCGAGAGGACGCCGGCGAGCAGGTCGGCCGGGCTCGCGGCGCTGATCTGGGCCGCGGCGGTCGCGCCGGCGGAGGTGCCGATGACCAGATCGGCACCGGTCACGTCCAGCCCGCCTTCGAGCAGGCCGGCGACGACGCCGATCAGCCAGGCATTGCCTGCCGATCCGCCACCGCCGAGGACCAGGGCGCGCATGTCGGGGAAGGCTGGTCGCGAAAGAGAGGTCGTGTTCATGGGAGTCGCCTTTCGAAGCGTTTCCGCAGGCGCTCCCGGTAGCCGGCCCGGGTCTGGGCTCAGCTGCGCGATCGCGGGCGGCGGGGAGCACCCTCTGTGGACGTTGCGTACACGGGACTCACCTCCTGCCGTCGGATCACGATCGCGGCGACGTTAGCACGGACACGACGTGGCACACCTCGAATTAGCGCCACGATCGGCACACCGCGGCCTTACGGTGAGTCCGTGACGAAGACCTGGTCGATCCTGCGCCTGGCCATGGCCGCGCTCATCCTCGCCGCCATTCTGGCCGAGTTCCGCAACAGCCTGCGCATCGTGCCCGCCGACGGCTCCAGCACCTCGACGGTCCTGGTGAACTTCTTCAGCTACTTCACGATCGAGTCGAACCTCTTTGCCCTGGCGGCGCTCGTGGCCGGCGGAGTCTGGGCACTGACCCGGACCGGTCAGGAGCCGGTGTGGATCGCCGTGCTGCTCGCCGCGGCCACGACGTTCATGGCCATCACCGGGATCGTCTACAACCTGCTGCTGCGCGGGCTGGCGCTCGCCACGACACCCTGGGCCAACGAGGTGCTGCACCTGATCGGCCCGGTGTTCCTGGTCGTCGACCTGTTCTTCGCTCCCCCGCGCCGACGGCTGCCCTGGCGCGCCGTCGCGGCCGTCATCGCGTTCCCGATCGTGTGGGTGGTCTACACCCTGACCCGCGGCGAGTACGTCGTGGCCCCGCTCACCGGGGACGGCTGGTGGTACCCGTACCCGTTCCTCAACCCGCACCTGCAGGGCGGCTACCTGGTGGTCTCCTTCTACGTCGTCGGCATCGCGGCGGCGTTCACCCTCGTCGCCTGGGGCGTCGTCGCCATCGGGCGGCGGCGGGACGTGCCGGAGCCGGTGGCGGTCGGCTAGACGTTCCGGCAGCAGGGTGCCCCGAATAGGGGATTCACACCACCGCTCGCGGGGCGCATCGTGAAGGCGAGGTCTTCCTGCGATCGGAGCTCGACCATGCGTCTCCCCACCAGACTGCTGTCAGTAGCAGTCGTCCCGCTTCTCGTCGCGCTTCTCGTCGCGCCCGCCGTGGCCGCGCCGCGTCCGTCCTCGATCCCCCTTCCCGACGACTTCCAGCCCGAGGGCATCGCGATCGGCGAGGGCAACACCTTCTACGTCGGCTCGCTGCTGGACGGAGACATCTACCGCGGCGACCTCCGCAGCGGTGAGGGCTCGACCTTCATCGACCTCGAACCCGAGGACGGCCGGGTGGCGGTCGGCATGCGGGTCGACAAGGCACGCCACTGGCTCGTCGTGGCCGGCGGTGCGACCGGCCGTGCATGGGTCTACGACACCCGGGACGGGTCGACCGTCGACGAGCTCGAGCTCGGCCCGGCCGCGACCACCTTCAGCAACGACGTCGCGATCACCAGGGACGCGCTGTACTTCACCGACACGTTCGCGGCCCTGATCTACCGGGTCCCGATCCTTCCGGACGGATCGTTCGGCGCGACGGAACCGATCGAGGTGACCGGCGTTGCCGCTCAGACCGGCGACTTCGGGCTCAACGGCATCGACTCGACCCACCGCGGGTGGTTGATCGTCAACCACAGCGCGCTCGGCATCCTCGCGCTGGTCGACCCGGAGACCGGCGTGAGCCAGGAGATCCCGCTGACCGGCCCCGCTCTGGTGCCGGGCACCGTCGACGGGCTGCAGCTCGAGGGCCGCACCGCCTGGGTGGTGCAGAACTTCGCCAACTCCGTGGCCCGCGTGAAGCTCTCGCCGGACCTCACCAGCGGCGAGGTCGTCGAGGTGATCGAGTCCGACCTGTTCCGGGTGCCGACCACGGTCGACCTCCACGGCAGCACGCTCGCCGTGGTCAACGGCCGGTTCGACCTCGGCTTCCCGCCGCCGTTCGGTCCTGGAGCACCTCCCGGCACCGAGTTCGACGTGGTGCAGATCCGTCCGTGACATCCGCGCGTCGACCGCGTCGCACAGGTCCGCCAGCCGCTCGGAGTCGGTGCTGAGGTGCCCCGACCGGGCTCAGCCCTCCCGGATCATCCAGCGCTCGGGCGCGGGCAGCGGCTCCCAGCCGTACTTCGCGTAGAGCTCGTGTGCGTCCTCGGTGGCGAGCAGGGTCCGGCGGATGCGGTACGGCTCGAGGTCGGCGACGACGCCCTCGATCAGCAGCTTGCCGATCCCCTGGCCGCGGGCGCCCGGGTCGACGATGACGTCGCACAGCCAGGCGAAGGCGGCGAAGTCGCTGACCACGCGGGCGAAGGCGACCTGGTTCCCGGCCGCGTCGTAGACGCCGTAGCAGCGCGACCCCTTGTTGGCCGCGTCCTGCACCTCTCGCGTCCGGTCGCTGGCCCAGTAGGACTGCGCGAGCATCCGGTGCACCCAGTCGGGGTCGATCCGGCTCTGGTCGGCGGAGAAGGAGTACGTCGCGGGCTTCTCGCTCGTCGCCGGCTCCGCGCTCAACAGGCCGAGCAGGTCGTCCGGCTCGGGCTCGGGTCGCGCGACCTGGGGCGCGACGGCGGGCGCCTCGACGGCCCCCGCGAAGCCCGGCCCGGGGTCCGGCGTACGACCCGCCTGATAGGCCAGCGCGGCACCGTTCGCGAGCCTGTCGGCGGCCTCGTTGAGCGGGTGTCCGGAGTGGCCCTTGATCCACTCGAACCGGACGTCACGGCCCTGCATCGCCGCATCGAGATCCTTCATGATCTCGACGTTGAGGACGGGCTTGCCGTCGGCCTTCTTCCAGCCCTTGCGCTTCCAGCCGGCCATCCACTTGGTGACCGAGTTGATGACGTACTTGGAGTCGCAGTAGACCAGCAGCGGCTCGCCGGTGTGCGCCGTCTGCCGCAGCAGGTCGAGGACCGCGGTCAGCTCGCCCTGGTTGTTGGTCCCGTGCGGCCAGCCGCCACAGGCCCAGGTGGACTCGTCCACATACCAACCCCACCCCGCGGGCCCCGGGTTCCCGAGCGCCGAACCGTCAGCAGCAGCCACAATCGTCACGCGCCCATCCTGCCAGCCGCGTGCCGGCCCGCTCCGGGCGGTCAGGGGTTGACGCGGGGACCGGAAGCCGTGGAGCCGCGGACGACCAGCTCGGGGTGGAAGACGAACTCCGAGTGCGGGGTGCCGGTGCCGGCGATCTCGTCGAGGATGGCGCGGACCGCGGCCTGACCCATCGCATGGACGGGCTTGCGGACGGTGGTCAGCGGCGGGTCGGTGAAGGCGATCAGCTGGGAGTCGTCGTAGCCGACCACGGAGACGTCCTCCGGCACCCGCAGACCACGCGAGCGGGCGGCACGGATGGCGCCCAGCGCCATCATGTCGCTCGCGCACACGATCGCGGTGAAGCCCTCGTCGAGGAGCGCGGAGGCCGCGGCCTGGCCGCCCTCGAGGGTGAAGAAGGAGTCGCGGATGTGGCCCTTCTCGATCTCCTCGGCGCTCAGCCCGAAGCGGTCGGCCATGGTGGTCACGAAGCCCTCGATCTTGCGCTGGACCGGGACGAAGCGGCGGGGCCCGACGGCCAGGCCGATCTTGGAGTGGCCGAGCGTGGCGAGGTGGGTGACCGCCAACTGCATCGCCTCGCGGTCGTCGGGCGAGATGAACGGCGCCTTGACGTCGGGGGTGAACCCGTCGAGCAGGACATAGGGAACGCCCTGGGCGCGCAGCTTCTCGTAGCGCGTCATGTCGGCGGTGGTGTCCGCGTGCAGGCCGGAGACGAAGATGATCCCGGTGACACCGCGGTCGACGAGCATCTCGGTGAGCTCGTCCTCGGTCGAGCCGCCGGGCGTCTGCGTGGCGAGCACCGGGGTGTAGCCCTGCCGGGTCAGTCCCTGCGCGATGACCTGCGCGAGCGCGGGGAAGATCGGGTTGTCGAGCTCGGGCGTGATCAGGCCGACCAGACCCTCGCTACGCTGGCGCAGCTTCACCGGACGCTCGTAGCCGTGGACGTCGATCGCCGCCAGCACCGCCTCCCGCGTGGCCGCGGCCACCCCGGGTTTGCCGTTGAGGACGCGACTGACCGTCGCCTCACTCACGCCCGCATGGGCCGCGATGTCAGCAAGACGGGCAGAGGCTGGTGTTATGGGCACGATCACATCATGCCCTCTTCCTACACGGCCTGCAAGAACTTTCAGCAAGCTTGCAATTTTTGCTGAAAGGCTCTTACATTCTCCTCGACGCGGGGTTACCTTCGTCACACCACCGGGCGGATCCCTCGCCCGGCCCCATATCGAAGGAGAACTCATGCGACGTGGCATCGTGGCCACCGCAGTGGCGGCATCGCTCGCCCTGGCGGCAACGGCATGTGGCGGTGGCAGCGGCGACAGCAGCGACGGCCCGGTCACCATCACCTGGTGGGACACCTCGAACGCAACCAACGAGGCGCCGACGTACCAGGCCCTCGTCAAGGACTTCGAGAAGGCCAACCCGGACATCAAGGTCAAGTACGTCAACGTGCCTTTCGACCAGGCACAGAACAAGTTCGACACCGCGGCCGGCGCCAGCGGCGCTCCCGACGTACTGCGCGCCGAGGTCGGCTGGACGCCTGCGTTCGCGCAGAAGGGCTTCCTCGCTCCCCTCGACGACACCGAGGCGCTCGAGGACAAGGACGCCTTCCAGCCCAACCTGATCAAGCAGGCAGAGTTCGACGGCAAGACCTACGGCGTCCCGTTCGTCACCGACACCCTCGCGCTGGTCTACAACAAGGCGCTCTTCGAGAAGGCCGGCATCACCGAGGCGCCCACGACCTGGGACGAGCTCAAGGCCGACGCCGCCACGATCAAGTCCAAGACCGGTGTCGACGGCTACTGGGGCTCGACCTCCGCCTACTACGCGCAGCCGTTCCTCTACGGCGAGGGCACCGACACCGTCGACGCCGAGGCCAAGAAGATCACCATCTCCTCGCCTGAGGCCAAGAAGGGCCTGACCACCTGGCAGGGTCTCTTCAACGGCGAGGGCCTGCACAAGGCGGACACCACCGCCGACGCGTACGCCCACATCCAGGACGCGTTCGTCAACGGCAAGGTCGCCGCGATCATCCAGGGCCCCTGGGAGATCACGAACTTCTACAAGGGCTCGGCGTTCCAGGACAAGAACAACCTGGGCATCGCCACCGTCCCGGCCGGCTCGACCGGCGAGGCCGGCGCCCCGACCGGCGGTCACAACCTGTCGATCTACGCCGGTTCGGACGAGGCGCACCAGGAGGCCTCCGCGGCGTTCGTGAAGTTCATGACCTCGGCCGAGACCCAGGCCCAGATCGCGCTGAAGAACTCCACACTGCCGACCCGCGACGACGCCTACACCGACGAGGTCAAGGCCGACCCGGGCATCGCCGGCTTCCAGACGGTGCTCCCGGCCGCCCAGCCGCGACCCGAGCTGCCCGAGTACTCCTCGCTGTGGGGTCCGATGGACCAGGAGCTGCCGAAGATCGCCTCCGGCGCCGAGACCCTGGACAAGGGTCTGGCCACGCTCGAGACGGCCTTCGCCGACCTGCTGCCCGAATTCTCCAAGTGACCCAGTTCCAAGTGAGCCAGGAAGACCACGTCATCCGATGACTCTGACAGCACCAGCGCCCGCCGCCGAGACCCCGCGGTCTCGGCGGCGGGCGCCCCGCCCCGTCCAGCGCATGCGAGATTCCTACCGCCGCTACTGGTACGCCTACGCGATGGTCGCGCCCGTCGTGATCGTGCTCGGCGTGCTCGTCGGCTACCCGCTCCTGCGCGGCTTCTACCTGACCCTGACCGACGCCAACAGCCTCAACTCGGCGCGCACCATCGGCGTCAACACGATCGATGCGACGTACAAGTTCATCGGTCTGGACAACTACGCCGAGATCCTGTGGGGCCCGGCGGCGTACGACCGCTTCTGGTCCCACTTCGTGTGGACCATCGTCTGGACCGTCACCTGCGTCGTCCTGCACTACGTCATCGGCCTCGGCCTGGCGATGCTGCTCAACCAGCGGCTGCGCGGACGCGTGGCGTACCGCCTGCTGCTGATCCTGCCCTGGGCGGTGCCGACGTTCGTCACCGTCTTCGCCTGGCGGATCATGCTGGCCGACGCCGGCGTCATCAACTCGATGCTCGACACGATCGGGCTCGCCTCGCCGAGCTGGCTCGAGGACCCGACCTGGCAGCGTACGGCCGCGATCATGGTCAACACCTGGTGCGGCGTGCCGTTCATGATGCTCTCCCTGCTCGGCGGGCTGCAGTCGATCGACGAGAACCTCTACGAGGCGGCCGAGATCGACGGCGCCAACGCCTGGCAGCGGTTCCGCCACGTCACCCTGCCGGGGCTGTCGTCGGTGAGCTCGACCGTCGTGCTGCTCGGCGTGATCTGGACCTTCAACCAGTTCGCGATCATCTTCCTGCTCTTCGGCAACACCGCGCCGGACGCGCAGATCCTGGTCACCTGGGCCTATCGACTCGGATTCGGGCAGCAGCCTCGCGACTTCGCCATGTCGGCGGCGTACGGCGTGCTCCTGCTCGCGATCCTGATCGTCTTCACGTCCTTCTACTACCGGTGGTTGAAACGCAATGACCAGCTCGCCTAGCCTCAACGCGCCCAGGACGACCCACCGCCGCCGCGGAGAACTCGGCCCGGTCGCGCGGGTGGGCACGCACGTGACGCTCACGGTGGCGTCGCTGATCGCGCTCTTCCCGATCGTCTGGCTCGTCTACCTGTCCCTGGGACCCGACAAGGACGACTACCTCCACCCCGGCGGGATCTTCGCGAAGGCGACGCTGGACAACTACTCGTTCGTGCTGACCAACACCGCCTTCTTCAACTGGCTGTGGTCGACGCTGGTGGTCGCCGGGGGCACGACCCTGTTCGGCGTGATGTCGGCGGCGACGACCGGCTACGCGGTCTCCCGGATGCGGTTCCCCGGCCACCGGCCGCTGATGTGGGTCCTGCTGCTGACGCAGGCGTTCCCGATCGCGGTGCTGATCGTGCCGATGTACGAGATCTTCTCCCAGCTCCGCCTGGTCGACTCGCACCTCGGCCTGATCCTGGTCAACTGCACCACGATCGTCCCGTACTGCTCCTGGCTGCTGAAGGGCTATTTCGACACCATCCCGGTCGAGCTCGACGAGGCCGGCATGATCGACGGACTCACCCCGTTCGGTACGTTCTGGCGGCTGATCCTGCCGCTGGCTCGCCCGGGTCTCGCGGTGGCCGCGTTCTACGCCTTCATCACCGCCTTCGCGGAGGTCGCGTTCGCCTCGACGTTCCTGCTGGACGACTCGAAGTACACCTTCGCGGTCGGGCTGCAGAGCTTCGTCAGCGAGCACGACGCGCAGTGGAACCTGATGGCTGCCACCGCTGTCCTCATCGCCATCCCCGTGACCATCTTCTTCTACCTCGTCCAACGACACGTCGTCACCGGTCTGACCGCCGGCGGCGTCAAGGGCTGAAAGGGCTACTTCTCCATGAGCAGCACCGAATGGTGGCGTGACGCCGTCATCTACCAGGTCTACCCCCGCAGCTTCGCCGACAGCGATGGCGACGGCACCGGTGACCTTCCCGGGATTCGGTCCCGACTCCCCTACCTCCGTGACCTGGGGGTGGATGCGATCTGGCTGAGCCCGTTCTACGCCTCACCGCAGGCCGACGGGGGCTATGACGTGTCCGACTACCGGGCGGTCGACCCTCGCTACGGGACGTTGGACGACGCTCGCGCGCTGATCTCTGCTGCCCACGAGCTGGGTCTGAAGGTCATCGCCGACATCGTCCCCAACCACTCCTCCTCGGAGCACGTGTGGTTCCAGCAGGCGCTGGCGGAGGGACCGGGATCGCCGATGCGGTCGCGCTACCACTTCCTGCCCGGACGGGGTGAGAACGGCGAGGAGCCGCCCAACGACTGGGACTCGATCTTCGGCGGTCCGGCGTGGACGCGGGTTCCGGACGGCGAGTGGTACCTCCACCTCTTCGCTCCCGAGCAGCCCGACTTCAACTGGAACTCCCCCGAGGTGCACGCGGAGTTCCTGGACATCCTCCGGTTCTGGCTCGATCTCGGCATCGACGGCTTCCGCATCGATGTCGCCCACGGCCTGGTCAAGGCCGAGGGCCTGCCGTCCATCGGCCACGCGGAGCAGCTCCACCTGCTCGGCAACGACGAGATGCCGTTCTTCGACCAGGACGGCGTCCACGAGATCTACCGTTCGTGGCGCCGGGTCCTGGCCGACTACCCGGGCCGGATCTTCGTCGCCGAGGCGTGGACGCCGACGGTGGCACGGTCGGCGAACTACGTACGCCCCGACGAGCTGCACCAGGCCTTCAACTTCGAGTACCTCGACACCGCCTGGGACGCCGCGGCTCTGCGCAAGGTCATCGACAGCTCGCTGGACGCCATGCGTCCGGTCGGCGCTCCTGCGACCTGGGTGCTGTCCAACCACGACGTCACCCGGCACGCCACCCGGTTCGCGAACCCGCCGGGTTCGGGAACCCAGATCCGGACCGCCGGCGACCGTCCGCTCGGGCTCCGCCGCGCACGCGCGGCGACGCTGCTGATGCTCGCACTGCCGGGATCGGCGTACGTCTACCAGGGCGAGGAGCTCGGCCTGCCCGACGTCACCGACCTGCCCGACGAGGTCCGCCAGGACCCGTCCTTCCACCGCGCCAACGGCCAGGACGGCTTCCGCGACGGCTGCCGGGTGCCGCTGCCGTGGACCCGCTCCGGCTCATCCTACGGCTTCGGCGACGGTGGATCGTGGCTGCCGCAGCCGGCGGAGTGGGGCGAACTGAGCGTCGAGGCCCAGACGGGTGTCGAGGGTTCGACCCTCGAGCTCTACCGCTCCGCCATCCGCACCCGCCGCGACGTCCCCGGCCTCGGCGCCGGCGACGCGGTGACCTGGCACGACGAGGCCCCCGCCGGTGTCCTCTGGTTCGAGCGTGACGGCTTCGCCTGCACGGTCAACACCACCAAGGAGCCCGTACGCATCGCCGCCCCCGGCCGCGTACTCCTCTCCTCCTCGGGCCCGATCCCGGTGGCCGACGGCACCGCCGCCCTCCCCGGCGACACGACCGTCTGGTGGAAGATCTAGCCGAGGCGTCAGCCCGGTCGGCCGAGTTGGCAGCGTGGTGCCAACTCGGCCGACGCAACTGACGTCCCGGACGACCGGACTGACGTCTCGGCGGGGAGGTTCAGGCCCGGGCGTGACGCCTGATCCAGCCCTTCCCATCGGCTCCGATGCCTTCGAGGAGCCGCAGGGCGTGGTCGAATCCGGTGGCGTCCAGGTTGAGCCTGACCAGCTTCACCAGGTCCGGGTCGGGCGGCGCCTGGGTGGTCTCGCCGTCGCCCAGACCGCCGTCGGCCTCGCTGCCCACCGCCTCGGCTGCGATGACGCCCTCGGCGACGCGGATCTCGCGAGGCTCCCCATTGTTGAGCATCACCGCGAGCACACGACCGCCGTTCACCTCCTCGATGACCTTGACCGAGGTGATGCTGTCGAGCTGGAAGTTCTCCCGGGAGACCTTCCCGATCTCGCCGGTCCTGAAGTCGAGATCAGCGGTGACCTCGCGTACGCCGTCGACGGTGACGAGATAGATGCGGAGCTGATACTTCGAGTAGCGCCACGGACCGTCGTCGACCCGCCCCCGCCGCCACCCGGGTCCAGGCTGGCGGATGACGGCGTTGGAGACGACCTCGCAACGCTTCCATTTCGCGTCCTCGAGCACCTTGCCGATGAGCACCGTGATGTCGCTGAGCAGCCAGGTCTCCATCTCCTGCTCGGTCGGCATCTGGTCGCTGATGGTCTGTTTCCAGCGCTCGAACTCCTGGCGGCGCCGGTCGAGCAACGCCGCCGCCTCCGCCTCGTCGTCGGCGGCGCTCCTGCGGGCACGGTAGAGGCGGTAGCCGACGCCCACCGCGAGACACCCGCTGACCAGTACGACCAGGAGTACGACCTGGCCGGCGAGACTGCTTGCCCGGAACAGCACCACCGCGGCAGCGACCGCGACCGCGAGAGCGCCGAGGAAGCGAAGAGCCGCTCGCCAGTCGGGCCGGCGCGCGGCACCGAGGTCGTGGAACGTACCGGCCTCGAAGCTCCGCTTGTCCTCGATCGCGTGATAGCGGATCAGCCAGTGCAGGCTCTCGGCGCAGGTCCGCTGCTCGCGGAACGTCTCCGCGAGCTCCTCGCGCAGCCGCTGCCTGACCCCTGCTGTCAGGTCGAGCCACTCCTGCGCCGACAGGTCGGCCGGGCGGTGTCTGGCGTAGTAGAAGTTCATCGAGTGGCGCAGCTGGGAGACGAAGCCCTTGCCGTCGCGGGACCCGTCCTCGGCGAACCCGTTCCCGTGATGGCGGCGCTCGTTGAGGCTGACCCGGTCCGCGCGGTACATCCAGCCGAAAAGGTCCCTGCCCAGGACCGCTCCGGCCACCAGGAGCACCATGAGCGCGGCGACGCCCCACGGACTCCCACCGCTCAGGGTCAGCCACCCCAGGATGCTGACGGCGAGAGCGCACACGGCGACTCCGGCGACCTCCGCCGGGTGTCCTTCCGGCGCTTCGTAGCCAGCCGCCGGGGCGCCGCGGCGAGGCATCGCCGGCGTCGGCTCGAAGTAGACCCGGGCCCGGGCAGTCCGCTCGTTGGCGAACCGTGCCACCCGGGCCCGCTCCAACGTACGCTCCCACAGGCGCTGGGCGGTGACCCCTGCGAGCACGTCCACGAGGTGATAGCTGATCTTGTCGAGGAGGTCCTCGTCCAGCTCGTGGAGCGCTGCCTCGGCCGCGACCGCATCACCGGTCGCGCCGTCGAGCAGGTGCTGGATCAGCAGACCCAGCGCCTGCAGGGCCGCGGTGTAGCGATCCTCGGGGTCGTAGAAGTCGAAGGTCAGCATCGCCGCTCTGAGCCGATCACGCTCGTCCTCGCCGAGATCGCGGAAGGACCGCTTGCTGAACATCGCCAGCAGCCAGTGGAACTGAACCTCCGCCTGGTCGTGGCGGCGCCTGATCGCCTCGCTGATCAGCTCTTCGGCTCGCCGCGGGGAACCCGCTTCGAGGTAGCGCCGCCCGACGATGTAGCGCTGCTCGGCGGTGTCCTCGGGCGTGATGTGGAAGTGGCGGTTGTGGTGGTGGATCTCGTAGGCCTGGTTCTCCACGATGCTGCCCGGTTGGGCGATGTTGTGCGCCGCGCCGGGTCCGGGTTGGCCGGAGTCCCCCGTCCTCATGCCAGCCCCTGGAGCGCAGCGACCGCGAGCGCCACCTTCGTTGCGACCGCGGCCGTGTCGGAGACGATCCCGCTGAGCTTCTTGAAGGCGAGGATCGCCTCGGTCCGGCAGGAATCGTCCTCCTGGTTCGCGAGCGACTCGGCGACCTCGAGCTCCCCACGGGCAGCCTGGTACGTCCTTCTGTCGAGGTCCCCGGCAGCGTGATGCATGATCAGCAGCGCCCGCAGATCCGCGATGATCTCGGCGAGCTCCGCCTCGGCGCCCCGGTGGATCGCAGGCGCCATCTGCAGCGTGGTGGCCCCCAGCGTGTGACCCTGGGCGCCGACGGTGCCCCCGACGTTGATGTTGGAGACGATGCCGCTGCCCCCGGGACGTACGCCGTCCCGCTCCGAGGACACCCTGTCGGCCCCCGCACGGGCGCGCGGGACGACCGGCGACGCCTCGAGCAGGGCGACCGCGAGCTCGATGGTGAACGCCGCCGCGTTGGCCGCGGCGCGCGGCTGCCAGTGGAGATCGTTGCCGACCGTCTTGTCGCCGCCGGCTCGGTCGCTGATCCCGCGTACGACACCGACCGGGAGGCGGTTGAGGTGACCCGCCTCAGCGATGCCTGCGCCCTCCATCTCGATGGCCGCGGCATCGTTGTAGTGCTGGTTGATCCATCTCGCCTCCCGGGAGATCCGCGACTTCTGGACCACCTCACCGGCGGCGATGGGGCCACACCTGACTGCCGGGAGGCTCGAGCCGGCCGGGAGTCGCTTGATCCAGTCTCGTCGCCGGACGATCTCGCGGACCTCCTCGCTCACCGCATGGTCCAGCTTCCACGACTCCGGTCGCGCCCGGAGGCCGTGGTCCTCCCCGGCGGCGCTGTGGTAGGCGTAGATCTTGGAGCCGACGACCACGTCTCCCAGCTCGATCGAGTCGCGAAGCGCACCGGCGACGCCGGAGAAGAGCAGCGCGACAGGTCGGAAGCGGTTGATCGCGCGCTCGGCCAGCGCTGCGGCCGCTTTGTTGCCGGCACCGGTCCGGCCGATCACGACCCGGCAGGACGTGCCGCGCACGGTGCCGATCTCGTAGTGGGTTCCCGACTCCGGACGCTCGGGCTCGGGGTCGACGAGATGCTCGCGCACCGCGTCGTACTCGATATCAAGGGCGGTCAGCACGACGGCTACCCGTGGCTCAGTCATGGCTTCTCCTTGGTGTGGTTGGAACTCGGTTGTCGGTCTCACGCGGTGTGACCCGGTGTTGCTCGGTGTGAGACGGCGTCATGGGGACGGATGATCGGTGGGTTGAGCACCGAGGCATGCCCGGCCCGGAACAGGCGCGCCGGCCGGCCTCCGGTCGTCCTGCGCTCGCCCCCTGCCGGCTCGATGAAGCCCTGCGCACGCTGGGCCTTGCGGTAGAAGTTGCCGGGATCCAGACCGATGCCCCATACGGCCTCATAGACCCGCTGAAGGTCGGAGATGGTGAAGGTCTCGGTGCAGAACGCCGTCGCGAGGCAGGTGTGCTCGAGCTTCGTACGTGCCCGCTCGATCGCGTCCTCGAGGATCTGCTGGTGATCGAAGGCCAGCCTCAACCGACCCGAGATCACCTCCTCGACCGGGACCCAGGCCGCCTGTGTCGCATCGGTCCCGGCCACCGGCTCGGGCAGCCCCGGCGCGATGGCCAGATAGACCACCGACACCACGCGTCCTCGTGGGTCGCGATCGGGTCTGCCGTAGAAGCCGAGCTGCTCGATGTGCAGCCCCGCCCCGTCCAGGTCGGTCTCCTCGCGCAGCTCACGCAGCGCTGCGTCTCGGACGTCCTCCTCGACATGCTTGAGGAACCCTCCCGGGAGTGCGCGCGAACCACGGAAAGGCTCGTTGCCTCGATCGATCAGCAGCACCTGGAAGCTCGTCCCACGCATCGTGAGGATCACCAGGTCCACCGCCACCAAGACCGACGGTCGAGTTCGTGACGTGTTCGCGGGGACTCATCATCACCCCCCTTTTTTGTCGTAATGACAATAAAAAGTTTAAGGCGAGATCTTGATGTTCGCTTCCATTCTCATTCATTTGTTCCGGATATCGGTACCAAACTGCCGAAGCGTCACTTAGGTCGGCCGAGGCGGCACCTCGGTGACGGCTCGGCCGACCGGAGTGACGGCTCGGCCGACCGGAGTGACGGCTCGGCCGACCGGAGTGACGGCTCGGCCGACCGGAGTGACGGCTCGGCCGACCGGAGTGACGGCTCGAC